>JAHJJI010000027.1 GCA_018823025.1 Gammaproteobacteria bacterium | reverse complement strand
TTACTCGATAACCTTAGCTACGACACCAGCACCCACGGTACGGCCACCTTCGCGAATCGCGAAGCGCAGACCTTCTTCCATCGCGATCGGCTGAATCAGCGCGACCGTGATCGAGATGTTGTCGCCAGGCATGACCATTTCCGTGCCGGCCGGCAGTTCGATCGCACCGGTTACGTCGGTGGTGCGGAAGTAGAACTGGGGACGGTAGCCCTGGAAGAACGGGGTGTGACGACCACCCTCGTCTTTGCTCAGGACGTAGATCTCGGCAGTAAACTTGGTGTGCGGGGTGATTGAGCCGGGCTTGGCAAGAACCTGGCCGCGCTCGACATCTTCACGCTTGGTGCCGCGCAGCAGTACGCCGACGTTGTCACCGGCCTGACCCTGGTCCAGCAGTTTGCGGAACATTTCTACGCCGGTGCAGGTGGTCTTGATGGTGGGCTTGATGCCGATAATTTCAACTTCTTCGCCAACCTTGACGATGCCGCGCTCGATACGTCCGGTGACGACGGTACCGCGACCAGAGATGGAGAACACGTCTTCCACCGGCATCAGGAAGGCGCCGTCGATGGCGCGCTCTGGCTGGGGAATGTAGGTGTCGAGGGCTTCGGCCAGCTTGAAGATGCTAGGCTCGCCGATGTCGCTCTGGTCACCTTCGAGGGCTTTCAGGGCGGAACCGATAATGATCGGGGTGTCGTCGCCGGGGAAGTCGTATTTGGAGAGCAGTTCGCGCACTTCCATTTCGACCAGTTCCAGCAGCTCAGGATCATCCACCATGTCGGCTTTGTTCATGTAGACGATGATGTAGGGTACGCCTACCTGACGAGCCAGCAGGATGTGCTCGCGAGTCTGGGGCATTGGACCGTCTGCGGCGGACACGACGAGGACGGCGCCATCCATCTGGGCGGCTCCGGTAATCATGTTCTTGACGTAGTCGGCGTGACCCGGGCAGTCAACGTGGGCGTAGTGACGATTCGCAGTTTCGTATTCGACGTGCGCGGTGTTGATGGTGATACCACGTGCCTTCTCTTCCGGCGCGCTGTCAATCTGGTCGTAGCCTTTGGCTTCACCACCAAACTTCTTCGACAGGATCGTGGTGATCGCCGCGGTCAGCGTCGTCTTGCCGTGGTCAACGTGACCAATCGTGCCTACGTTTACGTGCGGTTTCGTCCGCTCAAATTTGCCTTTTGCCATGATGACTTCCCTTTATCTCAAAGAACGATTATTTCTTGTTAATAATTGCTTCGGCGACATTTTTTGGCGCCTCCGCATAATGCTTGAATTCCATGGTGTAAGTTGCACGACCCTGGGTCAGTGAGCGCAGTGTAGTAGAGTAGCCGAACATTTCAGCCAAAGGCACTTCGGCCTTGATTGATTTTCCGCCACCCACCATGTCATCCATACCCTGGATCATGCCACGACGGGAAGACAAATCACCCATCACATCGCCCATTTTCTCTTCCGGCATCTCGACTTCCACCGCCATCATCGGCTCCAGCAGTACCGGGCTGGCTTTGCGCATGCCATCCTTGAAAGCCATCGAAGCCGCCATCTTGAACGCGTTTTCGTTGGAATCGACATCATGGTAGGAACCATCGAACAAGGTTACTTTCACGTCCACCACCGGGAATCCGGCGAGAACACCGTTCGGCAAGGTTTCGCGCAAACCTTTTTCCACTGCGGGGATATATTCGCGTGGCACCGTGCCGCCTTTGACGGCATCGATGAACTCAAAGCCCTTGCCGGCTTCGTTCGGGCCCATCTTGATCCAGACGTGGCCATACTGACCGCGACCACCAGACTGCTTGACGAATTTGCCTTCGACTTCAACTTCCTTACGAATTGCCTCGCGATACGCCACTTGTGGCGCGCCCACGTTAGCCTCGACACCGAATTCACGGCGCATACGGTCAACCAGAATTTCCAGATGCAACTCGCCCATGCCGGAAATAATGGTTTGATTGGTTTCCTCGTCAGTGCGCACACGGAAGGATGGGTCCTCCTGCGCCAGACGATTCAGGGCCAGACCCATTTTTTCCTGGTCCACCTTGGTCTTGGGCTCTACGGCAACGTGAATCACCGGCTCAGGGAATATCATGCGCTCAAGAATGATCGTTTTGTTCAGGTCACACAATGTATCACCCGTGGTTGCCTCTTTCAGACCCACTGCAGCGGCGATATCACCCGCAAAAACCTCCTTGAGTTCTTCGCGCTGGTTAGCGTGCATCTGCAAAATCCGGCCGACGCGTTCTTTTTTACCCTTAATTGGGTTGTAGATCGTGTCGCCCGTTTTGATCGAGCCGGAATAAACACGGAAGAATATCAACTGGCCGACAAAAGGATCGGTCATGATCTTGAATGCCAAGCCCGCAAAAGGCTCGTCGTCACTCGCCTTGCGGCTGCCGATCTCACCATTTTCCAGTTCGCCTTCAACTGGCTTAATATCAGTCGGCGCTGGCATGTAATCGATCACAGCATCCAGCATCGCCTGCACGCCCTTGTTTTTGAACGCGGAACCACATAGCATCGGCACGATTTCACCGGCGATTGTACGCTGACGCAAAGCAGCTTTAATCTCTGCTTCAGACAAATCCCCACCTTCGAGGTATTTATTCATCAACTCTTCAGAAGCTTCGGCAGCGCTCTCAACCATCTTGTCGCGCCATTCCTGGGCAGTAGCCTTAAGATCAGCAGGGATCTCGCGAAGGTCAAACTTCATACCTTGGCTGGCTTCATCCCAGTAGATTGCCTTCATGCGAACCAGATCAACCACGCCTTCAAATTTATCTTCCGCACCGATTGGCACCTGCAGCGGCACAGGGTTAGCTTTCAGACGGCTCTTCATCTGGTCGTAAACCTTGAAGAAGTTAGCGCCGGAACGGTCCATCTTGTTAACGAAGGCCAGACGCGGTACACCATATTTGTTGGCCTGACGCCACACAGTTTCAGACTGAGGCTGCACACCACCCACCGCGCAATACACCATGCAGGCGCCGTCCAGCACACGCATCGAACGCTCAACTTCAATAGTGAAGTCAACGTGACCCGGGGTATCGATGATATTGATGCGATGCTCGGGGTAATTATTGTCCATCCCCTTCCAGAAACAGGTCGTCGCAGCGGAAGTAATCGTAATCCCGCGCTCCTGCTCCTGCTCCATCCAGTCCATGGTGGCGGCGCCATCATGGACTTCACCGATCTTGTGCGATACTCCGGTGTAAAACAGCACACGCTCGGTTGCGGTGGTCTTGCCGGCGTCAATATGCGCGCTAATGCCGATGTTGCGATATCGTTCAATGGGTGTTTTGCGTGCCACAGTTAAAACCTTTACTAAAACCTTCAACCACAAAGTTCACAAAGAACAAAAAAGAAAGCGGTCAGCCTAAGCCCCGCTGTCTCCTTACTCTCTGTAGCTAAATTTAGAACCTGTAATGTGCGAATGCCTTGTTGGCTTCGGCCATACGGTGAATTTCATCCCGCTTTTTCATCGCGGAACCGCGGCCTTCGGCGGCATCCAGCAACTCGCCAGCCAGCCTGAAGCCCATCGACTTCTCACCACGCTTGCGCGCCGCATCCTTGATCCAGCGCATCGCCAGAGCAGTGCGGCGGACCGGGCGAACTTCAACCGGAACCTGGTAGTTGGCACCACCGACCCGGCGGCTCTTTACTTCGACGGAAGGACGCACATTTCCCAGGGCTTGAGTAAATACCTCAAGCGGGTTCTTGCCGCTTTTCTTCTCAATCTGCTCCAAAGCGCCGTAAATAATCCGCTCGGCAACAGCCTTTTTACCAGCCGTCATCAGCACATTTACGAACTTGGAAATTTCTGCACTACCGAATTTTGGATCAGGCAGGACTTCACGCTTGGGAACTTCTCTACGTCTTGGCATAATTACCTCGGGTCAATCTTTAAATTAATTTTAAGCCGCCTTCGGGCGCTTGGTGCCGTACTTGGAGCGACTCTGTTTACGATCTTTAACGCCAGCAGTATCCAAGCTGCCGCGCACGGTATGATAACGAACACCAGGCAAGTCTTTGACACGACCGCCGCGGATCAGCACCACCGAGTGCTCCTGCAGGTTATGGCCTTCACCGCCAATGTAGCTGGACACCTCGAAGCCGTTGGTGAGGCGCACACGAGCCACTTTACGCAAAGCCGAGTTCGGCTTTTTTGGCGTCGTGGTATAGACGCGGGTACACACGCCGCGCTTTTGCGGGCTGCTTTCCAGCGCAGGCACTTTGCTCTTGGCAGGCTTGGGCTCGCGCGGTTTACGCACTAACTGGTTAATCGTTGGCATTGATAATCCATTCCTAAAAAAATAACGGGGACGACAAACGTTGCCGTCCCGAATATATGCACAGCGCTCTTAAGGAATCCGGCGCAGGAATTTAGCCACTGCTAAAAAGACTGTGGATTCTATTTTCTCCCCGACCAAATGTCAAGCTCCCCATGCGGTTATTTCATCGCATGGGGGATACCTCAGGCCGAAAGCTCGCTGCCTTCCGGGGCTGCTGGCGACTCTTCTATTACCTCCGCAGCCATCACCAAACCTTCACCCGACTTCTGTCTGCGACGAGCAGTGTGGAATGCCAGACCCGTACCAGCTGGGATCAGGCGGCCAACGATGACATTCTCCTTCAGGCCACGCAGTTCGTCCCGTTTGCCCATGATCGCCGCCTCAGTCAGCACACGCGTCGTTTCCTGGAAGGAAGCGGCGGAGATGAACGAATCAGTGGACAGCGACGCCTTGGTAATGCCCAGCAACATGTAATCGTAAACAGCCGGCTCTTTCCCCTCGACCACCATTTTCTCGTTTTCACCCAACACGTCGGCACGTTCCACTTGCTCGCCCTGGATGAAGCGGGTCTCGCCTGGGTCCACCACGGTCACACGACGCAACATCTGGCGCACGATCACCTCGATGTGCTTGTCGTTGATCTTCACACCCTGGAGACGGTACACGTCCTGCACTTCATCGGTAATGTAGCGTGCCAGCGCCTCGACCCCCCTCAAGCGCAGAATGTCATGCGGATCAGCCGGGCCGTCGACGATGCTCTCTCCCTTATTGACCACCTGACCGTCGTGAGCGGTGACGTGCTTGTCCTTCGTAATCAGGTATTCATGGGCAACGCCGTCCAGATCGGTAATCACCAAGCGCTGCTTGCCCTTGGTGTCCTTGCCGAACGACACGATACCGGTGACTTCGGCCAGCAAGCCGGCATCCTTCGGCGAACGCGCCTCGAACAGTTCAGCCACGCGCGGCAGACCCCCGGTAATGTCACGGGTCTTGGAGGTTTCCTGCGGGATCCGCGCCAGCACATCGCCGACGTTGACCTGCTGACCGTCCTTCACCGTAATGATCGAACCGAGCTGAAAGGTGATGTTGACCGGCAGTTCGGTGCCGGCGATCTTGATTTCCTGACCGCTGTCATCAAGCAGCTTGACCTGTGGACGCAACCCCTTGAACTGGGTCGTGCCGCGGCGCTTGGGATCGATAACCACCAGAGAGGACAAGCCAGTCACATCGTCAAGCTGCTTGGCTACGGTGACGCCTTCTTCAACGTTGTCGAAGCGTGCCGTACCCGCGTACTCGGTAATGATAGGACGAGTATGTGGATCCCATGTCGCCAGCACCTGGCCGGCTTTGGCAACAGAGCCATCCGAGGCCAGCAAGGTAGAGCCGTAAGGAATCTTCTGGCGCTCGCGCTCGCGGCCATTGTCGTCGGTAATGATCACTTCGCCACTGCGTGAAATCACGATCTGTTCGTTCTTGACGTTGGTCACGTAGCGCATGCCGGAGGCAAAGCGCGCTACACCGTTAGATTTGATTTCGACCGAGCTTGCTGCCGCCGCACGGGATGCCGCACCGCCGATGTGGAAGGTACGCATGGTCAGCTGTGTACCCGGTTCACCGATGGACTGCGCCGCAATCACGCCGACCGCCTCGCCCACGTTCACCTCGTAGCCGCGCCCGAGGTCGCGACCGTAGCACTTGGCACACAAACCGTAGCGCGTTTCACAAGTCAGTGGAGTACGCACTTTGACTTCGTCGATGCCCAGTTGCTCGATCGCCTCCACTGCATCTTCGTCCAACAAGGTGCCAGCCTCGTAAACGGTCTCGCTAGTCTCCGGATTAACCACATCCACTGCAGTGGTGCGTCCGAGGATACGCTCACGCAACGGCTCGACCACTTCGCCACCTTCGACCAGCGCCTTCAGCGCCATGCCTTCGGCAGTGCCGCAATCGTTCTCGGTGACCACCAGATCCTGGGTCACGTCCACCAGACGGCGGGTGAGGTAACCGGAGTTCGCAGTCTTCAACGCGGTATCAGCCAAACCTTTACGTGCACCGTGAGTAGAGATGAAGTACTGCAGAACATTCAAACCTTCGCGGAAGTTCGCAGTAATCGGGGTCTCGATGATCGAGCCGTCAGGCTTGGCCATCAGGCCCCTCATGCCGGCCAACTGACGAATCTGCGCTGCGGAGCCGCGGGCGCCGGAATCTGCCATCATATAAATCGAGTTGAATGACTCCTGGGAGACCGTCTTGCCATCCCGGTCGACGACCGGCTCGGTGCCGAGCTGGTTCATCATGGCCTTGGCCACCTGGTCACCGCAACGGCCCCAGATATCCACTACCTTGTTGTAGCGCTCACCTTGAGTCACCAGGCCGGAGGTGTACTGCGCCTCGATTTCCTTGACCTCTTTCTCGGAAGCGCCGATCAGCTGTTCCTTCTCTGTCGGGACCAGCATGTCGTCGACACAGATTGAGATACCGGCACGGGCCGCGTAAGCGAAACCCGTATACATCAGCTTGTCGGCGAAAATCACGGTTTCGCGCAGACCACAGCGACGGAAGCTGGCGTTGATCAGTTTGGAAATTTCTTTCTTCTTCAGCGCCTTGTTGATCAGCGGGAACGGCAATCCGACAGGCAGGATCTCTGACAGCAAAGCCCGGCCGACCGTGGTCTCGTAACGCGTGATTTTTTCGCGCTTGTTGCCTTCCTCGTCCAGCTCGTATTCCTTGATGCGCGCGGTGACCTTGGCATGCAATTCGACCTGACGCGACTCATAGGCACGCGAGATCTCGCTGATCGTGCCGAACAACGTACCTTCGCCCTTGGCATTGATCTTTTCGCGGGTCATGTAATAAAGACCCAGCACGATATCCTGCGACGGCACAATGATCGGCTCGCCGTTGGCGGGCGACAGCACGTTATTGGAAGCCAGCATCAAGGTACGCGCCTCGATTTGCGCTTCCAGCGACAGCGGCACGTGGACGGCCATCTGGTCACCGTCGAAGTCGGCGTTGAACGCCGCGCAAACCAGCGGATGCAGTTGAATTGCCTTGCCCTCGATAAGTACTGGCTCGAACGCCTGGATACCGAGACGATGCAGAGTCGGCGCACGGTTCAGCATCACCGGATGCTCGCGAATCACATCTTCAAGAATATCCCAGACTTCAGGAATCTCGTCTTCCACCATACGCTTGGCCGCCTTGATGGTCGTAGCCAGACCCAGCACTTCCAGTTTGTGGAAAATGAAGGGCTTGAACAATTCCAGAGCCATTTTCTTGGGCAGTCCGCACTGATGCAATTTCAGCTGCGGACCCACCACGATAACAGAACGACCGGAATAGTCGACGCGCTTACCCAGCAGGTTTTGGCGGAAACGGCCACCCTTGCCCTTGATCATGTCGGCAAGCGATTTCAATGGGCGCTTATTGGCACCGGTCATGGCTTTGCCACGACGACCGTTGTCGAGCAGGGAATCCACCGATTCCTGCAGCATCCGCTTCTCGTTGCGAACGATAATTTCCGGTGCTTTCAGCTCCAACAAACGCTTCAGACGGTTGTTGCGGTTGATCACGCGACGGTACAAATCGTTCAGGTCGGAGGTCGCAAAACGGCCGCCATCCAGCGGCACCAGCGGACGCAGTTCCGGCGGCAGCACCGGCAATACTTCCAGGATCATCCACTCCGGCTTGATGCCGGATTTCTGGAACGCCTCCAGCACCTTGAGGCGCTTGGCGAGCTTCTTAATCTTGGTTTCGGAACCGGTTTCCGACAAATCCTTGCGGAGTTTTTCGACTTCAACTTCGATGTTAAGGGTGCGCAGCAGCTCGCGCACACCCTCTGCACCCATACAGGCGTGGAATTCGTCACCGAATTCTTCCACCTTGGTCAGGTAGTCATCCTCGGTCAGCAATTGGGCGCGATTAAGCGGCGTCATGCCCGGATTGGTCACCACGTAGGCTTCGAAGTACAGCACCCGTTCGATATCACGCAACGGCACGTCCAGCACCATGCCGAGTCGTGACGGCAGCGACTTGAGGAACCAGATATGGGCAACCGGAGAGGCCAGCTCGATGTGGGCCATACGCTCGCGGCGAACTTTGGACTGGGTGACTTCAACACCGCACTTCTCGCAGATTACACCGCGATGCTTGAGGCGTTTGTACTTGCCGCAAAGACATTCATAGTCCTTGATCGGCCCGAAAATCTTGGCGCAAAACAGGCCATCGCGCTCCGGCTTGAAGGTGCGATAGTTGATGGTCTCCGGCTTCTTTACTTCACCGTAGGACCAGGAGCGGATTTTCTCCGGAGAAGCCAGTGCGATCTTGATCGCTTCGAACTCTTCTTCCTGAGTAACCTGTTTAAATAAATCGAGCAGTGCTTTCATGTACCCTCCGTGAGGCGTGAGGGGTGAGGCGTGAGGAGTAATGGCGTGGTATTACGCTTACCCCTCACTTCTCACCAAATCAATAACGTTCCAAATCGATATCAATGGCCAGCGAGCGAATTTCCTTGACCAGCACGTTGAAGGATTCCGGCATGCCAGCATCGATCTTGTGTTCGCCCTTGACGATATTCTCGTAAATCTTGGTACGTCCGCTGACATCGTCCGACTTCACAGTCAGCATCTCTTGCAGGATGTACGCGGCGCCATAAGCTTCGAGCGCCCACACTTCCATCTCGCCGAAACGCTGGCCACCGAACTGAGCTTTACCGCCCAGAGGCTGTTGCGTGACCAGACTGTAAGGTCCGGTGGAACGGGCGTGCATCTTGTCATCCACCAGATGGTGCAGTTTGAGCACGTGCATGTATCCCACCGTGGTTGGACGTTCAAAGGTTTCACCGGTGCGTCCGTCGCTCAGGAATATCTGGCCGGATCGGGGCAAGCCCGCCAGTTCCAGCATGTCCTTGATTTCTTCTTCGGTTGCGCCGTCGAACACTGGCGTTGCGAACGGCACCCCACCCTGCAGGTTGTTCGCCAGAGTCAGCACCTCTTCGTCGGACAGGGAAGCGATGTCCTCGGTCTTGCCACTGCTGTTGTAGATTTTTCCGAGGAACTTGCGCATATCCTGAATCTTGGCCTGCGCCTTGAGCATATCGCCAATCTTGATCCCCAACCCTTTGGCAGCCCAGCCCAGGTGAACTTCCAGGATCTGTCCCACGTTCATACGCGAAGGCACGCCTAGGGGGTTGAGCACGATGTCCATCGGGGTGCCGTCGGCGGTATAGGGCATGTCCTCGATCGGAACGATCTTGGAAATAACACCTTTGTTGCCGTGGCGACCGGCCATCTTGTCGCCGGGTTGCAGGCGGCGCTTCACTGCGACGTAGACCTTGACCATCTTCTGTACGCCGGGCGGCAACTCGTCGCCACTGGTAAGTTTTTTCTTTTTCTCTTCGTACATCGCATCGAAATCGACGCGCTTCTGCGCCAGACTTTCCTTCAACTGCTCCAGCTGGCGTGCTTCATCCTCACCGGCAAGGCGAACATCGAACCACGAATGGCGCTCGACCTCAGTCAAATAGGCTTTAGTGATCTTGGTGCCCTTGGCCAGTTTTTTCGGTCCACCGTTAGCGGTCTTGCCGACTAGAAGGCGTTCAATCCGGCCGAAGGCATCGTTCTCGACGATGCGCATCTGGTCAGCCAAATCCTTCTTGAAACCCTTGAGTTCATCATCGATGATCTGCTGGGCACGCACATCACGCTCGATTCCCTCGCGAGTGAACACTTGCACATCGATCACCGTGCCGGACATGCCGGACGGTACGCGCAGCGAAGTGTCCTTAACATCGGATGCCTTCTCGCCGAAAATGGCTCGCAGCAGTTTCTCTTCCGGCGTGAGCTGGGTTTCGCCTTTGGGCGTAACCTTACCCACCAGCACGTCGCCCGCTTCTACTTCGGCGCCGATGTAGCAGATGCCAGATTCATCGAGACGGCCAAGCATGCGCTCGGACAGGTTGGAAATATCGCGAGTAATCTCTTCCGGCCCAAGCTTGGTGTCGCGTGCGACAACGGAAAGCTCTTCGATGTGGATCGAGGTGTAGCGGTCATCTGCCACCACGCGCTCAGAGATCAGGATCGAATCCTCGAAGTTGTAGCCGTTCCACGGCATGAACGCCACCAGCATGTTCTGACCCAATGCCAACTCGCCCATGTCGGTAGATGCGCCGTCAGCGATTACGTCGCCCGCAGCGATGATGTCGCCGACCTTGACCAGCGGACGCTGGTTGATATTGGTGTTCTGGTTGGAACGCATATACTTGATCAGATTGTAGATGTCCACACCCACTTCGCCAGCGAGCGCCTCAACGTCGTGCACGCGCACCACGATACGACCGGCGTCGACATGGTCGACAACACCGCCGCGACGAGCCTGCACAGTGGTACCGGAATCTACCGCCACGGTACGCTCGATGCCAGTACCCACCAGCGACTTCTCGGCACGCAGACAGGGAACCGCCTGGCGCTGCATGTTGGAGCCCATCAACGCGCGGTTAGCATCGTCGTGTTCAAGGAACGGAATCAGCGAAGCCGCCACAGAAACGATCTGCGACGGAGCCACGTCCATGTATTGAACTTTGTCCGGAGTGGACAGAGCAAATTCATTATGATGGCGGCAGGACACCAGGTCCTGCATGAACTTGCCATTCTTGTCGAGGTCGGCATTGGCCTGGGCAATCACATACTTACCTTCTTCGATCGCCGACAGATAATCAATCTGGTCGCTGACCTTGCTTTCCACCACCTTGCGATAGGGTGTTTCCAGAAAGCCGTATTCATTGGTGCGTGCAAACAGCGCCAAGGAGTTGATCAGACCAATGTTCGGACCTTCCGGCGTTTCAATCGGGCATACGCGACCATAATGGGTAGGGTGCACGTCACGTACTTCGAAGCCGGCGCGCTCACGAGTCAAGCCGCCCGGTCCCAGTGCAGAGACGCGGCGCTTGTGGGTAATCTCGGACAGCGGATTGGTCTGGTCCATAAATTGCGACAACTGGGACGAACCGAAGAACTCCTTGATCGCGCCAGACACCGGTTTAGCGTTGATCAGGTCATGCGGCATCAGGTTCTCTGACTCTGCCTGGGACAGACGCTCTTTGACGGCGCGCTCGACACGGACCAGTCCGGCACGAAACTGATTTTCAGCCAGTTCGCCAACTGAACGCACGCGGCGGTTGCCGAGGTGGTCGATATCGTCGATCTCACCTCGACCGTTCTTGAGTTCAACCAGAATCTTGATCACCGAAACAATGTCGTCATTATCCAGGATCATGTTGCCGGTCAGAGCCTCGCGACCAACGCGTCGATTGAACTTCATGCGACCGACGGCAGACAGGTCGTAGCGCTCCTCGCTGAAGAACAGGCCATTAAACAACGCTTCCACCGAATCTTCTGTGGGAGGCTCGCCAGGACGCATCATGCGATAGATGGCGACGCGCGCAGCAATTTGATCCAGCGTCTCGTCAATACGCAGGGTTTGCGAAATGTAGGGGCCCTGATCCAGGTCGTTGGTATAGAGCGTGTTGATCTTGGCAATGCTTGCGGCTTGCAATTTCTCCAAAAGCTCTTCGGTAATCTCGTCGTTGGCGTTAGCAATGATCTCGCCGCTTTCCTTGTCCACAATGGCGTGAGCCAGCACACGGCCCATCAGGAAATCATCCGGCACGGTCACTTTCTTGATGCCGGCTTTCTCCATTTCACGGATATGTTTGACGGTGATCCGCTTGTCCTTGGGCACAATAATAGTGCCATCTTTTCCAGCAACATCGAACTTGGCGACTTCACCACGCAAACGCTCCGGGACCAATTCGAACTGCACACCTTTTTTGGCCAGATGGAAAGTGTCGTTTACAAAAAATTGAGCGAGAATCTGCTCAGGCTGGTAACCCAAGGCCTTCAGCAGAATCGTCACCGGCATCTTGCGACGACGGTCAATACGGAAGTAGAGGTAATCCTTCGGATCGAATTCGAAGTCCAGCCATGAACCGCGGTAGGGGATCACCCGTGCGGAGAACAGCAACTTGCCGGAAGAGTGGGTCTTGCCACGGTCGTGCTCGAAGAACACACCAGGAGAACGGTGCAACTGGGACACAATCACACGCTCAGTGCCGTTGATCACGAACGAACCAGAGCGGGTCATGAGCGGAATCTCGCCCATGTACACTTCCTGCTCCTTGACTTCCTTCACCGTCGGCTTGGAGGCTTCCCGATCCATGATGGTCAGGCGCACCTTGACGCGCAGTGGTGCTGCGAAGGTCAATCCACGCTGCTGGCATTCCACAACGTCAAACGGTGGTTCGCCAAGTTTATAGCTAACGAAATCCAGACGGGCATTTTTGGAATGGCTCTCGATCGGGAAAATCGAGCTGAATGCAGCCTGCAGGCCTTCGCTCTTGCGAACCTCGGGCTTGACTTCAGCCTGCAGAAAAGCCGCGTAGGAATTCAACTGGGTGGCCAGCAAAAAAGGCACTTCAAGCACGCTGGCGCGCTTGGCAAAGCTTTTGCGGATACGTCTTTTCTCAGTAAAAGAGTAGCTCATAGTATCTCCATGAATGTTTCCGCATCAGAGGACGGAAGGTAGAAGACTGCGAACGGCGGTCTGCTATCTGCCGGCTTCTAAAAGCGGGAAAAGGCTGGCGGTTTCCCGCCAGCCTGATCTCGGTACAGCAGTGCTTACTTGACTTCGCAGGTCGCGCCAGCTTCGATCAACTGCTTGGCAACAGCATCGGCATCAGCCTTGGAAACGCCTTCCTTGACAGCCTTGGGAGCGCCGTCGACCAAGTCTTTGGCTTCTTTCAGGCCCAGACCGGTGATGGTGCGAACAACTTTAATGGTGTTCACTTTGTTCTCGCCAGCGCCGGTCAGAATGACGTCAAACTCGGTCTTTTCTTCAACAGCAGCGGCAGCACCAGCCGGAGCAGCAACGGCAACAGCGGCAGCCGCTGCGGAAACGCCGAACTTCTCTTCCATGTCCTTGATCATTTCGGACAGTTCGAGAACGGTCATGCCAGCGATTGCGTCGAGAATTTCAGCTTTGGAAATAGCCATGATTTAAAAACTCCTGAATAAATAATGTAAAACTGGATTTAAGATAGTGTTGTAGCTCTTTATGCGGCCTGCTTTTGGTCGCGCACAGCAGCAAGTCCGCGTACGAACTTGGTCGGCACTTCGTTAAGCGTGCGCACGAACGTTGCAACTGGCGCCTGCATCGTACCCATGAGCTTGGACAGCAATTCGTCGCGACTCGGCATGGTGGCCAGGTTTGCGACATCCTTGGAGGACATCACAAAATTAGCCATGGCACCTGCCTTGATCACAAACTTATCATTGCCTTTGGCAAACTCATGTAGCACTTTAGCCGCCGCAACAGGGTCGCTGGAAATACCATATGCAAGTGGCCCGACCAGATGGTCGGACAATCCCGCAAACGGCGTTTCCGCAACAGCACGACGCACCAGGGTGTTTTTCAACACGCGCAGGAAAACGCCAGCTTCGCGAGCCTTGGCACGCAGCTTGGTCATGTCTTTCACTTCCATGCCGCGATACTCAGCCACTACGATGGTCTGAGCACTTGCCAGTTGCGCGCTCACTTCCGCTACAACTGCTTTTTTCTCTTCAAGATTCAGACTCAAGGTCTTCCCTCCTTCCGTTAAAATTAGCCCCGTAACCGGGATGGTTTCCCGCCCGGTAACCTGGACTTACCCACGGCGACCTTCATTCAGGAGAAACTGACACCAGCCAATCACAATGCTGACGCTAAATTTCAAAACCTGTCTGGGCACGCCATCTGCGTAGACGGCCTTGACCTCGCGGCCAGACCATTAAATCCTGTGGATATCTACGGTCTTTGACGGCCTGCCGGAGCTTCCCCCGGCAGACCCAAAGTTCTTTATGCAGCCAGAGTGCTTTGATCCACCCTGACGCCAACACCCATGGTGCTGGAAACAGCCATTTTCTTCAGGTACACGCCTTTGGAGGCAGCCGGCTTGGCCTTGTTCAAGGCATCAATCAGGGCCAGAAGGTTTTCTTTGAGAGCATCTTCACCAAAAGAAGCCCGGCCGATGGTGCACTGCACGATACCACCCTTGTCGGTACGGTACTGAACCTGACCTGCCTTGGCATTCTTCACCGCTTCAGCCACATTCGGGCTTACCGTACCCACTTTTGGGTTAGGCATCAGCCCACGCGGGCCGAGGATCTGGCCAAGCTGGCCAACGATGCGCATCGCATCGGGGGTGGCGATAACCACGTCGAAGTCCATCTTGCCGGCTTTGATTTCAGCAGCCAGATCTTCGAAACCGACGATATCGGCACCCGCTTCCTTAGCCTTGGTCGCATTGTCGCCCTGGGCGAAAACCGCGATACGCACGGTTTTGCCGGTGCCCCGTGGCAATACAACGGAGCCGCGCACCAGCTGGTCAGATTTACGCGCATCGATACCGAGATTCACAGCCACGTCGATGGACTCGTCAAATTTGGCGGTAGCGGTTTGCTTGACCAGCGTCAGCGCTTCAGCCAGCGGATAAGCCTTGGTGGGATCGACTTTGGCCGTGATCGCCTTGGTACGTTTGGAAATATGTGCCATGTTATACGCCCTCCACTTCAATACCCATGCTGCGGGCGCTACCGGCGATCGTACGTACTGCTGCATCCATATCGGAAGCGGTCAGGTCGGGCATTTTCGCTTTGGCGATGTCTTCTGCCTGAGCACGCGTCAGCTTACCCACCTTGTCGGTATGCGGACGCGGACTGCCTTTTTGCACGCCGGAGGCCTTTTTGATCAACACCGTGGCAGGCGGCGTCTTCATGATGAAGGTGAAGCTCTTGTCCGCGTACGCGGTAATCACCACCGGAATCGGCAGACCCACTTCCAGACCCTGGGTCTGGGCATTAAACGCCTTGCAGAACTCCATGATATTCAGGCCGCGCTGACCCAGTGCCGGACCGATAGGTGGGCTTGGGTTGGCTTTGCCTGCAGGTACCTGCAGCTTGATGTAACCTATGATTTTCTTTGCCACTTTTACAACTCCTCTAAAATGGGTGCAAACGCTCTATACAAACCGCCGTACCGAGCTCCCCAGTTAAAAAACCTTTAGATCAGGCTTTCTCGACCTGACTGAATTCCAGTTCCACCGGAGTGGAACGACCGAAAATCAGTACCGACACGCGCAACTTGCTCTTGTCGTAATTAACCTCTTCCACCATGCCATTGAAATCGGTGAACGGGCCTTCCTTAACTCGCACCGCTTCGCCCACCTCGAACAGCACCTTGGGCCTGGGTTTTTCCACGCCATCCTGGATCTGCTGCATCAGCGCGGCAACTTCCTTTTCACTGATAGGTGTGGGTTTCTGCGCAGAACCCCCGACAAAACCCGTCACCTTGGCAGTATTTTTTACCAGGTGCCAACTCTCATCGTCCATTTCCATCTGCACCAGCACATAGCCAGGAAAGAATTTGCGCTCACTGATGCTCTTTTGGCCGCTTTTCATCTCGACTACTTCTTCGACCGGCACGAGAATCTGGCCGAACTTGTCCTGCATGCCTGCGCGCTCAATACGCTCCTGCAGAGCTCGTTGCACGCTCTTCTCATAGCCCGAATAGGCGTGCACCACGTACCATCGCATTGCCATCAATCCCCCTGGCCCATCAGTAATTTGACCGCCCACATCAGGCTGGCATCCACAATCCACAGGAAAATAGCGATCACCACCACCAGCAAAAACACGACGCCAGTGGTCTGAAAGGTTTCCTTGCGGGTCGGCCACACCACTTTCTTGGTTTCTACCCACGCTTCCTTGCCGAAAGCAAAAAACTGCTGGCCATGACTGGTAAAGCGTGCCACAAAAATGGCCATGCCAACGCCCGCCAGTACTGCCAGCACACGCAATACCAAAGCATGTTCGGACAGGATGTAGAATCCGGCAACACCCGCCGCAAGCAGCAGTATAGCCAGGGCCAACTTGAGTTTATCTGTCATAAGGTTTCTTTTTCGGAAATGCAAACAGCGACCGGCACATATGCCGGTCGCCCGATCAATTTATTATGGCTATCGCCCGTTCGCTTTTCCACACTATCTATTTGGCAGGCCAGGAGGGCCTCGAACCCCCAACCCTCGGTTTTGGAGACCGATACTCTGCCAATTGAGCTACTGGCCTAATCAGTTCTGAGTCCTGAGTTCCAAGTCCCGAGATAGCACTGAATAACTCAGCGCTCAGGACCCAGCACTCAGCACTGCTTTTTACTCGATAACCTTAGCTACGACACCAGCACCCACGGTACGGCCACCTTCGCGAATCGCGAAGCGCAGACCTTCTTCCATCGCGATCGGCTGAATCAGCGCGACCGTGATCGAGATGTTGTCGCCAGGCATGACCATTTC
>JAHJJI010000026.1 GCA_018823025.1 Gammaproteobacteria bacterium | reverse complement strand
GTGACTCCGATCTGGGTCTTAATCCCTCCAGCCAGGGTGATCTGATCCGGGTGCCTACGCCGGCGCTGACGGAAGAGCGCCGCCGGGAATTGATCAAGGTCGTCAAGAACGAGGCTGAAAACGCCAAAGTGGCTGTGCGCAATGTGCGACGCGACGCCAATGCAACGCTCAAGGATCTGCTGAAAGATAAAGCGATCAGCGAGGATGATGAGCGTCGCTCCCAGGAAGAAATCCAGAAGCTGACTGACCGGTATATTGCTGAAGTCGATAAGGTCCTTCAAGCCAAGGAAACCGATCTGATGGCAATCTAAGGCGCGAAGTGACCCTGTTTACCAGTTCTACTCGCAGCATTCCCGAAATCGGGGATGTGCCGCATCATATCGCCATCATCATGGATGGCAACGGCAGGTGGGCCAAGAAGCGCTTCATGCCGCGCATCGCCGGCCACAAGCGCGGCGTTGAAATTGTCAGAACCACGGTAAAGGCCTGTTCCGAACTTGGGGTCAAATACCTGACACTGTTTGCCTTCAGTAGCGAAAACTGGCGCCGCCCGGCGGAGGAAGTGTCGTTTCTGATGCAGTTGTTTATGCTCGCACTCGAGCGGGAAGTCACTAAACTCCATAACAACAACATTCGGCTGAAAGTTATCGGCGACCGCTCCCGTTTTGAGGGCAAACTGGTCGAGATGATAGATCATGCTGAATCGCTCACGCAAAACAACACCGGGTTGACTCTGACCATCGCCGCCAATTACGGCGGCCGATGGGACTTGGTTCAGGCAACACACAGGATGCTGGAGGCTAATCCTGACTGTGGCCAGACTTTCAAGGAAGAGGATCTGGAGCCCTATCTTTCCACCAGCTATGCACCGGAGCCGGATCTGTTTATACGCACCGGCGGGGAGAAGCGCATCAGTAACTTCATGCTTTGGCAGTTGGCCTATGCCGAGCTGTATTTTACCGACACATTGTGGCCGGATTTCAATAGTACAGCCTTAAAGCGCGCGATCGAATCCTTCCAACAAAGAGAGCGCCGCTTCGGGCGCACCAGCGAGCAGCTTAAGTCAAATGCTTAAGACACGCGTTCTGACCGTTCTGTTGCTGTTGCCTTTATTTTTAGCCGCACTGTTTCTTCTCCCGCAAATGGGTTGGGCACTACTGATGCTGGTGGTGGTGCTACTGATCGGCGCCCGTGAGTGGTCGAGAATTTCCGCTTTCTCGGGTTTTCAGGGATGGGTTTATGTGCTGCTGACGTTGTTCATCGGTCTGGCACTGCTTGCCGCGTCTTCTCGGTCAGTCAATTTTATGTTGTATGGCATTGCCTTCCTTTTCTGGGCGCTTTTGGTTCCGCTGTGGCTACGCAATCAATGGCGTGCCAGGCACTGGACTATCCTGGCGTTGATTGGTTGGATTGTTTTGATTCCCACATGGCTTGCCCTTGTGGAGCTGCGAAATTTCGGCCCCGGACTGCTTCTGGGCTTGCTGGCGGTGGTGTGGATCGCCGATACCGCCGCCTATTTTGCTGGTCGCAAATTTGGCCGGCACAAGCTTGCTCCGTCAATCAGCCCGGGTAAAACCTGGGAGGGCGTTGCAGGTGCTTTCCTGGGTGTTGGCTTGTATGGGTTGGCGTGGGGAATGTGGGGCGATTCCGCCGTGCTGTTCAGTTCGGGTTTGTGGCTGGGAATACTGTTACTGTGGCTACTGACGCTGTTCAGTATCCTGGGAGATTTGTTCGAATCCTGGATGAAGCGCGTGGCCGGGCTCAAGGATAGTGGTCAGATTCTTCCCGGCCATGGCGGTGTGCTGGACCGCATTGACGCCCTGACTGCGGCGATGCCCATAGCCGCTTTCGGACTGCTGCTCATCAAAAATTATAACGTATTAAACTGATGCCAAAAATTCAAAATATTACTGTGCTCGGTTCGACTGGGACGATCGGCATGAATACCCTGGATGTCGTTGCGCGCCATGCCGAGCGTTTCCGGGTGGTTGCTCTGACCGCGAATCGCCAGGTCGACCGCCTGTTTGAGCAATGCCAGCAATTTCAGCCCGATTATGCAGTTATGCTGGATCCGGATTGCGCAGAAGTGCTGCATGGCAAGATCAAGCTGGCTGGCCTCGATGTCGAAGTGCTGAGCGGCATCAAGGCGCTGGAGAGGGTGGCATCCCTACCCCAGGTTGATAGCGTGATGGCGGCGATTGTAGGTAGTGCTGGATTGCGCCCTTCGCTGGCTGCGGCCAAGGCAGGCAAGCGTATTCTGCTTGCCAACAAGGAAACGCTGGTGATGTCGGGTAGCGTGTTCATGGATGCGGTCAGGCAGCACAAAGCCACGCTATTGCCGATCGACAGTGAGCATAATGCGATTTTCCAGTCTCTGCCGAGAGACTTTTCGGGTGATCTGGGGGCCTCGGGGGTCAAGCGCATCCTGCTTACCGCGTCGGGCGGACCTTTCCGTACCGTGCCATTGTGCGACCTGGATAATGTGACGCCTCAGCAGGCTTGCGCCCACCCGAACTGGGTCATGGGGCGAAAAATCTCCGTTGATTCGGCAACCATGATGAACAAGGGTCTGGAAGTCATTGAGGCGCACTGGCTGTTTAACGCAGACGCGGACAAAATCCAGGTGGTGATTCATCCACAGAGTGTGATTCATTCCATGGTGGAGTATATCGATGGCTCGGTGCTGGCGCAGCTAGGCAACCCTGACATGCGTACGCCGATTGCTTATGCGCTGGGCTTTCCAGAGCGAATCGATGCAGGGGTTCCCTCACTGGATCTGTTCAAGATCGCGCGTCTCGATTTCGAGGCGCCAGACATGGTGCGTTTTCCCTGTCTGGATCTGGCCTACCAGGCTTTGCGTCAGGGAGGCACGACTCCTGCCACATTGAATGCGGCGAACGAAGTGGCAGTAGATGCGTTCCTCGATGAACGCATTCCCTTCAAGCTGATCCCTGCCATGATCGAAAGCGTGCTGCAAAAAAACAGTTTCAAACCGGTCGTGACACTGGAAGATGTGATCGATGCCGATGCCGTGGCGCGTGAATCGGCACTCGAGTGGATGCGCGTGATGGGATACGCATGAGCCTGTTGTTTACCCTTGCGGCATTTGCCGTGACACTCGGGATTCTGATCGTCGTTCACGAATACGGCCATTACATCGTGGCACGCTGGTGTGGTGTCAGAGTGTTGCGTTTTTCTGTAGGCTTCGGCAAGCCGCTGATAACCAAAAAATTTGTGACGGACGGTACAGAATGGGTGTTGGCCGCTTTCCCGCTGGGAGGTTACGTCAAGATGCTTGACGAGCGGGAAGGGCCGGTTGAGCCAGTCGATGTTCCCTTTACTTTCAACCGCCAATCCATTTACCGCCGCAGCGCTATCGTGCTGGCCGGGCCAGTCGCGAACCTTCTTCTTGCCGTGCTGTTGTACTGGATCCTGTTTATTTACGGTGTGCCTGGTATCAAGCCGGTTCTGGGGCAGGTGCCGTTGGCTACTCCCGCTGCAGCTGCGTCCTTTCATCGCGGCGATACGATTACCCAGGTTGGCAGCGAGCCGACTGCGACCTGGCAGGATGTGAACTGGATATTGCTGCAGCATGCTGTCCAGAAAGCCATTGTGGAAATTGAAACTCGCAACGAGCGTGGAGAAATCGCTACGCATCAGCTTGACTTGAGCGGCCTTTCATCCGACGAGTTGGACAAGGATTTCATGGGCAAGCTCGGGTTAATGCGCTTTCAGCCCGACTTGCCGGCCAAAATCGGCAGGATTCTGCCGGACGGGGTTGCGGCCAAAGCTGGGCTGAGGATCGGGGATGAAATACTCTCCGTGAATGAATCTCCGCTTGATCGCTGGGATGAGCTTGTGCAATGGGTCAGGCAGAATCCTGGTCTGCCCTTGACGCTGGGCATAAAAAGAGGTGACGAGTATTTACAGGTAAAAGCCACCCCCGACTCTGTAAACGAAAATGGGCATTCCCCCGTAGGCAAGATCGGTGCGTCGCCGATGGTGGATCCAGTCTTATTTGCAAAACTGGTTACGGAAGTGCGTTATCCTGTCGACAGGGCATTTGTGCAGGCGCTACGAAAAACCTGGGATACGTCATTGTTCAGTCTGAAAATGCTGGGCAAGATGGTCACTGGCCAGGTTTCCTGGAAGAATATCAGCGGCCCGATCACCATCGCCGATTATGCCGGTCAATCCGCACGCTTTGGCTGGGTTCCCTATATCAGCTTTCTGGCACTGATCAGCATCAGCCTCGGAGTGCTCAATTTATTGCCCATCCCCTTATTGGATGGGGGGCATTTGATGTATTATATGGTCGAAATGATCAAGGGGAGCCCCGTTTCCGAGAAGACCATGGAAATCGGGCAGCAGATTGGCATTGCGATCCTGCTGACATTAATGCTTTTCGCTTTCTATAACGATATTAACCGTCTGGTTGTTG
The DNA here is from genome assembly GCA_018823025.1 of Gammaproteobacteria bacterium. Lineage (GTDB taxonomy): Bacteria > Pseudomonadota > Gammaproteobacteria > Burkholderiales > Sulfuricellaceae > Sulfuricella. The sequence continues at coordinate 13,878 of JAHJJI010000026.1, read as the reverse complement.
GCTAAACAATAATGAAATTAAAACTCCTGCCGATGTTGTTGATGAGCTTGTATGGTGCTTCTGCCTGGGCTTTTCAGCCGTTTGTCATCAAGGATATTCGGGTTGAGGGAATTCAGCGTACAGAGGCCGGGACGGTATTCAGCTACCTGCCGGTCAAGGTGGGCGAGAAACTTGACGACGAGAAAGCCGCTGCAGCCATCAAGGCATTGTATGGAACTGGGTTTTTCAAGGATGTTCGGCTGGAAGTTGAAGGTGAGGTGCTGATCGTCATGGTGCAGGAACGGCCGGCAATTTCCCAGATTGATTTCGTGGGTCTCAAGGAATTCGACAAAAAGCAACTTGTCGATGGTTTGAAACAAGTCGGGCTGGCCGAGGGGCGAATTTTCGACAAGTCCCTGCTGGACAAGGCCGAGCAGGAACTCAAACGGCAATATCTCAGCCGCGGTAAATATGCGGTGGCGGTTACCACCACTGTCACACCGCTGGAGCGTAATCGCACCGCCATCAGCTTCAACATCAGCGAAGGCGAAGTGGCGAAGATTCAACAGATCAACATCGTTGGCAACCAGGCTTTCCCTGAGAAGGACCTCCTTGAACTGTTCGTTCTTTCTACACCTGGATGGATGTCATGGTGGAGCAAGAGCGATCAGTATTCAAAGCAGAAACTGGCGGCTGACATCGAAACGATGCGCTCTCATTACCTGAATCGTGGCTATCTCGAGTTCAATCTGGATTCCACTCAGGTTTCGATTTCCCCCGACAAGCAATCCATCTATATCACCATCAATATAACCGAAGGTCAGAAATATACCGTTTCTGACGTCAAACTGGCAGGGGAGATGCTGGTCCCTGAAGAGGAATTGCGCAAGCTGATCAAGATCCAGCCGGGCGATGTTTTCTCGCGGGAAAAGCTGACAGAAACCACCAAATTGATCGGTGACCGACTGGGTAATGACGGCTACGCATTCGCCAACGTCAACGCGGTTCCGGAACTTAACAAGGAAAAACAGGAGGCGAAATTCACCTTCTTCATCGATCCGGGTCGGCGGGTTTATGTGCGCCGCATCAATGTAACTGGCAACACCAAAACACGGGACGAAGTCGTCCGCCGCGAGATGCGCCAGATGGAAGGTGCCTGGTATGCTGCCGATAAAGTCACCCGGTCACGCGAACGGATTAACCGTCTGGGATATTTTTCCGATGTCAACCTTGAAACACCAGCTGTCGCCGGCACGACCGACCAGTTGGATATGAATGTCAGCGTAACGGAAAAACCCACCGGTAGCATCATGGCGGGTGCGGGTTTTTCCAGTTATGAAGGCTTCATTCTCAGCGGCTCAATTTCACAGGCCAACGTGTTCGGTAGCGGCAACTTTCTTTCTACGCAGGTTAATACCAGCAAGATTAATACGGTGTATTCACTGTCCTACACCAACCCTTACTACACCGACGATGGGATCAGTCGCGGTTTCGACATCTATCAGCGCAAAACTAACTCCTCCTCCTTGTCGGTTTCCAGGTACGGTTCCAATTCCATCGGTGGCGGGATGCGCTTCGGCGTGCCGCTGAACGAAAAAGATACGGTCAATTTTGGTCTGTCGGCTGAAAATACCAAGCTGACCTTGTACGATAACAGTCCGCAGCGTTACAAGGATTACGTTAACATTTTCGGCGATAGCAATACCACGTTGCGTGGAGATGCTGGCTGGGCAAGGGATACGCGAGACAGCATTATCTACCCGACAAAGGGCAGCCTGCAGAGGGTGTTTGCAGAGGTGGGGTTGCCCGGCGGGAGTGTCAAGTATTACAAGCTTTCCTACCAGCATCAATGGTTCATGCCTTTGGTTCGGGATTTTACCCTGATGTTAAACGGCGAAGCCGGGTACGCCAACGGTTACGGCGGCAAACCGTTGCCGTTCTTCAAAAGCTTCTACGCCGGCGGCAATACTTCGGTGCGCGGCTTCAAAGCCTCTTCGCTCGGGCCTAAAGACATCGATGGCAATGCGCTGGGTGGAAATCGTCGACTGGTGGGCAATGCAGAGGTGCTGTTCCCGTTTCCAGGCATGAAAAAGGACCAATCTCTGCGCATGAGCCTGTTCCTTGATGCCGGATCGGTTTTTGGCGATGGCGACTATCCAGATGGGAAATATTCCAAGATCAGCTTTGCCGACATACGTTATTCCACCGGTTTTGCCGTTAGCTGGCAGTCCCCGATGGGGCCGATGAAATTCAGTATTGCCGCGCCACTCAATTCCAAAGCAACAGACAGGTTGGAGAGGTTCCAGTTTATTTTGGGTTCCACGTTCTAATCGCGATTTCAGGAGATCAAGTTGAACAAGATTATTGCTGTAATACTTGCCGCCACTCTATTGCCGATTGCGGCAGGGGCATCCGCCGCCGAAATGAAGATCGGCTTCGTCAACACCGAGCGGGTTTTTCGGGAAGCGGCCCCGGCCATGAAGGCACAAAAAAAACTCGAGAAGGAATTCGCTACACGCGAGCAGGAACTGCAAAAAATGGCCAAACAGGCCAAGGAACTGCAAACCCATCTTGAGAGGGAAGGCGTGACGATCAGCGAATCGGACCGACGCAACAAGGAGCGCGACCTCGCTAATCTGAATCGCGATTTTCAGCGTGCTCAACGGGAGTTTCGTGAAGATCTCAACCTGAGGCGCAACGAGGAGCTGGGCTCTGTGCATGATCGTGCCAGAAAAACGATCATGGAGATAGCCGAGAAGGAGAAGTTCGATCTGGTACTGGAAGAAGCGGTTTACTTCAGTCCGCGGATCGATATCACCGATAGGGTATTGAAGGCGCTGTCCGAGAAATAAGACTATTTTGCCGATACGAATGGCGGGTTCTGCCTGTTGATTTCATGACGCGGACTGATACGGGCTACACACTGGGTGCTATCGTTGAACGCTTTGGCGGTGAGCTGATTGGCAACGTGGATGTCGTGGTCAATCAGGTCGCACCGCTTTCCTCTGCACTATCCGGGCATATCAGCTTTCTCACCAATCCGAAATACCGTCGGCAGCTGCAAAATTGCAGGGCTGGCGCCGTGATTCTGGATGTTGCGGAGCGCGATGCGACAGACTTGCCGCGTATCTTGAGCGACAATCCCTATGCGTATTTTGCCAAGGTTTCTGCATTATTCAATCCCCGGCATGCCGAGTCACCCGGCATCCACTCAACGGCGATAGTCGATCAAACTGCAACCATTCCGGCATCAGCCACTATTGGGGCATACGCGGTTGTTGGAGAGGGTGTAAAAATCGGTGAACACGCAGTAATCGGATCTGGTTGTTACCTCGGTGCGGGGGTTGAGGTTGGGGATGATTCGCTGTTTTATCCACAAGTGGTGGTCTACCAAGGTTGTGTCATCGGTAAGCGTGCCATCCTGCATTCCGGCGTGGTGATCGGGGCGGACGGATTTGGCATTGCTCTGGAAAACGGGTGCTGGATCAAGGTTCCGCAAATCGGTAGGGTGGTCATCGGAGATGACGTTGAAATTGGCGCCAATACCACGGTTGATCGGGGAGCGCTGGACGACACTATTATTGAGGACGGCGTCAAGCTGGATAACCAGATTCAGGTCGCACATAACGTGCATATCGGCGCTCATACTGCGATGGCGGGTTGTGTCGGAGTTGCGGGCAGCGCAAAAATAGGAATGCATTGCACGGTGGGGGGTGGTGCGGTGATTCTGGGGCACATCGAGATTGTTGATCGCGTCAACATTTCCGCCGGTACTCTGGTTACCAAATCGATCGCCAAAGCGGGAACATATACTTCCGTGATGCCTTTTTCCGCGCATCAGGATTGGCTCAAGAATGCAGCTCATCTTCGCCATCTGGATAAGATGGCGGAGAAATTGAGCGAACTGGAAAAGAAAATCAGCGAACTGGAAAGGAAACAGCCTTGAATAGCATGGATATCCACGAAATATTGCAGTATTTGCCGCACCGCTACCCTTTTTTGCTGGTTGATCGCGTTGTTTCGTGTGAACCGGGGAAGAATATCGTGGCGCTGAAAAATGTGACGATCAACGAGCCTTTTTTCGTCGGCCATTTCCCGCACCATCCGGTGATGCCGGGCGTGCTCATTATTGAAGCCCTGGCCCAGGCGGCGGCGATTCTGTCGTTCAAGACTATGGGCACCCGGCCTGACGACAAGTCTGTGTATTACTTTGTCGGCATCGACGGTGCACGCTTCAAAAAACCGGTATCTGCTGGCGACCAACTGACTCTCGAGGTGGAGATTACCCGATCGGTCAAGGGAATCTGGAAATACGCGGCGCGTGCCAAGGTCGACGGTGCTGTGGTGACCGAAGCAGAGCTGATGTGCACGGTGAAAGCCCTGTAAATGATTCACCCGACAGCAATCGTTCATGAGGGTGCCAGGCTGGCCCCCGATGTCAGCATTGGACCTTATTCGATCATCGGCGAGTATGTCGAAATCGGGGCTGGAACAACGATCGGCCCGCATGTGGTGATCAATGGTCATACCCTGATCGGCAAAGACAACCGGATTTTCCAGTTTTCATCTCTTGGCGAGATGCCGCAGGACAAGAAGTACCAGGGAGAAGAAACCCGTCTTGAAATTGGCGACCGTAATGTGATTCGTGAATTTTGCACGTTCAATCGGGGTACTTCGCAGGACGTGGGCGTGACGCGGGTGGGTGACGACAATTGGATTATGGCCTATGTGCATTTGGCGCATGACTGTCAGATCGGCAATCACACCATCTTCGCCAACAACGCCCAACTGGCTGGCCACGTGCAGGTCGGAGATTATGCCATTCTCGGCGGTTTTACCGTGGTTCACCAGTTTTGCCATATCGGCGGGCACAGCATCACCGGAATGGGCACCATCCTGTTCAAGGATGTTCCTCCCTATGTCACAGCGGCTGGTCATGATGCACAACCTCATGGCATCAACTCTGAAGGGCTGAAGCGCAGGGGTTTCTCCAGCGAAGCCATATTGGCGATCAAGCGCGCCTATAAGACGCTATACAAGTCGGGGCTTACCCTGGATCAGGCGAAGCTGGCTCTGGCCGAGCAGGTGCATGCCTGCCCCGAAATTCAGATTCTGACCGATTTCCTCGCTCATTCCACGCGCGGCATCATTCGTTAACAGGGTTTTAGATCAATTGAAAGTCGGAATTGTCGCGGGCGAAGCATCAGGTGATTTGCTGGGCGCCCACCTGGTCAATGCGCTGAAGAACCGTGTTCCAGGTGTCGAATTTGTAGGCATCGGCGGACCAAAAATGCAGGCTGCCGGTGTAAATTCACTTTTCCCCATGGAAAAGCTAGCCGTTCGTGGCTATGTCGAGGTGCTGCGGCATTACCGCGAAATCGTCAAAATCCGGCACAAGCTGCTGCGACATTTCGTGGAAAATCCACCAGATGTATTCATTGGGGTGGATGCGCCTGACTTCAATCTCGACCTGGAACTCAGGCTGAAGAAGACGGGAATCCCCACCGTCCATTATGTCAGTCCGTCAATCTGGGCTTGGCGCGGCGAGCGTATACACAAGATTGCGCGGGCGGTGTCCCATATGCTGGTACTGTTCCCGTTCGAAAAGAAAATCTATGATGCGGCGGGTATCCCGGCCACCTATGTCGGCCATCCATCGGCTGATGTGCTGCCGGAACAACCCAACCGTTATGCCGCGCGCGAACAGCTGAGACTTCCTCAGAACGATCGCGTCATCGCGCTTTTGCCCGGTAGTCGGCAGAGCGAAGTGCATTACATGGCCAAGCTGTTTGTGGAGACTGCGCGCATGATTACCGCCGTCACTCCAAATGTGCATTTTCTGGTGCCGCTGCTGAGCCGGGAAACGCGTAACATGTTCGAGACTGAATTGTATCGCGCGGGGGGGGGCGACTTGCCGCTAACAATCTTGTTCGGCCACGCCCATGATGCAATGACAGCCGCAGATGCGGTGCTGGTGGCCTCGGGCACCGCGACACTGGAAGCGGCTTTGCTGAAATGCCCGATGGTGATTACATACAAAATGTCGCCCTTGACCTGGCGCATGATGCAGAGCAAGAAATACCTGCCCTATGTCGGGTTGCCGAACATTCTCGCCGGGAGCTTCATTGTGCCGGAACTGTTGCAGGATGAGGCCACGCCCGAAAACCTGTCCCAGGCGGTGCTGAACCTGGTCAATGATGGGCCGGTCAGGGAGAAGTTGACTCGCGCCTTCTCCAGGATGCATCTCGATCTCAAGCAAAATTCCGCAGAAAAAGCCGTAGACGCTATTCTGCCGTTTCTGACGACATAAATGAGCACGCGTTCAAACTGGCTCATTTGCGGTGTTGACGAAGCAGGTCGTGGGCCGCTGGCTGGGGCCGTTTTTGCGGCTGCGGTGATGCTCGATGGGGAGCGACCGATATCAGGGCTGGCCGACTCGAAAAAATTGAGTGAAAAAAAGCGCGAGTACCTGGCCGAGCAAATCAGGGAACGTGCTCTGGCTTGGGCTATCGCCAAAGCTGAAGTCGCTGAAATTGACAGTATTAACATCCTCCAGGCAAGCCTGCTCGCAATGCGGCGTGCAGTGGAAAAACTGTTGCCCGTCCCATCGGAGGCGCTGATCGATGGCCTGCATTGCCCAAAACTGGTTATGCCCTGTCGCGCTATCGTCAAGGGCGACAGCAGCGTGGCCGAAATTTCGGCGGCCTCCATTTTAGCCAAAACCGCGCGGGACGCAGAAATGCTTCGATTGCATCAAGAATATCCGCAATATGGCTTCGACCGACATAAAGGCTATCCGACCGCAATGCACCTTGAAGCTTTGCGGCGTCATGGCGCAAGCGAAATTCACCGCAGAAGCTTTGCTCCAGTTAAACTGGCGATTGCCCACAAATTGATATAACAGGAGAACTCATGGCCTTTGCGATCTTTTTACATCTTCTGGGTGTGGTTATTTGGGTGGGCGGCATGTACTTCGCTCACCAGATGTTGCGCCCGGTTGCCGCCGATCTGCTCGCTCCGCCTCAGCGGCTGCCATTGTGGGCTGGGGTGTTCAAGCGTTTTTTTCCTGTGGTGTGGATATCCGTGGCGCTAATCCTGTTCAGTGGTCTGTATATGATCATGCTTCTGGGTGGATTCAAGGCCATCGCATTGGGCGTTCACGCAATGTTCGGAATCGGACTGGTGATGATGCTGGTTTTCTGCTTCGTTTATTTTATTCCCTATGGCAAACTAGTACGTGCTGTCGCCGTCCAGGAATGGAAGCAGGCCGGTGATGCGCTGGCTATGATCCGCAAGCTGATCGGCTTCAATCTGATTCTGGGATTGATCAACATTGCTGTTGCCACCATCAGTCACATTGCGTTTTGAGAAGAACACTGTTTTCATATGTTGTTGTAATACGGTTAGTCTGTGATTGAACCGGTTTTTGTCTGGGAGCGGCGAACAAGATGCTTGTAATTATTGGTTACGTGGTTGTTTCTGCATCAGTCTTCGGTGGTTTCGTATTGGCTGGCGGGCATATCGCCGCGCTGTTCCAGCCAGTAGAATTGTTGATGATCGGCGGTGGGGCGGGTGGAGCATTTCTTGTCGGCAATAACGGCAAAGCGATCAAGGCGACCTTGAAGGCCTTGCCAAGCATCTTCAAGGGATCCAAGTATAGCAAGGCGCTGTATCTGGAGTTGTTCGCCCTGCTCTACGAGATATTGGCCAAGGTGCGCAAGGAAGGGCTGATGGCGATCGAGTCCGATGTTGATGCACCGCATGAAAGTCCGGTATTTTCGAAATACCCTAGCATTGTCAGCGACCACCATGTCGTCGAATTCATTACCGATTATTTACGCATCATGGTGGGCGGCAACCTCAACGCTTTCGAAATCGAAAACCTGATGGACAACGAAATCGAGACTCACCACCATGAGGGGGCGATGCCAGCCGGCGTGGTCGCCAAGCTCGGCGATGGCTTACCCGCTTTCGGTATCGTGGCGGCGGTGATGGGGGTGGTTCACACCATGGCATCGGTCGGCCTCCCACCCGCCGAGCTGGGTATCCTGATCGCCAACGCCCTGGTCGGCACCTTTCTGGGGATTCTGCTCGCTTACGGTTTTGTCGGCCCGGTGGCCTCGTTGTTGGAGCAGAAGCATGACGAAAGCACCAAACTGTACAATGTTATCAAGGTGACCTTGCTGGCCAGCCTGAATGGTTACGCACCGCAGGTCGCAGTGGAATTCGGGCGCAAGGTGCTGTATTCCACCGAGCGGCCAACGTTTATGGAGTTGGAAGAATACGTCAAGCAAAGCAAGTCGAGATAATCCGATCATAACAAGCGAATCAAAACAAGCGCCTCTCACGTTTGCCTCTTCTCCCTTCGGGGAGAGGATTGAGGTGAGGGTGTCTTTTGGGGAGAGAAGAAATTAGGAATCAGGCATGAGCGACGATTCGCAACGTCCGATTATCGTGAAGCGCATCAAGAAGAGTGCGCACGGCCACCATGGCGGCGCGTGGAAAATCGCCTACGCCGATTTCGTGACTGCGATGATGGCATTCTTTCTGCTGATGTGGCTCCTGGGGTCAACCGCCAAGGGAGACCTTGCCGGCATTTCAGAGTATTTCAATACTCCTTTGAAAGTTGCCCTGCAGGGTGGAAGCGGGAGTGGCGACAGTTCCAGCCTGATCAAGGGAGGTGGCAAGGATTTGACTCGAAAAGATGGTCAGGTGCAGCAAACCATGGATCCGCGTGAGAAAAAAACGATCAATTTGGCATCCGCAAAAGTTGAATTCGAAAAGCAGGAACTGAAGAAACTCCAGGGGTTGAAGGAAAGAATAGAAAAAGCCATCGAATCCAACCCGATGCTGAAACAGTTCAAGGACCAGATTCTGATCGACCTTACCACCGAAGGCCTGCGCATCCAGATCGTGGATGAGAAAAACCGTCCGATGTTTGATCTGGGCGGCTCCCACATGAAAAGTTACACCGTACAGATTTTGCAGGAAATCGGCAAAATGCTGAATGAAGTGCCGAACCGGGTCAGCCTGTCCGGGCATACCGATGCGACACCTTATTCTTCAGGCGAAAAGGGTTATAGCAACTGGGAACTCTCTGCCGACCGGGCCAACTCATCGAGGCGCGAGCTGATTGCTGGTGGTATGGCGGAGAGCAAGATGTTGCGCGTTGTCGGTCTTGCTTCGGCGATCATGCTCGATAGCAACGATCCCAACAATCCAATCAATCGGCGCATCAGCCTGATCGTCCTGAACAAGGACACGGAAGATGCCATCAGTAGCGGCGGAAAGCCGCTTGAGGTGAAAAGACAGGAACAGATTACACCCGCTCTGCAACAGGTGGCGCCGAAAGAAAAAACCAGTGCAACCGAAGGTAAGAATCAGTAATTTTACTTTTTTCAGCAAGCACGCCCTGCGGGGGCGAAAGCAGCGTGCTGTATCGGATCGGCACCAGTCCTTTTCTCCTTCCCTGGTTGCGTTGTTTTCACAGGTTGTCGCAACACTGATTTTCCTGATGCTGGTGGCGCCCTTGCTCGCCTCATTCGAACTTGCCCCCCCCCTCATTGTCGCCGCATTGATTCAGGGTGGCATTGCCGCATTTCTCGGCTCGCGCCTCGGTCTGGCGTCATGGTGGTTGCCCATCAATCTGCTGTTCTCTCCGGCGCTGGTGTCGACCCTGTCGTTCGACGTTGCACCGTCGTGGTTCCTGGCAGCCTTTGTTCTGTTGTTCCTTATTTACTGGAGCGTGTTTCGTAGCCAGGTTCCGCTTTACCTGTCCAGCCGCAAGGCTTGGGCGGCAGTTGCAGTCTTGCTGCCCGGCAAAGCGGGGATCCGTTTTCTCGATTTGGGAGCCGGCCTGGGCGGAATGCTGAGCTATCTTGATGCACAGCATCCAGACGGAAAATTCTCCGGGATGGAAATTGCCCCCTTGCCGTTTGCCTTGGGTTGGACCAAAAAAATAGCGACCAGAGGCAATTATTCTCTACTATGGGGTGATTTCTGGCAGTACAGCCTGGCCGGTCAGGATGTGGTTTATGCCTATCTCTCGCCAGTGCCGATGGCTCGACTCTGGCGCAAGGTATGTGAGGAAATGCCATCCGGCAGCCGCTTTATCAGCAATACATTCTCTGTTCCCGGCGTCGAACCGGAAAAGGTTGTTGAACTGGATGACTTCCATCATTCCAGACTTTACGTTTACCGGGTTCCGGCAAGGCACGAAATGGATGCTTCAGCATGAACATGAAAACTCTGAACGAATGGGTTGAAGAGCTGAAATCCTGGGATATGCCCGTGCTGCAGCGTAGCGTCAGGGAACTCGGCAAGCTTGCCGGAAGAGTGGAGCAGATTACTGCCGGAGAAATCGCGGATGTAGTGTTGCGTGATCCGCTAATGACTTTGAAAGTGTTGCGGCTGGTCAACGGCATGTCGCGCAGCCGCCTCAGCAATGAGATCACGACGGTGGAACATGCCGTGATGATGCTGGGGGTCGGCCCTTGCTTCAATCGTCTCGCTAATTTAAAGGCCGTCGAGGAAAGTCTGAAAACATTCGACGGCGCATTGCCAGGGCTGCTGCAGACCCTGAGCCGGGCTCATCATGCTGCCTGGCAGGCGCGCGACTGGGCGAATAGCCGAGCTGACATGAAATCAGAGGAAGTGTATATCGGTGCGCTGCTCTACGACATGGGGGAAATTCTGCTCTGGGCTTATGCACCAGAGCAGGCGCTGCAGATTCGCAAGCTGGCACGGCGCAATAAAATCAGCCTGGCGCAGGCGCAGAAAGAAATCCTCGGGTTCGATGTGCGGGAACTGCAACTCGCCATTGCCGAAGCATGGCGCCTGCCGGAACTGATGCAGGCATTCATGCACTGCGGAAATACTGTCCAGCCGCGCATCTTGGGGGTGACCCTGGCAGCATCTGTCGCGCGGCTGGCCGAAACCGGCTGGCATGATTCCGCTTTGCTTGCCACTTATGAAGTGATCGCAGAGATGCTGCACATGCATCTCGATGAAGTAGTGCACATCGTGCATCGCAATGCCGTGCTGGAGGCGCGTCACTGGGACTGGTACGGTGTCCCCCCGGCGGCCGCATTGCTGCCCATGTTGCCGGGCGATTGGCCAGCGGAGCACAGCGAGATGGAAGAAACGCTGCTGTCAGAGGCCAAGCTGACGCCGCACCCTGATGTGCTGAGTCAGATCATGGCCGAGATTGCGGCGCATCTGGACGGTACTTTAGATCTGCACGACATGATGGCACTGGTGCTGAAGGGGATGCACGAAGGAATCGGATTGAACCGCGTGGTGTTCGCTCTGATGACGGCGGATCGCAGTGCCTTGAAGGCCAAGTACGTGGTTGGGGCTGAGCCGGGTTCACCATTGCGTCAATTTCAGATCGACATGACGACACGGCATCTTTTTAGTCGGTTAATGGAGAAGGCACAGGGCATTTGGCTCAGCGCAAGCAATCGAAAAACGCTGGAGCCAATGATCCCTTTTGGAATCAGGCCGTTGCTTGGACATGGTGAGTTTTTCGCCATGTCGGTTTTTTTGCATGGCAAGCCGGTAGGCCTGTTCTACGCGGACAGCAAGCATGATGGGGGTGCACTCGATGAGGCGCGCTATCTTGAATTCAAACAGCTTTGCCTGCGCGCGGCACAGGGCTTGGCCCATCTGGCAAAGAAGAAGTAGCTGATGCGGTTGCGATAAGCTGTTCCAGTCCGGCAAGTTCCTGCTCGGGCTCCACCAGAGATTTCCGCACTACGCACTGCGCCTTGAGGAGGTCATAAAATTCCGGTGAGGTTTCCGCACGATGCAGCAGGTCGGCCAGGGCGCGCTCATTCCCGCATGGGTAAAAGCCGGCATAGTCGGCACCGAGCATGCCGATATTGCCGGATATGTCTGAGGCGATCACTGGCACACCGGCCGCCAACGCCTCTGACACTACATTTGCGCCGCCTTCCATGATGGAACTGATCACCATCAACCGGCAGCGGGCCAGCCTGCTTCTTACCTGCCAATGGGGCAGTTCGTCCAGCCATCGGTAACGCGGATTTTTCTCCATCAGGGCGTGCGCCTGCCGCGCCATGCCGTCATTCAGGGCGCGTCCCATATGGGTAATATAAATTTTAGAATTTTCCGGTAACAGGGCGGCGGCGAGCGCGCAGCGGAAAGGATCTTTTTCCTCGCGCAAGTTGCCGATGACACAGGCTTCGAAGCGTCTTTTGGACGGCTGTGCCGATTTGAATGCGCGGGCGGATTGATAGATGACGTGGGTTTTTTCCCGCAACGCCGGGGCAAGCTCGTTGAGCCCCATTTCCTGCAGCACCACCAGGCGCGTGGCCAGTTGCATGGACTCCTGCGCACTGCAGTCGTTCCTGATGTCGCGATACAAGTCGGTGCCGGTCAGGGCCACGATTAGCGGCAATTCTGGCCAGCATTCGGCAAAACGCTTGATGGAAGCATGGCTGCGCCGCGCATGCAGTGCCAGCATCAGGTCAACGCGGTTACCATCCCATTCGACCTGCACGCTGACGCGATGCCCCAGTTGGCGCAAGAAGGAGGCCCAGCGCTGCGCCGTGTTGCGGTTGCCATTCCTGACGCGGCTGGCGGCTGGTGTTACGATGACGATTTTCATAGATTGATGAGCGAACTATAGCAGGAGCGGCCCGGCTACAAAACCACCATGAAAACGATCACTTCAAGAGAAAACCCATTGCTTAAAAGCGCCAGAAAACTTGCTGCCTCGTCGAAAGAACGCAAGAAGGCCGGCAAAACCCTGCTGGATGGCATCCATCTGGTCACCGCCTATCATCAGGCGGGCGGCTTTCCCGAGGCGATCCTGGTTTCCATTTCCGCACAGGATCATCCGGAAATACGAGACTTTCTTCATAAAATGCCGCCGGAAAATTTGGTCGTCCTGAGCGATGAATTGTTTCGGGAAATCTCGACCGTGGACACGCCGACTGGGATTGTCGCGCTGATCTGGATTCCACAACCAAACGAAGGGAAAACCGATTGCTGTGTTCTGCTTGAAGATGTTCAGGATCCCGGCAACCTGGGTTCTATCCTGCGATCCGCTGCTGCTGCCGGTATCGGACAGATTTATTTGTCGACGGGGTGTGTCGATGCCTGGTCTCCCAAGGTGCTCAGGGCCGGCATGGGTGCTCATTTTTATTTGGCTATTCATGAAAACAGTGATCTGGTGGCCGCTGCGCGGAATTTTCAGGGGCAAGTGGTTGCAACGACCTTAGACGCAAAAAAGACATTATTTAGCCTGGATTTGAGTGGCCCGACGGCATTTGTCATCGGCAATGAAGGGGCGGGGGTTTCGGAAGTATTGCTGGGGGCGGCCGACAGCACGGTTACGATCCCCATGCCGGGGGCGGCCGAGTCGTTGAATGCCGCAGCTGCGGCGGCTATCTGTTTTTTCGAGCGAGTCCGCCAGATTGGCTAATAGCCCAATGCCCTAGCTGCCTGGTAAAAGGCAAAACTCAGCAGCCATGCAAGCCCCAGGGGAAAGGCAACGGCGAACAAGGTGTAGGGCATGCTCTTCGATTCGCTGCGGATCGTTGCGATGGTGGACAGGCAGGGTGTGTAAATCAGGGTGAACAGCATGAAGCTGTATGCCTGCACCCAATCCAGTTGCTGCGCCATCATGCCGGTCAGTGCCGAACCTTCGAGGCCGTAGATCACCGCCAGCGAGCCGACCACGATTTCCTTGGCGACAAAACCGAAAATCAGGGCAATGGCAAGGTGCTGGTCAATGCCGATGGGCGCGAGTACCGGTTCCATGAACTGGCCGATCATGCCGGCCCAGGTGTCGAGGCTGCCCGGTGCCACGTTCTGGGGAAAATGCGTCAGCAGCCATACCAGCACCACGCCGGCAATGATGAACTTGCTGGC
>JAHJJI010000025.1 GCA_018823025.1 Gammaproteobacteria bacterium | reverse complement strand
TTGACGTCGTACCACGCTGCCTGCCCAGTGACCGGGTCGGAGTTGGAAAGGTGATCGCCATCACGATTAGCCGGCAATTCTTCGGAAATCAGGTGATTCAGCAGAAAACCCTTTTCCGACTCGTTCGCTTCGGGCGCCAGATTCCATGCCCCCTTGGCCTTGCCGATGGCATTCCAGGTCCACACCGTACCCGGCTCGAGCGCCTCGCTAAAACGGCACATGCAGCGCACCTTGCCATGCATCGATTCGACCCAGATCCAGTCGCCGTCGGCGATGCCCTGGATCTGTGCGGTCACCGGATTCACGAACAGGTAGTTATGGGCATGGATCTGACGCAGCCAGGCATTCTGCGAATCCCACGAGTGATACATCGCCATCGGCCGCTGGGTCACCGCGTTGAGCGGATACTTGGCATTGTCGCTGAGTTGCATCTCCAGCGGTTCATAGTAAAACGGCAGCGGGTCGAAATAAGTCTCGATGCGCTGCCTCAGGCGCTCGGGAGGCTGACGCCCATCAGTCTTACCTTGGGCGGCGAGACGGAATTTCTGCAGCACTTCGGAATAAATATGGATGTTGATCGGCTCCGCATAGCGAGTCAGGCGGTGGCGCTGCGCCCATTCCAGATAGCCCTGGTTCCAGTTGCGCATGTACTGGTAGGATCGCGGCAGGTGGTATTGATAAACGCAGTTGTTCTTGGCGTACATTTCCCACTGACGCGGATTGGGCTCGCCGCGCATAAACTTCTCTCCGCCCTTGCCGCGCCATCCGGCGAGAAAGCCGATGCCGGAACCCGGCTCGGTTTCGTAATTGGTGATGAAATCGGGGTAATCGCGGTACTTGCGCGAGCCATCCGGGTTGACGAACACCGGCAACTTGAGGCGCGAGCCCAGCTCGATCAGCACCTCCTGAAACGGCTTGCACTCGCCCATAGGCGGCACCACCGGAATACGCACCGAATCCACGGGGCCGTCGAATTCCGAAATCGGCCGGTCGAGCATGGACATCACGTCATGGCGTTCGAGATAAGTCGTATCCGGCAACACCAGGTCGGCAAATGAGGTCATTTCAGACTGGAAGGCGTCGCACACGATCAGGAAGGGAATTTTGTACTCGCCGTCCTCGCGCTTGTCCTTCAACATGTCACGCACCTGCACCGTATTCATCGACGAATTCCACGCCATGTTCGCCATGAAGATCAGCATGGTGTCGATCGAATAGGGATCACCGCGCCAGGCGTTGGTAATGGCGTTGTGCATCAGACCGTGGACAGCGAGCGGGTATTCCCAGGAGAATGCCTTGTCGAGCCGCACTGGCTCTCCATTCTCGTCGACAAAAAGATCCTCCGGCTCGGCTGGCCAGCCCAGCGCCATGCCGCCCAGCGGCGTATTCGGCTGCACCCCTTCCGGACCCTTAGGCGTCTTGGCGCAGGGTGGAATCGGGCGCGGGAACGGCGCCTTGTGACGAAACCCGCCGGGCCGGTCAATGGTGCCGAGCAGGCTCATCAGAATAGACATGGCGCGGATGGTATGAAAGCCATTGGAATGGGCAGCCAAGCCGCACATGGCATGAAAGGCAACAGGATTGCCGGTCACCGTTTCGTGCTCCTTGCCCCAGGTATCGGTCCAGGCGATTGGCAACTCGATCTTCTGATCGCGCGCGGTAACACCCATCTCGTGGGCAAGGCGACGAATGGTTTCGGCCGAAATGCCGGTAATCCCTTCCGCCCATTCCGGCGTATAGTCCTCGACCCGCTCCTGAAGGAGTTGGAAGGAAGGCTTCACCGGTGTGCCATCGTGGAGCTTGAATTCGCCGCGGAGGAAGGGATCAGCGCCCTCGCTGCGGGTAACCACCGGTTTGTTGGAAATACGATCCCACCACAGCTTGTTCTGCGGGTCGAAGCAACCTTCCTCCTCCGGCACCTCAGTGCGCACGAACATGCCGAACTCACTGCTCTTTTCGTCGAGGTTCACCAGTTCGGCGGAGTTCGAGTACTGCACCAGAAAATCGCGGTCATACAGGCCGAGGCGGATGATTTCGTGGATCAGCGCCAACATCAGAGCACCATCCGTGCCGGGGCGGATCGGCACCCATTCATCGGCGATGGCGGAATAACCGGTACGCACCGGATTGATCGAAACGAAGCGACCGCCATTGCGCTTGAACTTGGACAACGCCATCTTCATCGGATTGGAGTGATGATCTTCAGCTGTGCCTATCATCACGAACAGCTTGGCACGATCCAGATCGGGCCCGCCGAACTCCCAGAACGAGCCACCGATCGTGTAGATCATGCCGGCTGCCATGTTAACCGAGCAGAAGCCGCCGTGAGCAGCGTAATTGGGCGTGCCGAACTGCTTGGCGAACAGCCCGGTCAGTGCCTGCATCTGGTCTCGACCGGTAAAGAGCGCAAATTTTTTCGGATCGGTAGAGCGTATCTTGGCAAGCCGATCCGCCATCAGAGTAAATGCCTCTTCCCAGGAAATTGGCTCAAACTCACCTGCCCCCCTCTCGGAGCCTGGCTTACGGCGCAACGGTTGGGTCAGGCGTGCAGGAGAGTACTGCTTCATGATGCCGGAAGAACCTTTGGCACAGATCACGCCCTGGTTCAGGGGGTGCTCGGGGTTGCCCTCGATATAGCGTACCTCGCCGTTTTTCACCGTGACACGAATACCGCAGCGGCAGGCGCACATGTAGCAGGTCGTATTCTTGACCTCGATACTGTCCTTTGAATTTTCTGTATGACCGACTGATTGCTGCATGATTATTTTCTCGCTAAGCCAGTGAGCCCCAGCTTACTCAGGGTGCAAATTAATGTGACTATCCAAACTGATTTTACAGCCATTATGAAACCAGTTTGTTAACATTTATTTATAGGTATATAAGTATTTTGATACAGTCTAATATACATACTAAATCTTACTTAGTTCAGCGGCGCAAAAAAGGGCAAAGGGAGACTGTTAAGATGACGAAGAGGGCGTGGCCCATCAACAAACCCAATACACAAATACAATTCCAATGAGCTACAAAATAATCGACATAGTTTCCAGCTACCGCATTTAGCTACAATTTTAGCCGCACAATATGCTCCAATCATCCAGGAGAAGTATTGCACAGATGAAAGCACAAAAAAAGCGTACTTAAGCAAGCACGGCAACCATAAGGAGCCCTTTTGTTTGCTCGCCACAGCGGTCTCGTAACCGTCAATTTTCATGATCTTGTACATAGCCCGGACCCACTTCAGGTATTTTGGCTGAATCAGCCAGAAATGTAAGTTTGGGAATTAGGATAGTTCAACACTAATCATGGCATCTAGTACACGCCGCGTTTGAAAGAGAGGGCCCAGGCCCTTATACTTTAAGCAAACAGAAAAACCAACACTTGGCAGTTTGAGCCAACGTCCATGAGTCAGAGCTTGTTCCATTCCGCAGCCTGTCCGAACGATGGGGTTACCATGTCATGACGAGAATACGGTAAACACATGCTTTACTAAGCGTCAGAGAAAGGAAATTTAAAATGAAGCTATGGCACAAAATTATCATCACGATTGTCGCCATGCTTATCGCCAGTTTCGTAGCCGGTCGGCTATGGCTAATGGCTTTCGATTTTGTCATTCCCAGTTATCTGGCTGGTGTGGCTGGTGGTTTGGCGGCAATCCTGGTATGGGAGCTCATACGCTGGATACGCAAGAAAAACCCATGAAACTGTCACCATTTACTGTTCTGGCGTGCATCTTCATCCTGGCTTGGGTGGCCATGGCGCAGGGTGCCCTTGCCTCTGATGGCCAGGAAACTTTGGGTTATGACGTCGAGCTTCAGGTGCCTCTTGCTCAGCGCAAGCTGTTGGAAGACCATCTTGACCTCTACCGCTGGCGCGGCAGCGAGCGGATGGATGAAA
Source organism: Gammaproteobacteria bacterium (assembly GCA_018823025.1). Taxonomy (GTDB): domain Bacteria; phylum Pseudomonadota; class Gammaproteobacteria; order Burkholderiales; family Sulfuricellaceae; genus Sulfuricella. Next base: position 9,220 of record JAHJJI010000025.1, on the reverse strand, counting down.
TCCAGCTACAGCGGCTAGTCCGACTGGCGCCGGAACAGATACGCGAATTTCTGGCCACGGAGGGTTTTTATTCGCCTCAGATCGACGCAAAAATGGCCTCTACAAATGGCCGGTGGGCAGTCATGCTTATTGTGGACCCGGGCGAGCCAGTGCATGTAGCCGCCTTCGACCTTCAAGTCACCGGCCCCTTCGATGATGGTTCCGCAGAAAACCGTGCCCGCTTGGATATAATGCGGGCAGATTGGGGCTTGCGCCCCGGCGCGGTGTTTCGCCACGATGACTGGGAATCCGCCAAACGAAAAGCCCTCAAGGCGTTGTTGCTCGATCGCTACCCCGCAGCCTCGATTGCAGACAGTCGATCTACCGTTAACCCGGAAAAAAAGAGCGCCGAACTGCAAGCCACCCTCGACAGCGGTCCGGCTTTTACCTTCGGCACGTTAGAAATCAAAGGACTTCAGCGTTACCCTTCCAGCATCATCGATCGTATGAATCCTATCAAGCCTGGCGAGCCTTATTCTCAGGCAAAAATATTGGGTCTACAGTCCCGGATACAGGACAGTCCTTACTTTGCGAGTGTTGCCGTGAGTGTAGAAACTGACCCTAGGCAGCCAACCAGCGTACCCGTTCAGGTTGAAGTAATCGAAACGCAATCCCAGAAATTGGGCTTTGGCATCGGGATGAGCACCGACACTGGCGCTCGTGGCCAAGTGGACTATCGCGATCTTCACTTTCTCGACCGCGCCTGGCGGCTTGGCGGTACGCTTAAACTCGACCAGAAAATCCAGTCTCTAGGTGGTGACCTGCAGTTCCCGCTGACCGAAGAAGGATCCCGCGACAGTATCAACACCCTGCTCGAACGCACGAACATCGTGGGGATGGTGACTCAAAAGTTTGTTGTGGGTGGCAAGCGCACCTTCTTCCGGGGAAAAACAGAAACCAGTTACGGCCTTCGCTATTTAGCAGAAAATAAGGATGTCGATGGAGGAGCAAGTACGCAAAATTCTACGCTAAGCCCTACCTATTCCTGGACGCTACGCAACATAGACAATCTCCTCTATCCAACCAGCGGTTATCTGGTGAATCTCCAGGCAGACGCAGCGGCACGTGCCCTTCTGTCGGATCAGGATTTCTTGCGTGGCTATGGCCGAGCCGTGTATTTCCACCCTTTCGGCAAACGCGATCAACTAATCCTGCGCGGCGAATTGGGCGTGGTGGCAGCCAAAAGCCGCAATGGCATTCCATCGGATTTTCTGTTTCGTAGTGGCGGCGATCAGACGGTGCGTGGCTACGCCTATCAAAGCCTTGGCTTACGTGAAGGGAACGCGGTCGTCGGGGGCCGCTATCTGGCGGTTGCCAGCGCTGAGTATATTCACTGGCTGACAGCTCAATGGGGTGCGGCTGTTTTCGTCGATGCTGGTAATGCCGCAGACTCTTTAAGCAACCTGAAACCGGTATATGGTTACGGTGCGGGTGCACGCTGGAAGAGTCCCGTTGGCCCGCTGAATATTGACCTCGCTTACGGTCAGGACAAAAAGGAGGTGCGCATGCATTTCTCGCTGGGGTTCAGCTTTTAATGTTTAACATGAGGCTCAAGAAAACTGGCGTCTACGCAATCCGCACATTACTCGGCATACTTGTCATCGTCGCCATTCTGGCCTGGCTAACAGGGACAGAATCTGCATTGCGCTGGGGTGCGCAACAGGCCGAGAAAATGAGTGACGGCAAGCTGGTTATGCGCGCTGTGCACGGCTCCCTATATGGCCCGCTACGTATCGAAGCACTCAGTTTTAAAACCGCCGAAAAACGTTTCGAAGTGAAAGAGGTGAACCTGGACTGGGCTCCCCTCTCGCTGTTCAAGGGACACATCCAGTTCGACCAATTTGCTTTGCAAGAGCTGAAGATTGTCGAGATCAAGCCGAGTGAAGAGCCCATCACGCTGCCAGAGACCTTGCATTTACCGGTCACCTTGTCCGCCCCCGCCATTACCATAGACCGAATCGTGCTTAAAATTGGCGGCACTGAGCAGGTGCTAAACGGCATCAAACTCAGAGTGGACAAAGCAACTGATACCTACAAACTGAATCTGCAAAATATTTCGACCGAATGGGGAAGCGCGTTGGGCGAAATGGTGCTGGGCGACACCAAGCCGTTTAATGTGCAGGCGCATGTCAGCCTGCAACAGACAGAGGGGACAGCCTATAGCACCGTTGCGGATGCCTCGGGCAATTTAACGCAGCTTCTGCTTAAAGCCAAAGCTAGCGCCCTGGGTGGTCAGGCGGAAATCAATGCCAAGCTTACGCCGTTCGAGGAATTCCCTCTCGCCGAAGCGCAAATCAAAGCACAGGGCATGAATCCGGCGCTGTTTCGCAAGGACCTGCCCAAAGCCAATCTCAGCGCAGTGCTTACTGTGGTGCGCCAGGGAGAAAAAGACCTGAACGGGAACATCATGGTCCGTAATTCCCTGCCCGGACCTTGGGATGCATCGCGCTTGCCGCTACGCGAGATTGCGGCCCGGTTCGCCGGTACGTTGGGCCACCTTGATCTGAGCACAATTCACCTGGACCTGGCCGATGCCGGTGAGTTCAAAGGAGACGGTCAGGTCAGAGATCAGCAATTGCAACTCGATCTCGCCACTGCAAACTTCAATCCCAAAGGGGCGCATAGCAAGATGCGCCCGATGAAACTTGCCGGTGACATTCACCTGCAAGCAGCGCCAACAGGCCAGCAGGTCAAGGCTGATCTGCGTTACCAGCGTTTTCAACTCCATCTGGATGCACAGCACCAGAATGCGGTTGTCGAACTGCGCGAGGCTATCGTCAGAGCGGGTGCCGGCAGCCTCGCTCTCCACGGCACGCTGGCGCTGGAAGGCGCTAAATCATTCCAGTTGGCAGGCGCCTTACAGGGGTTCAATCCATCCGATTTCGGAGACTATCCGGCAGCCAAGGTTAATGCCTCTTTTTCCGGCACCGGCCATCTAGAGAAAGAGCCGCAGGCCACGGTGGGATTTGCTATCGCTGACAGCCACTTCCGGCATCAGCCACTTTCCGGCGAGGGCAATCTGAACGTTTCCAGCACGCGCATATGGGACAGTGAGGTCATGTTGCGGCTGGCTAGCAACCGATTGGAAGCAAAAGGTGCCTTGGGCAGTCCGGGTGATCGCCTCAACTTCCAGATTGAGGCTGACAACCTCGCCATGATCGATCCGGAACTCGGCGGGCAAGTGCATGCCAAGGGCGCGCTGGAGGGACGTTTTGCTGCGCCATCCGGTCATTTCGACGCAAAAGTCAGCGGCCTGTCCTGGCGCAAGGAATATCGCGTGGCCAATTTGCAAACCGAGGGACGCCTGGACAAGGGCGTGGATGGCCAGCTATCCCTGAAAACCACCCTGCAGGGTCTGACTACACCGCAACTGCACATCGATCAAGCCAGCTTGACCGCACAGGGAACCCGCATCAAGCACACGCTGCAACTTCTGGCTAAAAACCCCGATTTCGATATTGATAGCCGGTTTGCCGGCGGCTGGAGCGACAAGTCAGGTTGGTCAGGTCAAATGATGAATCTGGTTAACCGCGGGCGTCATAAACTGGCACTCAAGTCACCGGCAAAAATGGAAGTGGCCCAGCAACACTTTCTGCTGAACAATGCGCACTTCGATTTCGTAGGCGCCAGCATTGTCTTGAATGAGCTTGTCTATCATGCCGGCCAGATTTCAAGCCGCGGGGAGTTAAAAGGCATGCCTCTAGCCTACCTGCAAGGGTTCGCAGAAGAGAATACGGACATTCAGACCGACCTCACACTGGGTGGAAACTGGCAGTTTGCCCTGCGTGACAAAATTAATGGACATCTCGCTTTATGGCGCGAGCGCGGTGACGTCACTTTTCCCAGCATCCCGCGACCCACTTTAGGCCTCAGTCATCTCGCCCTGAATGTGGATGCAGTAAATAACCAGTTGCAAGGCCGGTTAGAAGCTGCCGGCACCAACCTGGGCAACTTCAAGGCCGATGCACAAAGCATGCTCTCATCCCGAAACGGCACCTGGGGTATCGCCGGCGACGCACCCGTACAAGGCAATATTGCCCTTGCCATGGAATCCCTGGCCTGGATAAAGCCGCTGCTCGACAAAACCGGTGCACTGACTTTTGACGGCTCCCTGAAAGCACTCGTACGTGCGGGCGGCACCTTCGCACAACCCAGGCTGACCGGCAATATAAACGGAGACCGCTTCATCGTGGCATTGCCAGACCAGGGTCTGCATTTCACGGAAGGGCGCTTTCAGGCGGAATTGCAGGATCAGACCTTGCTTCTCAAAGACCTGACAGTTCGTGGTGGAGACGGAAACCTCAAAGGACAAGGCCGGGTCGCATTTGAAGGGGGGGTGCCAGCCATGCAGTTATCGTTGAAGGCAGACAAACTTCAAGTCCTCTCCCGTCCTGACCGCCTTCTCATTCTCAGCGGAACGAGTGATGCAACGATTGCCGGAAAAGAGATCAAACTAACCGCAAAGCTCAAGGCAGACAAGGGGGTGATTGAACTGCCCAAAGGCGGCACTCCAACGCCAAGCGAGGATGTCGTCGTACTGGGCCGGACCAAGGTGATCAAGAAAAAAACGCCACAATACAACCTGAGCTTCAATCTTGATCTGGATCTGGGTGACAAATTCTTTATAAAAGGCAAAGGCCTGGATGCGCAACTGGGTGGGGGGTTAGCGCTTAAGAGCGCAGATAACGCACCCCTTTCCTCCCGCGGCAGCATACGCGTGGTCACAGGAAGCTATTCGGCTTATGGACAGAATCTTAAGATCGAGCGCGGCATTCTTAACTTCCAGGGGCCGATAGACAATCCGGGCCTTAACATCATTGCATTACGAAAAAATCAGCCCGTCGAAGCAGGTGTGGCACTCACCGGCACAGCACAATCGCCAAGCGTGAAGCTGGTTTCCAACCCCAGTGTTCCCGACAGTGAAAAACTCTCCTGGCTGGTATTGGGCCACGGACTGGAAGACTCCAGCGGCCAGGAATTCAGCGCACTGCAAGCCGCGGCAGGGGCGCTGCTGGCAGCAGGCGAATCAGTCTCCCTGCAGCAGAAAATAGCCCATTCGGCTGGGCTGGAAGAAGTCAGCCTTAAAGGTGCAGGCGGTCTGGAGAGCACCGTACTTTCCCTGGGCAAACGGCTGTCTTCACGCGCCTACCTCAGCTACGAACAGGGACTCACCGGTGTGGGGAGCATCGTGAAGATCAACTACACGCTCAGCAAACGGCTATCCGTCCGGGCGCAAGCAGGCCTTGCACCCGCAGTGGATCTTTTCTACACGTTCAGTTTTGACTGACTATCAGGCTGCGCGGAAGAGATGGCTTTGATTGAGCCATCGAGGAAGAAGCTTGAGGTGGGTGTGCCGCTGACCAGAATGCTTCTAAATATTAGCGGCTTCCCGATTCTGACTCATTGCTGTTCCATGCGGCGCACGAAACGTTCGGCGAGAGCTTTGTACAAGGGTTCGTGGCAAACGATACGCGAAATCCCGTGCGCGATCAGCGCAGTCGCCATAAGAGGCAGAGCGAGGCTGTGGTTGTTGGTCATTTCCATGACGATGATGAAAGAGGTAAGCGGTGCCTGGGTGACGCCCGAGAAGTAGGCGACCATGCCCAGGACGATTACGGTGTCGGCGGGGACGAACGAAATGAAGTGAGAAAAGGTGGCTCCCATTCCCGCACCGACAGCCAATGACGGTGCAAATATGCCGCCCGGTACCCCGCTCAGATAGGAAACCAGGGTCGCCAGGAACTTGAGTATGCCAAAGCCCAGATAGTCCGCATCCCCGTGCTCCAGGATGTCGTGCACCTCGTCGTAGCCGGTGCCATAGGTGTGGTGGCCGGACAATGCACCCAGGCCGGCCAGCACTAATCCGCATGCCGCTGCGAATCTAACTGGATGCGAACGCATCCAGTGCCCTATCACCCCGCCCCAGCCATCGTTGGCGCTAATCAGCAGGCGCGCGAACAATCCTCCGAAAAGACCCCCTGCCACTCCGCAGGCGAGGACAGCCAGCCAGCCAATGCCGGAGTCGATCGAAGTCGATACCGTGCCGAAGTAAGTGTAGTTGCCGAGGACAGCATGAGCAGCAAGCCCCGCGAAGATGACTGCGGTGAGAATAAGACCATTAGTGCGCTGCTCGAAGGAACGGGACAATTCTTCGATGGCGAAGACAATCCCGGCCAGGGGCGTATTGAAAGCCGCCGCGACACCGGCAGCGCCGCCGGCAACAATCAGACCCTTCATTTGATCCTGGTGCGTGAAGCGGGAAAACCTGCGCAGCGAATACATGATCGATGCGCCGATCTGTACTGTCGGCCCCTCGCGGCCCACTGATGCACCACTGCAGAGGGCCAGAAGCGTGAGAACTATTTTCCCCACCGCGATACGCAGCGACAGAAGCTTGCCTATCTGTTCCTGGTCCTGAATTTGCAATGCCGCGATGGTTTGGGGAATGCCGCTACCCTGAGAACCCTCAAAAAATCGCCTCGACAGCCAGACGGATAATGCAAGGCCCGACGGCATGATGACGAAGGGGAGCCAGGGCGAAATCGAAAGTATCCAGTGGAACCACTCATAACTAATCTGTGCGCCCAAAGCAAACAGAACCGCCGCTGCGCCCACTGCGAGCGCGCCACCCCAGAACACAAGGCGCAATAGCCATTGTTTCGGCGACAGCAGGTTATCCAGGTGGTCGTTGTCAGTCATGCGCATGAATTATCAAATTTTTTTGTATTGTCGTTGAAAGGCAGCACTCCAATCCAGCCCCTGGGAAAGCAAACATATTGCACGCGTTCAATGGAATGGATAGGTTGCGCTGCCGCTTCTACTTCTTATGATCAAGATTCTATCCGATACCGCCATCATTTGCTGTCTTCATCCACAGCCATTTTCACGCCTGACGCACAGGGGGGAGTGCTGACGATGCTGTATTGCCCGGTTTGTTCGCGCGACTTTTCCTGGTTGGGGTTCAGACAAGCCGGCTTAACTTTTCCAGCGTCCCGGATGAATTATTAAGCTACAAATCGGAAGGAATTAGATCTGAAAGCGGTTTCATGGCGGCTGTTTCATCCCTGACCTCGATTTCATCGAGCAACAGGGCGAGACTTCTGTTCAGGCTGTCCAGCACCTCATCCGGCAGTCGATTGAGCGCTTCCGGGAGCACGCCACGCGCTGGCTGCGGCGCGCTTGCAATAATTTTCATCCCTTCTTCGGTGAGGAACAAGCGGACTATCCGCTGGTCAGCATCATTGCGCTCTCTTCGAATCAGGTTGCGTTTCGATAACTTGTCGAGCAGGTTGCTTGCAGTCGACATGTGCAGGGACATGGCCTTGGCGAGATCGGAAACCCGTTGCCCTGGATTTCCTGCTACCTCCCTCATTACCCACAGTTGGGCGCCGCTCAGCCCACATTGATCCTCGATCCGGCGGAAGTGCTGTTGTGCCGAGCTGACGATTTGACGGAATTTTTTCAGGGCTTCCAGCGACTTCTCACGCAAAGCGGATTCTTGAGCGGCCGCCATGCGAGTATGAGTTGATTCGTTTTCCAATGGCATGCGAACGTATTTGTACAAAATAATTTTGCACAATACAGAATTATTGATTACCCCTCAAGTTATTTCCAACACTAAAACCGTGCAATCTTAATTAAAACAAACATTAATTCAGTCGCTTGTGTGCGTGATATAAATTTCTTCTGGCGTTTTTTATAGCCTCATGAAATAGATCAGCGCTCTCTTTGAATGAGGAAACCGCTGATTTATTCGTCGCACTGGCGAAAGCCGGTATCCAGTGTTTTGAATTTTCAAGATTCCGACCTTCGCCGAAATGACGATTTGTTATTTAATCAGCGCTTCCTTAGGCTAAAATAGGCTGAGCGAAAAATTTACAGGGGTAAGGCAATGAATCTTGAAAAAGTGATCTTCGCGTTTTTTATTGTTCTCGCGCTGACCCTGAACTTCGGTTTTTTTCTGGGCAGCATCGACAACCCGGTCCACCACAGCGTTTATGAGCTGTTCGCCGCCATCGTCATCAGCCTGATCGCCACTATCCTGAAATTTGGCGATCGCACCCATCTCGGCGCGGTACTGCTCGCCACCAGCCTGGTGGCCCACTTGCAGCTGATCGCAGCGGCGATGGTGTGGGCGATGGCGGAACATGTCACGCATACCGGACTGACTCCTCACATCATGGCGATCATCGTTTCCCTGTCCGGCGGTGCGCTGCTCGCCAATATCACCTCGGTGGTGCTGCTGGTAGCCGAAACCATCGCAGTGCGCCGCTGACCGTCTGGCGAGGGCCTGCCATGCACAATATCGTGTATGTCCTGCTACGGCGCATCCATGTGCCGTTGATCGTGCTGGTGTGCGTGTATGCCATTTCTGTTCTGGGTTTTGTCCTGATCCCCGGTGTGGATGGCCAAGGCAAGCCGTGGGACATGGGTTTCTTCCATGCCTTCTATTTCGTCAGCTTCCTGGGTACCACCATTGGGTTAGGCGAAATCCCCTACCCGTTCACTGATGCGCAGCGGCTCTGGGCCACAATCAGTATCTATGGCACCGTGTTCGCCTGGCTGTATGGCATCGGTGCCGCCCTGTCGCTGTTGCAGGATCCGGCCTTTCAGTCGACCCTGCGGGTAAACGCCTTCCGCCGGACGGTCAGGCTGATCACCGAACCGTTTTATCTGGTGTGCGGCTACGGCGACACCGGTAGCACGCTGGTGCGTGCACTGTCCGATGCGGGTTACCGCTCGGTGGTGATCGAGGTCGAGCAGAGCCGCATCGTCGCGCTGGAACTGGAGGATCTGGGGATGCCTGTACCCGGGCTGTGCGCCAGCGCCGCCGTACCCAAGGTCCTGGTGATGGCGGGTCTGGATCGCCCTAACTGTATTGGTGTAATCGCGCTGACCAATGTGGATGACGCTAACCTCAACGTCGCGATTACCGCCAAGCTATTGCGTCCCCACGTTGTCACTATCGCCCGGGCAGAGTCGCGTTCGGTCGAGGCCAATATGCTTTCTTTCGGCACCGACCAGGTATTCAACCCCTTCGATACCTTTGCCGGGCGTCTCGCCTTGGCGCTGCATTCGCCCGGCATGTTTCTGCTGTATGAGTGGATGACTGCCGTGCCGCACGAGTCCTTGCGCGAGCCCCTGTTCCCGCCGCACGGGCGCTGGATCCTGTGCGGATACG
>JAHJJI010000024.1 GCA_018823025.1 Gammaproteobacteria bacterium | reverse complement strand
TGGAGGGGGAAGGATTCGAACCTTCGAAGGCAGAGCCGTCAGATTTACAGTCTGATCCCTTTGACCGCTCGGGAACCCCTCCGAACGTAACCGCTAATTATGCCGGTGTTGCACTTTCCTGTCAAACACATTTGCCGCGATTTGCATTTACATACACCACAGCATCCCAAAACTTCTGGTGCCGGCACCAAGAATCGAACTCGGGACCTTCTGATTACAAATCAGCTGCTCTACCAACTGAGCTATGCCGGCCACGCAACAAAGGCGGGATTATAGGGCCTTCGCACGAGTTCGGCAAATCCAGTTACGGCGCTTCGAAGTTTTTCCACCGCTCTGCGCCAGAATTATTAAATATCAACACATCTTAAGGAGGATCTGCTGTCTGGCAACGAAACCATGGAAACCTTCGTTGGAACTGGCTTTCCCAAGCCTGACGACCGGGTTTTTTGCTTGCAAATAACTGCGCGCGCTTAGAAGGGGGAGTACGCTGAACGGGAGTTGCATCGTGATCGCGTGGCACCCACAACTACCGATTCGTGAGCTAAGATCTGCGTATAGACGAAATCAACAACCCACCCGTCAGGAAATAATTATTTCACAAGCTTCAGTTGCGGTTTTCCGCGTGGGCTGGGCGGCTCCTCATCCGGGGATGATGAAGATACGTCACTATCCGAAGGCATTTCATCCTCCGCGCCACGAGCGCCGACCCCCTCTTCAACCGCAAAGGAAAGACCCTGTGCATTTTCGCGGGCGTAGATACTGACAACAGCATCAATAGGCACCTCAATGTCACGCGAAGCGCCATTGAAGCGCGCCGAGAACTGAATCAAATCGTTGCCGATGAGAAGGTTACGCGTAGCCCCCTTGCTGACATTCAGGACTATCTGCCCGTCCTTCGCGAACTCCATCGGCACCCGGGTATGTTTGCCCACCACAACCACAAGATGGGGCGTCAACCCACTGTCAGTGCACCATTCATAGATGGCGCGTATGAGGTATGGTTTGGTGGACAGTTCACTCACTTGCGCATGGCTTTTTCGGACGGAGTCAGCGCTTCGATGAATGCCGGTCGACTGAACAGCCGCTCGCCATATTTCAGCAGGGCCGCAGCCTGCTTCGGCATGGAGATGCCGTAATAATCAAGGCGCCACAACATGGGTGCAATCGCCACGTCAAGCATGGAAAACTCTTCGCCCAGCATGAACTTCTGCTTGACGAACAGCGGCGCAAGCTGCGCCAGATTGTCACGCACTGCTACGCGCGCCTTCTCCGCCGCCTTCTGGCTACCATGCTCAATAGCCGCGACATGGCTGAACAATTCCTGCTCAAAGCTATGCAGGAATAGTCGCGCCCGGCCACGCATCACCGGGTCAGCCGGCATCAGCTGCGGGTGGGGGAAACGCTCATCGATATATTCGTTGATGATGTTCGCCTCATGCAGAATCAAATCTCGCTCCACCAGTACGGGCACCTGGTTGTACGGGTTCATCACCGCCAGATCTTCAGGCTTGTTGTGAATATCCACATCGATGATCTGGAAATCCATGCCTTTTTCAAACAGTACGATGCGGCAACGCTGACTAAATGGGCACGTAGTGCCGGAATAAAGGGTCATCATAGGTTTTTTGCTACTAATAGTGGTAGACATGTTTATATTGGCGAATCCGCGTGTCCGAAACCAGAATCCAGCTATCGGAATGAACGGCTTGCCGAGGGGAACATCCCCTTTGCGCTCCGGCCAATCGACTCATACTAACATTTTATCGAGACGATTTGCTAGAGCCCAAAGCGGAAACGGGCCATAGTGGCCCGTTTCCGCTGATTCAGGCCAGCGGCCTGATCACATCAGCTTAATGTATATCCTTCCAGTATTCTTTCTTCAGGTAATAAGCCGGCACGAAGAAAATAGCCAAGAAAAGCAGCACGTAGATACCCAGCGTCATTCGCTTTGTCTTCGCCGGCTCGCCCATGTAGTCCAGGTAATTCACCAGATCCGCCACCATGCCATCATACTCGACAGGTGTCATCTTGCCCGGCTTGGCCAGCACCAGCTTCTGAGTTTCGTGCTCGCCGTGCTTCTCCACTTGCAGCACCTGCTCGCCCTGAAGCTCATTCAACACGTGCGGCATACCTACCTTATCGAAGGCCACATTATTCCAACCGTTCGGCGTAGTCTCGTCGCGGTAGAAGCCTCGCAAATAAGTATAGAGCCAGTCCACACCACGGAAACGAGCAATTACGGAAAGGTCGGGTGGCGGCGCCCCGAACCACGCTTTGGCATCCTTCTTACTCATGTTGTTGGTCATGGTATCGCCCACCTTGGCATCGGTGAAGATCAGGTTGTCCTTGATCTGCTCCTCGGTGAGGCCTATGTCCTGCAGGCGATTGTAGCGCATCGCCTGCGCGCTGTGGCAAGACAGGCAGTAGTTGACGAAAGTTTTTGCGCCGCGCTGCAGCGACTGCTGGTCGCTCAGGTTGGTAGGCGCCGTGTCCAGATGGAGGCCGCTGGAAGCGAACGCCATCGTCGAAGCCAGCAGGCTTACGAGAAACAGTATCTTTTTCATTATCCTGTCACCCTTTCCGGTACGGGTTTGCATTTGTCGATTTTGGTGTACCACGGCATCAGCAAAAAGAATGCGAAGTAGATTACGCCAAAAATCTGGGAGAGAACGGTATAAAGTGGCGTAGGCACCTGAGCGCCAAGGAAGCCCAAGCTGATGAAGCTGACCACGAAAAGCCACACCGCAACTTTGTAGATCGTTCCACGATAGCGAATCGACTTGACCGCGCCGCGGTCGAGCCAGGGCAGGAAGAAGAAGACCATTACCGCCGCGCCCATCGCGATCACACCCGGGAGCGGAGAGCCGAACATCGGCGGTGTCGCACGCAAAATGGCATAAAACGGGTTGAAATACCACAATGCACCAATGTGCTCTGGCGTTTTCATCGTATCGGCAGGAACAAAGTTAGCGTATTCCAGGAAGTAGCCACCCATATCCGGCTTGAAAAAGAGGATCGCGGAAAACACCATCAGGAACACTATCACCCCGACAATATCCTTCACCGTATAGTAGGGGTGGAAAGGTATGCCGTCGAGCGGTAGCCCTGTTTTGGGATCCTTGTGCTTCTTGATTTCGATGCCATCCGGATTGTTCGAACCCACTTCATGCAACGCAATGATATGTGCCACCACCAAGCCGATAAGAACCAGCGGCACGGCAACAACGTGGAAGGCGAAGAAACGGTTCAGCGTGGCATCCGAGATCACATAGTCACCGCGGATCCACAGTGAAAGATCCGGGCCGATAAACGGAATGGCGCTGAACAGGTTTACGATCACCTGCGCTCCCCAATAGGACAACTGACCCCAAGGCAGCAGGTAGCCCATGAAGGACTCTGCCATCAGGGCCAGGTAAATCAGCATGCCGAAAATCCAGACCAGCTCGCGCGGCTTACGGTAGGATCCGTAGATTAAGCCTCGGAACATGTGCAGGTAGATCACGAGGAAGAACATCGAGGCGCCGGTGGAGTGGATGTAGCGAATCAGCCAGCCCCATTCCACGTCGCGCATGATGTATTCCACCGAGTAGAAGGCAAGGCCCGCATCCGGCTTGTAGTTCATGGCGAGGAAGATGCCGGAAACGATCTGGATCACCAGCGCCAGCAACGCTAGCGAGCCGAAAAAGTACCAGAAATTGAAGTTTTTCGGCGCATAGTATTCGGAAAGATGCTCTTTCCACAGCTTGGTAAGCGGAAAACGCTCGTCCACCCAACCCAGCAAACTTGTAAGACTGTTCATTTATCAGGCTCCCTTGCTATCGTCGCCGATTAGAATACGGCTGTCGCTCAAATACTTGTGGGGTGGAATAACCAGATTGGTCGGTGCGGGAACGCCCTGGAATACGCGCGCAGCCAGATCGAATTTGGAACCATGGCAGGGGCAGAAGAAACCGCCCGGCCAGTCTGCGCCAAGATCGGCCGGACCGACCTCCTTGCGAAAGGTCGGCGAACAGCCCAAGTGGGTGCAAACACCGACCGCCACCAGAAACTCCGGCTTGATCGAACGTGTCGCATTCTTGGCGTATTCGGGCTGCTGCATCATCTCGGACTTGGGATCGACCAGCTTGTCATCATGCTTCGCCATAAGATCCAGCATGTCCTTGGTGCGGTTCACTATCCACACCGGTTTGCCACGCCACTCCACATTCAAGATCATACCGGGCTCGATTTTGCTGATATCCACTTCCAACGGCGCGCCCCCTGCCTTCGCACGCTGACTCGGCAACATGCTCGCGACAAAAGGAATGACGGTCGCTACCGCCGCCACTCCACCGACCGCAGTCGTAGCAGCAATCAGAAACCTCCGTTTGCTGCGATCCACTTCATTTTGGCTCATACTCTGAATCCCCGTTTTCTTGGAAACCTTAACGGCACTCCCGATACTGATTTAAGCAAACCAGTCAATACCGGCGGCGCCAGATAAAATAATCTGCCGCGAAACATTCCGGACAAGCCTGTCCGGAAAATTTCTTGAGACATAAAAACCGCGAATTATAACCAATTTTTCTGAAAAACTTAAACCCATTTATTCGACAATCTTGCAGGGAACACTCCAACACATTGTTTATTTGCAATAAACACAGGATTACCGCTTAAGCTAAACCGGGTTATCAATGTCGACAAACTGATGACTGATGCCGAATTGCTGAGCCAGATGTGCGCCCAGAGCCTGCACCCCGTAGCGCTCGGTCGCGTGATGACCGGCCGCAATAAACGCGACCCCCGTCTCGCGCGCGAGATGGACGCATTGCTCCGAAATCTCACCGGTGAGAAAAGCATCCACACCAAGCCGGATTGCTTCCTCGAAGTATCCCTGTGCTGCGCCGCTACACCAGGCGATGCGCCGCACCGGCGTGTCCCCATCACCGATAATCAGTGGAGCACGGCCCAAGACTCGAGTAACTCTTTCTCCCAGCCCACAAAGCGGCAACTCGTCGGTAAATACACCATGACAGGCAATGCTCTGCTCACCAAATCCGCCTTCCACTACGAATCCCAGCTTTTGCGCCAACTGCGCATTATTACCCAGCACGGGATGCGCATCGAGCGGAAGATGGTAAGCCAGTAAGCTGACATTGTGGCGTAGCAGGAACTCTATCCGGGAGCGCTTCACCCCGACAATACGGGCATCCTCGTTCTTCCAGAAATAACCGTGATGCACCAGGATCGCATCCGCCCCCACACCGACCGCCGCCTTGAGCAAATCCAGACTGGCCGTCACCCCGCTCACCAGGCGAAAAACATCGGACCGCCCTTCTACCTGCACCCCATTTGGGCAATAATCATGAAATCGGGCCGCATCCATTAGCTGACCGGTATATGCTTCGAGCTTGTAAAGTTCCATAAGCACCCCAAATTAAATTTTGGACGGCACGCCACTTGCCGTCCACGACAAAACGCAATATTACCGATATCGAAAGAAAACCATGCGTAGACTCTGGCTCATTTTTGCACAAACCGCCACCATCAGTCTTGCCGCTCTATTCGTTATCGCCACACTGCAGCCGGATCTTCTGCCATGGCGCGGCAGCTCGGTGGTTACAGTCCGAGAGGCGCCAACAGGCGGCGTTACGCAAAAAGCTGGCTCATTCAGTGCCGCCGCAAAAAAAGCCATGCCTTCAGTAGTCAATATTTTTACCAGCAAGGAAATCCCCGCGCCGCACAGCCCATTCATGGGCGACCCCCTGTTCCGCCGTTTTTTTGGCGACCGCTTTGATGGCGAACCACAACGCGCGTCCAGTTTGGGCTCCGGTGTTATCGTCAGCACGGATGGTTATGTTTTGACCAACCACCATGTCGTCGAGGCCGCCGACGAGATCGAAGTAGCCCTTGCTGATGGCCGAAAAAGTTCGGCCATCATCATCGGCACCGATCCCGATACCGATCTTGCCGTGCTGAAAATTGATCTGAAAAATCTACCCGCCATCACCCTGGGCCATGCCGAGCATCTCCAGGTCGGAGACGTGACGCTGGCAATCGGCAATCCCTTCGGAGTCGGACAGGCCGTGACGATGGGCATTGTTAGCGCCCTGGGGCGCAGCCATCTGGGCATCAACACCTTCGAAAACTTTATTCAGACCGATGCCGCAATCAACCCCGGCAATTCCGGCGGCGCACTGGTCGACGCTGGCGGCAACCTGATTGGCATCAACAGCGCAATCTATTCCCGTAGCGGCGGCTCGCTGGGTATCGGTTTCGCCATCCCCATCAGCCTTGCCAAACAAGTGATGGAGCAGATCATCCTCCACGGCGGTGTAGTACGTGGCTGGATTGGAGTGGAGTTGCAGGACATCACGCCAGAGTTGGCAGAAACGTTCAAAATGCGCAAAACCAGTGGCGTCCTGATCGCCGGAGTACTGCGCGGCGGCCCGGCAGATCGGGCGGGCGTCAAACCAGGTGACATCCTGCTGGAAATCAGCGGCAAACCGGTAAGTGATTCCACCGATATGCTCAACCAGATTTCCAGCCTGGAACCCGGCAAGGTCGCTGCGCTGAAAGTTTTTCGCAACCAGACCGAAGCCCAACTCCATGTCAGCATCGGAAAACGACCGAAGGCGCAGCCAAACAATTAAAGTAAATTCTATTTAAACACGGGTAACCTATTGCAGGGTCTAATGAAAAACCCTATTATCCATGGAATTCCAAGTGGCAACGGACTCACACCCATGACCCTCAACACCAAGACCCTGCTGTTTTTCTCCGCTCTGATGGGACTTTTGGTGCTGCTTCTAGCCGCTATCAGCCTTTATTCCTTCAGGCAGTTCTCCCTCTACACTGCCGAACACCACGCCCGTTCTGTGGCGGAAACCATCAAAGTAGGCCTGACCGAAAGCATGGTCAACGGCACCATCGGCAAGCGCCCGCAATTCCTTGATCGTCTGGCTGATGTGCCGGGAGTACAGAATGTGCGCATGATGCGCGGGCCAGCAGTTGTCAAGCAATTCGGCCCAGGCCTCGCTCAGGATCACCAGGCTGATGGAATTGAAAGCCAAGTGATCAGCCGTGGCGAAGCACGCTTCGACGTGCTGGAAAAGGAAGGGGGCTCAATCTTCCGCGCCATCATCCCCTACATCGCCACCGGCCAAGGCACCCCCAACTGCCTGCAATGCCACACCGTCCGCAACGGCACTGTACTCGGCGCAATCTCCATTGACATCCCCTTGAGCGCCGTTAAGCGGCAAGCCATCACCGCCACCGCAATGGTCAGCCTGTCCGTATTCCTGGCCGCCTTGCTGACACTGCTGGTTCTACGCTGGCAGCTTCGACCGCTGGTGGAAACCGCAGGCGCCGTGAAGACTGTCGTCACTCAGGCAATCGGCGGAGCCTTCCACGGACGAATCAAGCAGCGCGGTTCCGACGAGATTGGCGTGATCACAGGTCAACTCAATCAGCTGATGGAATTCCTGGATGATGGGATAGGCACCATCGGCCGGCGCGTGAGCGAATTAATGGGCCATCATCACCAACCACTCAACGTCGGCAA
The DNA here is from genome assembly GCA_018823025.1 of Gammaproteobacteria bacterium. Classification (GTDB taxonomy): domain Bacteria; phylum Pseudomonadota; class Gammaproteobacteria; order Burkholderiales; family Sulfuricellaceae; genus Sulfuricella. The sequence goes on along the minus strand of JAHJJI010000024.1, from coordinate 73,550 downwards.
TCAGCTGGTCACCACCACTGAAATGGTGGAGGGATTAGTGGAAGTTTCCCGATACAAACAGGCTATCGAGGAAGACCAGACCAAGCTGGAAGTCTATCAGCGCCTGGTCAATGTGCTCAACGACAAGTACGATTTCCACCAGTTTTCCATCTACGAAGTGGCCTCGAGCAAAAACCGCATGGCCCCGGTTGCGGTCGATGGCGTAATCAATGCGCCGTGCCGCTGGTGTGATTCCCAGATCCTGATCGATGCCAACGCCTGCCGTGTTAAACGCACCGGCCACGAGGCCAATGGCATCGACTCCCCCGGCATTTGCACCATGTTCCGGGATGACAACGAAGGGGAAAAACATGTTCATCTGTGCATGCCGATTACCCAGTCCGGTACGGTAGGTTGCGTGGCTCAGATCGTGGTGAGTCTCGAAGAAGCGCCGTTAGCGAAATTCATGATCCCATTTATCGCCGTTTACCTGCGGGAAACCGCACCGGTACTCGAAGCAAAACGATTAATGGAACATCTGCGCGAAAGTTCCCTGCGCGACGCCATGACCGGCCTCTATAACCGGCGATTCCTGGAGGAATACACTGCCACCCTGGTCGCCACCAGCCAGCGCCGGCAAAGTCCTTTCTCGGTGCTTATGCTGGATCTGGACTACTTCAAAAAGGTCAATGACACCTTCGGCCACGAAGCCGGCGATAAGGTTCTCAAAACCCTTGCCGAAACCCTGGTCAAGAGCGTCCGCACGTCCGACATGGTGATACGCTACGGTGGGGAGGAGTTTCTCATTGTATTGCTGGATACCAGCGGAGATATCGCGATGAATGTCGCTGAAAAGATCCGCGCAAAAGTCGAGGAAACCAAGATCTCGCTACCGGGCATGATGCTGCAGAAAACCATTTCCATCGGTGTGTCGGAATTTCCGTCCGACACGGATACTTTCTGGCAAGTGGTCAAGTTCGCTGATGTCGCGCTCTACGAGGCCAAGAGCCAGGGCCGCAACCGCGTAATCCGTTTCATTCCCTCGATGTGGACGACAGAAACAGGCAAATCCTAATCCCGCGTTTCGCCCTGCTTCTGCTCTATCGTATCAAGTTCGCGTTCCATTTCCTCATCACTCAGCGGCTGGTAATCCGGTTCAGCCGCAGCAGCCTTTTTCACCATCATCGAGGCGATCACAATACCCAGTTCATACAGCAGCCATAACGGCACCGCCAGCATGATCTGGGACACCACGTCGGGCGGAGTAAAAATGGCGCCAATCACGAATGCCCCGACAACCACATAGGGACGGATCTCGCGCAGCTTCTCGACGCTGACCATGCCCATCCTCACCAGCACCACCACCACTACCGGTACCTCAAAAGTGATGCCGAAGGCAACAAACAGGGTCAGGACAAAATCCAGGTACTTGTTGATATCGGTCATCACTGCCACGCCCTCCGGGGCGACCGAAGTAACAAAACCGAATACCACCGGGAACACCAGGAAATAGGCGAAAGCCATACCGCACAGGAACAGGAAAGTGCTCGCCGCCACCAGCGGTGCGATCAGCCGTCTCTCATGGGCATACAGACCAGGGGTAATGAAAGCCCATATCTGGTAAAGCACATAGGGCAGGGCTATCATGAAGGCGGTCATCATTGCCACCTTCATCGGTACAAAAAACGGCGTAGTAACGTCTGTAGCGATCATCTGACCGCCCTTGGGCAGCACGACAAGCAGAGGATGCGCCAGCAGGGCGTAAAGATCGCTAGCGAAAGGAAACAGGCAGATGAACACCAATCCTACCGCGATCAGTGCGCGCATCAATCGGCTACGCAGCTCGATCAAATGAGAAAAAAACGATTCGGAAGTTTCTGGTGATATCACTTCGATGAAGCCTCAGCTTGGTGGGGCCGCGCCGAATCCAGACCCAACTCAAGCTGCGCCGATTCGACTACGGGGGTTTCTGCGGATGGCAGGGGCTGCGGCACTCCGGGATTTTCCGCAGCGGCAGTCTCCTGTGACGGGGTATCGGCCGGTGTGGCCAGTTCGGCCGCGCCCCTGAATTCCTGCTCGACGTGCCGGGTTTCCTCAATAATCACATGCTCGGCAGTCGAGGCCTTGGCACGCAAATCAGCTTCGATTTTGCGCAACTCTTCCAGCTTGAGCTGGTTGTTGATGTCAGCCTTGACCTCGGAAACATAACGCTGCGCCCGGCCGAACAGCAGACCCGCGGTACGCGCCACTTTCGGCATGCGCTCCGGGCCGATGACAATCAGTGCTACGACACCAATCACCGTCAGCTCGAAAAAACTAAAGTCAAACATAGCGAATTACGATACGGTCTTGTTCTTGACTTCGCCTTCGATGGTTTCGCCAGCCTGCTGAGCGGACGCATCGATCTTCGGCGTCTTTTCCTCTTCCTTGACGGCTTCCTTGAAGCTCTTCACTGCGCCGCCCAGGTCGCCGCCTACGTTACGCAGCTTCTTGGTGCCAAAAACCACCAGCACGATCACCAGTACGATCAGCCAATGCCAGATGCTGAATGAGCCCATTTTTTTCTCCTCTAGAAATTAACCATGCGGCAGCTTGCCGCCGCCGATAACATGGACATGCAGGTGAAACACAATCTGCCCGCCGCCCTTGCCGGTATTGATGACCGTCTTGAAGCCGTCGTTCAGCCCCTGTTCTTTCGCCAGCACTGGCGCCAGCAGGAGAATGCGGCCGAGCAGCATTTCATGCCGGGCATGACAGTCCTCCAGCGAGCCAATGTGCTCTTTCGGCACGATCATGAAATGAACCGGCGCTGCAGGATTGACGTCATGGAAGGCGATAAGTTCACCGTCTTCGTACACCTTGCGGCAGGGAATCTCGCCCGCCGCGATCTTGCAGAAAATGCAGTCGCTCATTGCTCGCCCCTCGCGGCTTTCTCGGCAAGGCCTGACAACCCTTCGCGCCGAGCCAGTTCGTCAAGCACTTCTTCCGGACGCACTCCCTGGCTAGCCAGCATCACCATACAATGGAACCACAAATCAGCGGTTTCGTACACGATCTGCTGACGGTCGCCATTCTTCGCCGCCACGATGGTTTCCGTAGCTTCTTCGCCGATTTTCTTCAGGATCGTGTCCAGCCCCTTGGCGTACAACTTTGCCACGTAGGAGCTAGTCGAATCAGCCTGCTTTCGGGCTTCCAGTGTATCTGCCAGCCGACTGAGGATATCGCTCATTTCTTGTAGATCTCCGCCGGGTCTTTCAGAATCGGCTCCACCACCAGCCAGTTGCCTTTTTCCAGTTTCTGAAAGAAACAATGATTGCGGCCGGTATGGCAGGCGATATCGCCTATCTGCTCGACCTTGAGCAGCACCACGTCCTCGTCGCAATCTAGGCGTATCTCTTTGACCTTCTGCACATGGCCTGATTCCTCGCCCTTGTGCCACAGTTTTTTGCGCGAACGCGACCAGTACACCGCCTCGCCACTCTCCGACGTGAGTTTGAGGGCTTCACGATTCATCCAGGCAAACATCAGCACCGTCCCGCTCGTCGCATCCTGGGCGATAACCGGTACCAGACCATCATCCGTCCACTTTACCTTGTTCAGCCAGAGTTCTTTTGCGCTCATAGTCTCACTTCAATGCCGTGTTGCGCCATATAGCGTTTTGCCTGCTCGACGGAATATTCACCGTAATGGAAAATACTGGCTGCCAGCACAGCATCGGCATGGCCCTTGAGCACCCCATCCACCAGGTGATCCAGATTGCCGACGCCACCGCTGGCAATCACCGGGATACCGACTGCATCCGCCACCGCTCGGGTCAGATCGAGATTAAAACCGATCTTGGTGCCGTCACGGTCCATGCTGGTCAGCAAAATCTCGCCTGCGCCCATTTGTTCCATATTCTTTGCCCATGCCACCGCATCCAGCCCGGTATCCTTGCGCCCGCCATGAGTAAACACATGCCAGCATAGCGGTTCGCCCGCAACAGACACCTGTTTGGCGTCAATCGCCACCACGATGCACTGCGAGCCGAAACGTGACGAGGCATCTGCAACCAGTTGTGGATTGGTCACCGCGGCAGTGTTGATGCCGACCTTGTCCGCACCGGCATTGAGCAACCGTCGCACGTCGTCGACGGCACGTACACCGCCGCCCACGGTGAGCGGAATGAACACCTGCGCCGCCACTTCTTCGATGATATGCAGAATCAGACCCCGATTATCGCTGCTCGCAGTGATGTCGAGAAAGGTCAGTTCGTCAGCGCCCTGCTCATCGTAGCGACGCGCGATCTCGACCGGATCGCCGGCGTCGCGCAGCGCCACGAAATTAACCCCCTTGACGACGCGACCGTCGGTCACGTCGAGGCAGGGAATAATACGCTTGGCCAAACCCATCAGGCCGTTCCGCCCAGTTCATCCGCCAACTTCTGCGCCTCGGCGAAGTTGAGCGTACCCTCATAAATCGCTCGGCCAGTAATTGCACCCATGATGCCCTCGGCTTCAACTGTGCAAAGATTTTTCACATCGTCCAGATTGGTAATACCCCCGCTGGCGATAACCGGAATGGTCAGCGCTCGCGCCAAATTTACCGTCGCTTCAATATTCACCCCGGAAAGCATCCCATCGCGACCAATGTCGGTATACACGATCGCCTCCACGCCATAACCCTCGAATTTCTTGGCCAGGTCAATCACGTCATGCCCGGTCACCTTCGACCAGCCATCCACCGCTACCTTGCTATCCTTAGCGTCGAGGCCGACGATGATCTGGCCGGGAAAAGCGTAGCAGGCCTCATGCAGAAAACCCGGGTTCTTCACCGCAGCAGTGCCAATAATGACGTAGCTGATACCGTTATCCAGATAGCGCTCTATAGTTTCGAGATCACGAATTCCGCCACCCAGTTGCACTGGAATGTCTGTACCCACCGCGTCTACGATGGCCCGGATGGCACTGCCATTGACCGGTTTGCCGGCAAAGGCACCGTTCAGATCAACCAGGTGGAGCCGGCGCGCGCCGGCATCCAGCCAGTGTTTGGCCATCGCACCCGGGTCTTCGGAAAAGACAGTCGCCTCCTCCATCAAACCCTGTTTCAAACGCACACAGTGCCCGTCTTTCAAGTCAATTGCAGGAATAATTAGCATGATGGTTGCAGCAGTAGAATGACATTAAAAATTGGTTCAGATCGAATTGGGCGCTGTTCCGTCCCATTCCGTAAAATTGGCCAGCAGTTTGAGTCCCGCTGCCTGGCTTTTTTCCGGATGGAACTGGACGGCGAAAATATTGTTGCGCGCCACGGCGCTGGCAAAGGCGAAGGGGTAATGAGTAAACGCCGCCACCAGTTCGGGATTGCCTGCCTCGACGTAATAACTGTGCACGAAATAAAATCTCGCGCCGTTGGTAATTCCATTCCACAAGGGGTGGGCCACGGCTTGATGCACCTCGTTCCAGCCGATATGCGGCACCTTGAGGCGCTGACCCTGAGCGTTGTGCATCGCCTCGCGCGGAAACAGCCTGACCTTGCCGGGCAATACGCCCAAACCGGCGACATTGCCTTCCTCGCTGAATTCGAACAGCGCCTGCATACCCAGGCAAATGCCGAGAAAAGGCTTAGTCTGTGCCGCCTCGACCAACACCTGGCGCAGGCCACGCACTTCCAGTTCACGCATGCAGTCCGGCATCGCGCCGACGCCGGGAAACACAACTCGATCAGCTTGTGCAATCTCGCCAGCCTCGCTGGTCACAACGATGCGCGCATCAGGAGCAACATGCTCCAGCGCTTTCGCCACCGAACGCAGGTTGCCCATACCGTAATCCACTACCGCGATGCTGCCCATGATGTTTATAGGCTACCCTTGGTCGAAGGCATGGCGCCGCCGAGGCGCGAGTCAACCTCCACCGCCATGCGTAGCGCACGACCGAAGGCCTTGAAGATGGTTTCCACCTGATGGTGTGAGTTTTTGCCGCGCAAATTGTCGATATGCAGCGTCACCCCGGCGTGATTGACAAAGCCCTGAAAAAACTCCGACACCAGGTCGACATCGAATTCGCCAATCATACCGCGAGTGAACTCTACCGCGAACACCAGGCCGGGACGCCCGGACAGATCGATCACCACGCGCGACAGCGCCTCGTCGAGCGGCACGTAGGCATGGCCGTAACGACAGATGCCCTTCTTGTCGCCGACCGCCTTGGCAAAGGCCTGGCCCAGGGTTATGCCGATATCTTCGACAGTGTGATGAGCATCGATGTGCAGATCGCCCTTGGCGGAAATATCCAGGTCAACCAGGCCATGCCGCGCGATCTGATCGAGCATGTGGTCGAGGAAAGGCACGCCACTGGCGAGCTTGGCCACGCCGGATCCATCCAGATTGAGGGATACGCTGACCTGGGTTTCCAGGGTATTGCGGGTAACTTGAGAGGTGCGCATTGGGTCGTCGGTCGAAGTTTTTCTCATTCTAACTCAGCATGGCAAGCGGGCAAAGCGGGCTGAGACGATATCCTGCATTCTAGGCCAGAATTTCTTTAAGCGCACTGACCAACGCCTCGCACTGCCCATCCGTTCCGACCGTGATGCGCAGGAAGGGCGAGATGCGCGGCGGATTCTTGAAATGGCGCACGATAATGCTGCGCTCGCGCAATTTGGCGGCAAGTTCGGCGCCTTCATGCTGGTCGTGGCGGGCGAAGACGAAATTGGCGGTCGACGGCAACACCTCGAAGCCCATCGCTTCGAGATCAGCCACCATCTTGGTGCGGGTGGCGATTACCTTGCGACAAGTGTTTTCGAAATAAGCTCGATCCTCGATCGCGGCGGTAGCCCCGGCAATGGCAAAGCGATCCAGCGGATAGGAGTTGAAGCTGTCCTTCACTCGCCCCAGCGCCTCGATCAGGTCGGCATGACCGATCGCATAACCGACGCGCAATCCCGCCAGTGAACGGGATTTCGACAGGGTATGAATGACCAGCAGGTTGGGATAGCGATCCACCAGACCGACCGCTGATTCTGCGCCGAAATCCACGTAAGCCTCATCGACCACTACCACTGACCCGGTGTTCACGCACAGTAAGCGCTCAATCTCGGCCAGTGCCAGCGGTCGACCGGTGGGCGCGTTCGGGTTGGGAAAAATGATACCGCCATTCGGTGTGAAATAGTCGTCAACCCGAATCTCGAAAGACTCGGTCAGCGGCAGCTGCCGGTAAGCGATGCCGTACAGGCCGCAATACACCGGATAGAAACTGTAGGTAATATCAGGAAACAGCACCGGCGTATCATGCTTGAGCAGCGCCAGGAAAACATGCGCCAGCACCTCATCGGAACCGTTGCCGACAAACACCTGGGACATCTTCACATGGTAGAAGCCGGCAACGGCTTCCTTTAGTCGGTCGCTATTGGGATCGGGATAAAGCCGCAGGCTGTCACCCACTTCGCCACGCAGCGCCTCCAGCGCCTTGGGACTCGGCCCGTAGGGGTTCTCGTTGGTATTGAGCTTGACCAGATTGGGCAGCTTAGGCTGCTCGCCCGGCACATAGGGGGTCAGCTCATGAACGATGCGGCTCCAGTAACGGCTCATGACAGAGCGCTCAATCTTTTATGCGATAGCCTGCCGAACAGGCATGCGCTTGCAGACCCTCACCCTCAGCCAGCACCATCGAAATCTTGCCCAACACCTGCGCCCCAGCCTCGGACACCATAATCAGGCTGCTGCGCTTCTGGAAGTCGTAGACGCCCAAGGGCGAGGAAAAGCGCGCTGTACGCGAAGTCGGCAGGACATGATTAGGGCCGGCACAATAATCGCCCACCGCCTCGCAGGTCTGGCGTCCCATGAAGATGGCGCCGGCGTGTTTGATCTTTTTCGCCATCGCGACCGGGTCCTCGATGGAAAGCTCGAGGTGCTCGGGCGAAATGTAATTCGATATTTCGGCCGCCTCGTCCAGATCCTTCACCTGGATCAGCGCACCGCGTGATTCCAGTGCGGTGCGGATGATTTCCTGGCGCGGCATCTGCGGCAGCAGTTTTTCGATGCTGGCCTGCACTGCGTCGATAAAGGCGGCGTCGGTAGCCAGCAGGATAGACTGCGCCAGCTCGTCGTGCTCGGCTTGGGAAAACAGGTCCATCGCAATCCAGTCCGGGTCGGTCTTGCCATCGCAGATCACCAGGATCTCGGAAGGTCCGGCCACCATGTCGATACCGACCACGCCGAACACGCGACGCTTGGCGGCTGCAACGTAGGCATTGCCGGGGCCGACGATCTTGTCCACCTGCGGCACGGTCTGCGTGCCATAGGCCAGCGCGCCCACCGCCTGCGCCCCGCCGATGGTGAACACCCGGTCCACGCCGCACACCGCCGCCGCAGCCAGCACCAGCTCGTTGACCAGACCGCCCGGCGTCGGCACCACCATGATCAGTTCCTTCACGCCGGCCACCTTGGCGGGAATCGCGTTCATCAGCACCGACGAAGGATAGGCCGCCTTGCCGCCTGGCACATACAGGCCGACCCGGTCAAGCGCCGTCACCTGCTGGCCAAGCATCGTGCCATCGGCCTCAGTGTAATTCCACGACTGCATCAATTGTTTTTCGTGGTAAACCCGCACCCGCTCCGCGGCTTGTTGCAGAGCCTCGCGCTGCGCAGTCGGCAGGTTGTCGAGCGCCTGCTTGAGGCGGGGCTGCGAAAGTTCCAGTTCGGCAGCAGAAGCCGCATCCAGCTGGTCGAAACGCTTCGTGTATTCGAGCACGGCAGCATCGCCCCGCGACTTTACGTCGCGCAGGATACCTGCGACCACATTGTCGATGGCCTCGTCCTGCGCGCCCTCGAAGGCCAGCAGATCGGTCAGTCTGGCCTGGAAGTCAGGCTGCGAAGTGGAATAGCGTTTGATGTTTAGCATGATGATTTAGCGATAATGGAATAGCCGAATTTTACAGAATCAGGACGATATGTTGGCAACGGTCTCGGCAAAAATATCGAGAATAGGCTGAATCTGCTCACGCTTGAGCTTCAGCGCCGCCTGATTGACCACCAGTCGCGAGCTGATCTGCATGATTTCTTCCACCGCCACCAAATGGTTGGCCTTGAGCGTGCCGCCGCTGCTCACCAGGTCGACAATGGCGTCGGCCAACCCGACTAGCGGCGCCAGTTCCATCGAGCCATAAAGCTTGATCAAATCAACGTGCACACCCTTCTTGGCGAAGTGTTCGCGTGCGGTTTGCAGGTACTTGGTGGCGACGCGCAGGCGTGCGCCCTGACGCACCGCGTTTTCATAATCAAAGCCTTCCGGTACCGCCACCATCATGCGGCAACGCGCGATCTGCAAGTCCAGCGGCTGGTACAGGCCGTCGCCACCGTGCTCGTTGAGCACATCCTTGCCGGCAATGCCCATGTCGGCTGCGCCGTATTGCACGTAGGTCGGCACGTCGGAAGCGCGCACCACAATCAGGCGCACCTCGGGACGGTTGGTTTCCAGAATCAGCTTGCGCGAGGTTTCCGGATCGTCGAGCGGAATGATCCCCGCCGCTTTCAGCAGCGGCGCGGTTTCCTCGAATATGCGGCCCTTGGAAAGGGCGATGGTGATGCCGGTCTTCAATTCAACTTCCTTCAAAAACATTAACCGCTAAGGACGCAAAGTTTCGCAAAGGAAAACCTAGCCCAACCCAGCTACGAAAACCTTTACCTTGCCACCGACCTTTCAAGGTTTTTGATTTACCTCGCGTACCTTTGCGTCCTTAGCGGTAAAATCAATGCACCCGCTTGATCCGCGCCCCGAGCTGAGACAGCTTCTCCTCGATGCACTCGTAGCCGCGGTCGATGTGGTAGATCCGCTCAACGCTGGTTTCGCCCTGGGCGATCAGGCCGGCCACGACCAGACTCGCCGAAGCGCGCAGGTCCGTCGCCATCACTATGGCGCCGCTTAAAGTGGGCACACCCCGCACCACTGCGGTATTACCCTCGGTTTCGATGTTCGCACCCAGGCGCTGCAATTCCTGCACGTGCATGAAACGGTTTTCAAAAATGGTTTCGGTGACGGTGGCCGCACCATCCGCCACGGCATTCAGTGCCATGAACTGCGCCTGCATGTCGGTGGGAAAAGCCGGGTAGGGTGCGGTGCGTACATTCACGGATTTAAGGGGTCCGTCCATTTCCAGACTGATAGTATCAGTACCACATTCGATACGGGCGCCGGCCTCGCGCAGCTTTTCCAGTACGGAATCGAGGATGTCAGGCCGCACATCCTTGAGCAGCACCTTGCCACCAGTGGCCGCTACCGCCACCAGAAAAGTTCCGGCTTCAATGCGGTCGGGCATGACCCGGTAGTCAGCCCCGTGCAGACGATCTACGCCATGTACGGTGATCACGTCGCTGCCGGCATTCTCGATTTTTGCACCCATCGCGATCAGGCAGTTCGCCAGATCCACCACTTCCGGCTCGCGTGCGGCATTTTCCAGCACCGTGGTGCCTTCAGCCAGCGTCGCCGCCATCATCAGGTTTTCCGTGCCGGTAACGGTGACGGTATCCATGAAAATCCGCGCGCCCTTGAGACGCTCCGCACGTGCCAGGATGTAACCGTGCTCGATCTCGATTTCCGCACCCATCGCCTGCAGACCCTTGATGTGCAAATCCACCGGACGTGATCCGATGGCACAGCCGCCCGGCAGGGATACCCGCGCCTGCCCGCAACGAGCCAGCAGCGGCCCCAGTACCAGAATAGAGGCGCGCATGGTTTTTACCAACTCGTAGGGAGCCTCCAGATTGTGCAGCTTGCGCGCAACAATCTCCACGCCCATGCGGTCGTTGACCGACACTTCCGCCCCCATCTGGTTGAGCAGTTCGAGCATGGTCGTGACATCGCGCAAATGAGGCACGTTGCCGATGTGGAGTGGCTCTTCCGTCAGCAATGCAGCGCAAAGAATCGGCAGGGCCGCATTTTTAGCTCCGGAAATACGAATTTCCCCGGACAGGGGAATCCCACCCTGAATGACCAGCTTGTCCATTGATTACGCCTTTGCGCTTTCCACCAGTTTCTGCATCTCACCCTTTTCGTACAGATCTTTCATGATATCGGACCCGCCGATCAGCTCCCCTTTGATATAGAGCTGGGGGAAAGTCGGCCAATTGGCATAATACTTCAGGTTTTCATAGACTTCCGCATCAGCCAGCACATTGACCGAAACATATTCGGTCACGCCGCAGGCCTTCAGAACTTGGGCTGCAAGCCCGGAAAACCCGCACTGTGGGAACTGCGGGGTGCCCTTCATGTAAAGCACGATCGGGTTCTCGGTCACGGTTTTACGAATGTTGTTCAATGCGTTCTGATCCATATCCACTCCAATAAATATTAAATTTGTTTCGCCCACTCTTCGGGGCTAAAAGTCTTCATCGATAATGCATGAACTTCTTCATGCATCCTGTCGCCCAGCGCCTTGTAGACAAGCTGGTGCTGCTGCACCATCCCCTTGCCCTCAAAAGCTGGACTGACGATGACCGCCTCAAAATGACGACCATCGCCTTGTACCTCTATATGGGTACACTCCAGGCCTTGTTCAATATATGTTTTAACGTTTTCAGGTGTGGGCATGTCAATTCCGTAATTTATAACCGCTCTTGAGTAGAGCCAAAGTCGCTAATGATAATGCCAAAAAGCAGGTGCCGACAATCAATAACCCCAATTCAGGAGAAACATCCGAAACGCCGAAGAAGCCATAACGGAACCCGTCGATCAGATAGAAAAACGGGTTGTAATGCGACAACGCCTGCCAGAAGGGCGGCAGAGAGTGAATCGAGTAGAACACCCCGGACAGGAAAGTCAGCGGCATGATAATGAAATTTTGCACCGCCGCCATCTGATCGTAACCGCTCGCCCATAGCGCCGTAATAATGCCCATCGCCCCCAGCATGGCGCAACCCGCCAGCGCGAATGCCATCATCCACAGGGGATGAGCCAGCGTCACCGGCGTAAACCACAATCCGGCCAGCCCTACCCCGACGCCAACCACCAGACCCCGCACGATGGCAGCAGCCACGTAGGCTGCAAAAAATTCCCAGTAGGCCAGCGGCGGCAGCAACAGGAATACGACATTGCCTGACATTTTCGACTGAATCAGGCTGGAAGAGCTGTTGGCGAAAGCGTTCTGCAGCATGGACATCATCACCAGCCCCGGAACCAGGAAGGCGGTATAACCGACACCCGGATAAACCTGGACATGAGATTCCATTACATGGGAAAAAATCAGCAGGTAGAGCAATGTCGTCACCAACGGCGACAATATGGTCTGCAGGCCGACCTTCCAGAAACGCAGCAGCTCCTTGTAAAAAAGCGTCCACAGGCCTGTCATCTTGCGGCTTCCTTGCCAGCTTGGCCCATGATCCGCAAAAACACCTCCTCCAGATCCGGCTTCGACACCTCGAGCACATCCACCACCACGCTTGCCTCACGCAGGGTTGCCAGCACGACCTCCAGTCCACTGTAGTCATTCAGCACCAGATTAAAGCAACCCGCTTTCTCTGCGGCAAGCAGCGGTCGCAACACGTCTGGCAAGCGGTTCGGATTGAGCTTGAGTCTAACCTGGACTGCAGCGTGGGCGCTGAGCAGGTTATGCGTAGTGTCGAGCGCGATGACCCGCCCCTGCTTCAGCATGGCGATACGACTGCACAGGGTTTCCGCCTCTTCCAGGTAATGAGTGGTGAGCACAATGGTGTGACCGTCGCGGTTCAAACGCCGGATAAACTCCCACAAATTCTGGCGCAGTTCCACGTCCACCCCAGCCGTCGGTTCGTCGAGCACGATCACCGGTGGCTTGTGCACCAGTGCCTGAGCCACCAGCACGCGTCGTTTCATGCCGCCGGACAGCAGGCGGGTATAGATATCTGCCTTGTCGGTCAGACCCAGGTTGTGGAGCAGTTCATCGATCCAGGCATCGTTCTTGCGCAGGCCAAAATAGCCGGACTGAAAGCGCAGCATTTCACGCACGGTAAAGAAGGCATCGTAAACCAGCTCCTGAGGCACCACGCCAAGGACGCGCCGCGCATCACGGTAGTCGACCACCACATCGTGGCCCATCACCCGGCTGCAGCCTTGCGTAGCGCGGGAAAGCCCGGCGAGGATGTTGATCAGGGTGGTTTTCCCGGCGCCGTTGGGGCCGAGCAACGCAAAAAACTCGCCCCGCTCCACCGTCAGATCGATGCCGCGTAAAGCATGCAGGCTGCCGAAGCGCTTGTGCACTTCGCAAAATTCGATCGCGGGGATCACGGTGGATAAAGGCGGGTCAGCCAGCCTCGGCCGGCTGGATCAAATCGAGTACGCTGTACAGGGTCGCCAGGCTCTTCAGATTATCGGGAAGGTGGGTGAAACTGAGTTTGCGTTGATTGCGCTGGGCCTCGCGCAACCACTCCAGCACCAGGCTGACCGCCGAGGAGTCCACTTCCTCCAGTTGCGACAGATCTACCACCAGACCATCACGGTCGAACAGCTTCAAGCCCTCCATTAATACCGTATGGGCGTTATCGATGGTGATCCGGCCCTGAATCCTGAAATTGTCGCCGTCCGGTACGATCATGTCCACGCCGTATCCATTCACAGACCGATTCAGCCCTTGGCGCCCGAAGTTTCGGCCGCGCGGTTCTTGTCGACCAGAACCTTGAGCAGGCCGTCGATGCCGGACTGACGAATCTCGCTGGCGAAAGAGCCACGGTAATTGGTGACCAGACTGATATTGTCTACCACGACATCGTAGACTTTCCAGCCGTCCGCATTTTTCTGCAAACCATAGTCGATGGGAATGGGCAGCCCGCCAGGCTGGTTGACCATGGTCCTTACCGTCACATCGGTGTCGCCGGCCTGCATCCTTACCGGCTTGTAGTCAATAGTCTGGTTTTTGTAAGTACTCAGCGAAATAGAATATGTCCGTACCAGCAAGGTGCGGAACTCCTTGATCAGCAAGTCCTGCTGTGCCGGCGTGGCCTGACGCCAGTATTTTCCCACTGCGAGCTGGGTCATGCGCTTGAAATCAAAATGGGGCAGCACCTTGGCATCGACCAGCGCGTAGATTTTTTGCTTGTTCCCTGCCTGGATATCCTTATCCTTCTTGACGATCTCCAGGACATCCTGGGAGGTCTCCTTGATCAGCGCTTCCGGCGCCATTTCCGCTGCGACCGCCGTTGCCGTCGCAAAATAGAGCGCCGTTGCAAGAAACAAAACATGGCAAAACGATTTTTTCATCATGTGCTCCAAAATAGTTATTGTACTACGGCTTTTTTGTTGCCGCCTTGGGCTGTCTTTTTGTCACCGCCCTCATCATTCGCTTTGCTGAAAAGGAATTGGCCGATCAACTGCTCCATCACCATCGCCGACTGGGTCAGTATAAATTTATCGCCGTTTTTAAGATTTTTCTCATCCCCTCCGGCTTCCAGGCCAATATACTGCTCGCCCAACAGACCGGAAGTCAGGATCGATGCGCTGGTATCCTTGGGAAACTGATAGTTTTTACTGAGGCGTATTTCCACGTGCGCCAGAAAGGATTTGTTGTCAAACTGGATATCCGACACCCGGCCGACCACCACACCGGAGCTTTTCACCGGCGCCTTGATTTTGAGTCCACCGATGTTTTCGAATTCGCCGTACACCTTGTAAGTCTCCGACCCATCATAGCCGCTGAGGTTCCCCACCTTGAAAGCCAGAATCAGCAGCGCGATGAGGCCGCCTACCACGAAGGCCCCCACCCACATATCCAGTGTCGTCCGTTCCATAAACCTACACTCCCCGAAACATGAATACCGTTAAAATAAAATCCAGGCCCAACACCACCAGCGCCGAAGTCACCACGGTACGGGTAGTGGCATGCGATACGCCCTCCGCCGTGGGTGGGGCATCATAGCCCTCGAACAGCGCGATCGCGGTCACCGCGATACCGAACACGACGCTCTTGATCACCCCATTAACGATGTCTTGCCTGAAATCGACCGCCGCCTGCATCTGCGACCAGAACGACCCCTCGTCCACGCCGATAAAAACCACTCCGACCAGGTAGCCGCCGAATACACCGATAGCGGAAAACATCGCGGCCAGCAATGGCATGGAGATCACTCCGGCCCAGAAACGCGGCGCCACCACGCGGGAAATGGGATCGACCGCCATCATCTCCATCGCCGAGAGCTGCTCGGTCGCTTTCATCAGACCAATTTCGGCGGTGATGGCGGAGCCGGCACGACTAGCGAAAAGCAAAGCAGCCAGCACCGGCCCCAGTTCGCGCACCAGCGACAGCGCCACCAGCGAGCCCAGCGCCGACTCGGAACCATACTTCTGCAGGGTTTCATAACCCTGCAGCCCCAGCACCATGCCGACGAACAAGCCGGAAACCAGGATAATGATCAGCGACATCACCCCCGTGAAATAGATTTCTCGAATGGTCAGGTGAATGCGCCGAAAGCTCGCACCGGAGCTGATCAAAGTCATCATGAAGAAGCGACTTGCGTATCCCAGGCGCCACACACCATTGACCACGGTGGCCCCGATGCTACGCAAACCAAAACCGACTTTTCTATGCGGCATTTACGGACTCCAACAGCAAATCTTTCCGGTAAGGCGGGCTGGGGTAATGAAAGGATACCGGCCCGTCGATCTCGCCCCACACGAACTGATGCACGTAAGGCAGCTTGCTCGCCTTGATGTCCTCAGCGGAACCTTCGGCGACAACCACTCCATCCGCCATGAAATACACGTAGTCCACAATCTTCAGGGATTCCTGGATGTCGTGAGTCACAATGATTGAAGTTGCCCCCAAGGCATCATTCAAATGCCGGATCAGGTTGCCGATCACCGACAGCGAAATCGGGTCGAGTCCGGCAAACGGCTCATCGTACATCATCAGCATCGGATCCAGGGCAATTGCCCGAGCCAGCGCCACGCGGCGCGCCATGCCCCCGGACAGCTCGGATGGCAACAGCTTGTGCGCACCGCGCAGACCCACGGCATGGAGCTTCATCATGACCAGATCCCGGATCACGGTTTCAGGCAAATCGGTATGCTCGCGCATCTGAAAAGCCACATTCTCGTAAACGGAAAGGTCGGTAAACAGCGCCCCGAACTGGAACAGCATGCCCATCTTGCGGCGCATTTTATATAGCGCTTCCTTATCCAGCCCGCTCACTTCTTTTCCCGCAACCTTGACACTGCCGGTAGTGGGCTTGAGCGCCCCGCCGATCAGGCGCAGCGTGGTGGTCTTGCCGCAGCCGGATAGCCCCATGATAGCGACAAGTTTGCCCTTGGGGATCTTCATATTGATCCCCTTCAAGATCGGACGTTTGCCGTAAGTGAAGTTCAGATCGCTGATTTCAACCAGATTTTCAGCAGGCACGAGAATTTGTTCTTTTATATGCGAAGCACGCATTCTAAACCAGCTTGGTTCAGGCAACAATCAACCCTCATAATTTCAACAGGATCTTCAGTAGAAGCGGTCTTCCATTGCGGATGCAGTCAACCCGCGCCGCCTATATAAAACAAGTGATTTGCCGATTTTTCCATCGACTGGCATTATACCAACTCAATTATCAATTCAGCCTCGCCATTCGACCACCAGCCCTTACAATTCCGGTACTCACCAAGCACTATAGATCAACTCTGGCTCTGGGCGGCCCCGACCCAGGAATAGTGGCGGCCAGGGATTTCCCCTGTTCTGTAGTAATGGATTGTGGCACAATAATTCAATACCTTATCCGGCTCATTCTGAATGTATCTAGACCACTTCGGCCTTAACCAGCCCCCCTTCAAGATCACTCCGAACACCGAGTTTTTCTATACTGGCGGCAACCGTGGTGCCATTCTGGACGCGCTGCTCTATGCCATCACCCACGGCGAAGGCATTGTCAAAGTCACCGGCGAGATCGGTAGCGGCAAAACAATGCTGTGCCGGATGCTGGAGAGCATGCTGCCGGGCAATGTGGAAGCGATCTACCTGGCCAACCCCAGCCTGAACCGGGACGAGGTGTTCCACGCCATCGCAGGCGAATTGGGCCTTGCCACCGACAGCAAGCGCGGCGGCGAAATCATGCGCCTGATGCAGAATTGCCTGATCGAAAAACACGCTACCAGCAAGCAGGTAGTGTTGCTGGTCGAGGAGGCTCAGGCCATGCCCCTAGACACCCTGGAAGAAATCCGCCTGCTATCCAACCTGGAAACCGCCCACCACAAGCTGCTGCAAATCGTTCTGTTCGGCCAGCCCGAACTGGACGATCACCTCAATCTGCCGCAAATGCGTCAGCTCAAGGAACGCATCACCCACGGTTTCAAGGTGCCGCCGCTCGACCATAAGGACATCCCGGAATACCTGATGTTCCGCATGCGTGCAGCCGGGTACCACGGGCCAAACGTCTTCAGTACCGGCGCCATCAAACTGATCACCTCCGCCTCTCAGGGCATCACGCGGCGCATCAACGTGCTTGCCGACAAGGCGCTATTGGCGGCGTTCTCGGAAAACACCCACAACATCCTGCCCAAGCACATCAAGGCTGCGATTGAAGACAGCGAATTTGCGCCGTCTGCCAGTTCCGGGCGGCTAAAAAAAATCGTCATCGCCGCCGCGCTGATCAGCGTCGGCGTTGCGCTCGGCGCCGGCTGGCAGCATCTGACCGGCGACCAACCCCGCCAACCCGAAAAAACAACAGTGGCACCCACGCCACAGCCGGTTACAGCACTCACCCCCATGACGGCTCCTCCATCACCTGTCGCCGAGGAAAATCCGGCGCCAGCAAACGCTATTCCTTCAGCGCAACAGTATGCCGCACCGACTTCCACCACTCTGCTGCAACAGCGCCTTGAAGCCACCCGGGCCTGGCTTGCCGGCACCGAGGGCGGACAGCACACCGTGCAACTGATGCTGACCGATAGTGATGCCACCGCCAGGATGGAGCAGATTCTCGTAAAAATCAGTCGCGAGATTGACCTCAGACAGATATACGTCTACCCCACCAGCATTACTGCCAAGCACCAATTTGGCATCACCGTGGGCAGTTTTTCCACGCGCAACGAGGCACAGGCATCGATCGACAAACTCCCCCGCGACTACAAGGCAAACCGCCCAATGCTGCGAACTGTTAAAGGCATCCAGGATGAAATGGCCAAACAAAAATAGTGCCGACAGCCCTTTGTCAATATTTAGAATTAAATAACGTTTATAACCTATTGATTGTTAAAACACAGAGTGGTAATCTTTCGCGCATGAAGAACACCTTGATCGCTCTTACCGGTAGCCTGCTTCTTGCCGCGTGCGGCACGCAGCCCATCACGCCCTCTGCGGGCCACATCAAGGATGAACCGCGCGCCGCCGGGAACATCCCGAAACCGGTGCAACAGGCCGCGCTGTTGCCGCCGCCCAAACCCGCTCTCAAGGCGGAAACCTATAGCGTCGTCGTCAACAATGTTCCGGTGCAGGAACTGCTGTTCGCGCTGGCGCGAGACGCCAGAGTCAATGTCGACGTTCACCCCGGCATCGAGGGTAGCGTCACGCTCAACGCGCTTAACCAGACCCTGCCGCAGTTGCTTACCCGTATCGCCAAACAGGTGGATATGCGCTATGAACTGGATGGTCCTAACCTGGTTGTAATGCCGGACTCCCCGTTCCTGCGCAACTACAAGGTGGATTACCTCAACATGTCGCGGGAGGCCACCAGCAACATCAGCATTGCCACCCAGATCGCCACTACCGGCACCGGGGCTGCTGCCACCGGCGGCGGCACGGGCAACAACAACTCCACTACCTCTGTCACCAACAAATCCAACAACCGCTTCTGGGAAACCCTGGTGCAAAATATCAAGGACATCCTGCGGGAAACCGACAAAGTCCTTCCCGAAGGCTCTTCTGAAACCACCACGGAACAGGCCGGCAACCAGAGCACCTCCGGCACGGGCGCCACCGCAACGGCGAGGCAGTCCAGCAGCCGCACCAGTGCGGCGCCGACCAATCTGGCCGGCAGCCCTAACTCAGCCACGCTGGTTACCGACAACACCACCGTAACGCGGCGCACCACCTTCCGCGAGGCCGCCTCCGTTATCGCCAACCCGGAAAACGGCCTTCTCAGCGTGCGCGCCACCGGTCGCCAGCATGAAAAAATCCGGGAATTCATCGATCAGATAATGACCAGCGCAAAACGCCAGGTCCTCATCGAGGCGACAGTGGTCGAGGTACGACTTTCCGACCAGTACCAACAAGGCATCAACTGGTCCAGCCTGCGCAATGACAGCACCGGCCTCAACCTCACCCAAGGCCTCGGCACCGCACCCTCGGTCGTGAATCCCGGCCCCCTACCATCAGGCGTGAATCCTGGCGTCTCGCCCGGAATTTTCACGCTCGGCTATGCTAACCCGAACTCGGTTATCGGCAATATCGCCGCCACCATCCAGCTTCTGGAATCTTTCGGCAATGTCAAAGTATTGTCCAGTCCGAAGATCAGCGTACTGAATAATCAAACCGCTCTGCTCAAGGTGGTGGACAACAAGATTTACTTCACCACCTCGGCAACAGTCACGCCATCCACGGTGGCAGGGGGATCCCCGCTGGTCGTTTATACCACCACCGTCAATTCCGTACCGGTGGGGTTCGTGATGAGCGTCACCCCCCAGATCGACGATACCGACATGGTCACCATCAATGTGAGGCCCACCATCTCCCGGATCACCGGCTATGTCGATGACCCTAACCCTGATTTGAAAACCTCTACCGGGGGCGTGGGGAGCAAAATTCCGGAAATCCAGACCCGCGAGATGGAATCCATCCTCAAGGTGGGTAGCGGCCAAGTCGCAGTCATGGGCGGACTGATGCAGGACTCCGTCGACAATCTTAAGGACGCCATTCCCGGCTTATCCAAACTGCCCTTTATCGGCGACGCCTTTGCCTACCGCAATGAAACCAGCACCAAGTCCGAACTGGTGATCTTCCTGCGCCCGATCGTCATCAAGGAAGCGAGCCTGGACGGTGATTTCAAGGCCTACCGCAACTTCCTGCCCAACAAAGACACGGCCAAGGATCCAAATGACGCCGAAAATCCCCTGATCGAATCAGCCAAAGTGGGGACCGCTCGACCATGAGCTTACTGATGGAGGCGCTGAAAAAGGCTGAGCGCGCCAAACAGGGGCAAACAGCGCCAAACGCAGAGCGCCCTGATGGTTCAGCGGAGACCCCGGGTTCGGTCACGGCACCAAGCCCAGAACTTTCTCTGCTTTCTCTGGAAGGAGCTGCAGGGCGCGTCGGCATGACAGGTAACAGCGACTCCCCCTCTGTTGCCACCCCCTCAGAGCCACCCCCTTCCATACCGGATTTAACGCCTCTGTCTATCGCGGATCAGAACACTACGCCGACCCGTGTCGAACCGACCGTTTCCACACTGGAACTCACCCTGTCAGAGACTCCGCTCCCCAGAGGGGAACTCGCGAGTCCGGCCCCGACGGCAACGCCGAGCGTTGAACCAGAGGTACAACCACAAGCAGCAACAAGTTCCAAATCCGGCGCCAACATTCCACCAGCACACCCCGTCAAAGCCCCCCGCAAAACCCAACCACAAGACATCAGGGCTATCGCCGCAGCGCAGCAGAAAGCCAAAACAGTCTTCTCCGCCAAGCAACCCACCCACAATCGGACCCTGCTGCTCACCGGAGCTGCCGTTGCGATCGTACTCGGACTGGTCGGCTTCGGGGTTTACTACTGGCAAATTACGTCGACCAGCACCATGTTCCTCCCGACCAGCGCACCCCAGCCGACCAGCGCTGCAGCACCCGCCACCCCTGTCGATGCAGCAGCGCTGCTGCAGCAACCACCTGTCGCGTCAGCACATAATTCTATCGACAAACCCATCCTGAGCACGGCCGAAGGCCCCACCCCCGCGTCGGCACAGGCCAACCCTCCATCAGCACCCGCCGCATACGAACCAGCGCGGACAGAAACTCGTAGTGGTTCAGAACCCTTCAAGGAAAATCCAGCCATCCGAATCCGGCAAAGCGCGGCTACCAGCCAGCTCAACCCGACGCTAGGCAAGGCCTACCAATCTTTCCTCGCCGGCGACACCGGAACGGCGCAGCAGCTATATCACAAGGCACTGCAACAGGAGCCGAACAACCGCGATGCACTGCTGGGCATGGCGGCCATCTCACTGAAGCATAAGCAGTCCGGCCAGGCAGCAGCCTATTATGGCAAGCTGCTCGACCTCGACCCGGCTGACCCTGATGCACTGGCAGGGCTGATCGGTCTGCAAGGGCAATCCGACCCGGCGCAAAGCGAAAGCCGTTTAAAGAAAGTTCTGATGCAAAACCCGCAGGCTGACGCGGCCCATTTTGCCCTGGGGAATCTGTACGCTCAGCAATCGCGCTGGGCCGAGGCACAGCAGTCCCATTTCCGCGCCTACAGCAGCGTACCCGGCAACGCCGACTATGCCTTCAACCTCGCCGTTAGCCTGGACCATCTGAATCAGGGCAAGCTGGCGCTCGACTATTACCAGCGCGCCCTTGCTCTGCCCGGCCCGGCAAACTTCGACAGACCCTCAGTTCAGATTCGCATCAAGGAACTGCTGCAACCGGCAGGCAACTAGCCATGGCCGAACAACCAAAACTTCCCTTAGGCAAACTGCTGGTTCTGAAGGGCGTCATCAGCGACGACCAGTTACGCATTGCCCTGCTCGAGCAAAAGCATTCCAGCCTGCCGCTGGGAAAACTGCTCACCAATCTCGGCTTCGTCACGGAAGCCACGGTGCGTGAAGCGCTGAGCGAAAACCTGAATCAGCAGAGTGCGGATTTGTCCCACATGGTGGTGGACCCTTCCTCGCTCAAGCTCATTTCAAAGGACATCGCCAAGCGTTACCACGTCTTCCCGCTGGACTTCGACAAGCCAAGCCTCACGCTGAAGCTGGCGATGTCCGACACCAACAATATTGTCGCACTCGACCAGATCCGCGCCATGCTTGGCAAAGATGTCATCGTCACCCCGATACTCGCCGGCGATTCCGAAATCATGCGGGCGATCGACCAGTATTTCGGCTTCGAGCTGTCGATTGACGGCATCCTGCACGAAATCGAAACCGGGGAAATCGATTACCAGAGCCTGCAAACCGTATCCGACGAATACAGCCAGCCGCTGGTCCGCCTGATCGATGCTCTGCTCGCCGATGCGGTACAGCACGGCGCCTCCGACATCCACTTCGAGCCGGAGCAGTTTTTCCTGCGCATTCGCTACCGCATCGACGGCGTGCTGCGCCAGATCCGCAGCCTGCACAAAACCTACTGGGCTGCCATGGCCGTGCGCCTCAAGGTGATGAGCAGCATGAATATCGCCGAAACACGCGCCCCTCAGGATGGCCGTATTTCCATCACTTTTTCGGGGCGGCCAATCGATTTTCGCGTTTCTGCCCAGCCCACTGCGCATGGCGAAAACATCGTGCTGCGCATCCTCGACCGGCAAAAAGGGATCGTGGCCCTGGACAAACTCGGCCTGGAGGAAAATGAGCTGACACTGCTCAAGCTGATGCTGGCCCGGCCGGATGGAATCATCCTGGTGACCGGCCCTACCGGCAGCGGAAAAACCACTACACTCTATTCCATCCTGAATCACATCAATACCGAAAGCGTCAACATCATGACGCTGGAAGATCCGGTCGAATACCCGATGAACATGATCCGCCAGACCTCGGTCAATGAAGCGGCCAAAATGGATTTTGCCAACGGCATCCGGTCGATGATGCGACAGGATCCAGACGTCATCCTGATCGGCGAAATTCGCGATGCGGATACGGCAGAAATGGCTTTCCGCGCCGCTATGACCGGCCACCAGGTGTATTCCACCCTGCACACCAACTCGGCAATCGGGGCGATTCCACGGCTGCTGGACATCGGTGTATTGCCCGACATTATCGCCGGGAATATTATCGGTATTATCGCCCAGCGCCTGATGCGCAAACTCTGCCCCCATTGCAAGCAACCGTACCAGCCGGAAGTAATGGAAGGCCGTCTTCTGGGGCTCGAAAAAGACAAACTGAACATCACGATCTACCAGGCAACCGGGTGTGAACATTGCAACTATCAGGGCTACAAAGGACGTATCGCAATCATGGAACTGCTCAAGCTGGACTCGGATCTGGATGAGCTGATTGCAAGGCGTGCGCCTGCCATCGAAGTCAGAGCCATGGCCTTGTCCAAAGGCTTCATTACCCTGGCCGAAGATGGCATCCGCCGTGTACTGGATGGTTCCACCTCGCTCGAAGAGGTTGCGCGCGTGGTGGATCTGACCGACAAGGTTAGAAGTTTCGCTCGCAACCGATCCAACCCATAAGATCACACGATGACCCAATTTGTTTACCAGGCCATGGATGTCGAAGGCAAATTCCTCCGCGGCAACATGGATGCCTCCAATATCTCCGACCTGGAACTGCGCCTGAAGCGCATGGAACTGGATCTGATCGATTGCAAGGAGGTGGAGCGACAAACCCTGGCTTTGCGCAAACGTCAGGTAAAGCGCTCGGATCTGATCAACTTCTGTTTCTACATGGAACAACTCAGCGGCGCCGGTGTTCCGATGCTGGAAACTTTGGCCGACCTGCGCGACAGCCTCGATCATCCTCGCTTCCGCGAAATCGTTGCCGACCTGATCGAAAGCATCGAAGGCGGTCTGCAACTCTCACAGGCGATGGAAAAGCATCCCGACACCTTCGACTCGACTTTCATCAGTCTGATCGCGGCAGGCGAACACAGCGGCAAGATCGCCGAGGTGTTCCTCAATCTGACCGAGACGCTGAAATGGCAGGACGAGCTTGCCTCACAGACAAAAAAAATCCTGATGTACCCGGCTTTCGTCGGCACCATCGTGCTCGGCGTCACCTTCTTCCTGATGATTTACCTGGTGCCACAGCTCACCGGATTCATCAAGAACATGGGACAGGAGCTGCCATTTCATACCAAGGCGCTGATTTTCGTCTCCGGCATCTTCATTAATTACTGGTATCTGATCATCGCCATTCCATTGCTGGCAGGCGCTGGCCTTACCTTTCTGATCAGGACCAATCCACGCGCACGCTACATGGCCGACGATTACTTGCTGCGGGTGTGGATGATCGGGCCTATCCTGCATAAAATCATCCTTGCCCGCTTCGCCACTTTTTTCGCGCTGATGTACGCATCGGGCGTCACCATTCTCGAATGCATCCGGTTGTCAGAACAGATCGTCGCCAACAAAGTCATCGAAGCTGGCCTGCATCGGGCCGGGCTGCTTATTTCCGAGGGGCAGAACGTCACTACCAGCTTTCAGAATGTCGGCATCTTTCCGCCCCTGGTCGTGCGCATGCTCAAGGTAGGTGAAAGCACCGGCTCCCTGGATAAGGCGCTACGCAATGTCAGCTATTTCTATAACCGCGAAGTCAAGGAATCGATCGAGAAAGTCCAGACCATGATCGAACCCATCATGACCGTCATTCTCGGCGCGATTCTGGGCTGGATCATGCTGTCTGTGCTCGGTCCGATTTACGACACCATCAGCAAGATCAAGGCCTGACGAGAATTCAAGAATGGGTGCATTCCGCAAACAGTTGTTCTATCTGACCAACGACCAGCTCACCACCTACCAGGGGGAGAAGGGCGGACATTCCGCCGGTCTCAGCTTCCCTAACAACGAAGCCGGTTGGGAAGCCTTCTCCCGCCATCTTGCTGGTTCGCAAAACACCCCAACTTACCTGTTGGCCGACCTGATCGAGGAAGACTTTCAACTCGACAGTCTGCCTCACGTGCTGGGCAGATCCAGACGGGCGCTGATCCAGCGTCGCCTCGGCCAGCTTTACCGCGACACCCCCTATCGCCAAGCAATCCAGCAGGGTCGGGAAGAATTTGGGCGCAAGGACGACCAGATGCTGTTCAGCGCCCTGACCAACGTGGAGTTGCTGAAGCCCTGGCTGAACGCACTCATGAAGCAGAAAGTGCCGCTTACCGGCATTTACTCGCCAGCACTGTTGAGCGCCACCCTGATCAAGAAGCTTGACCTTGTCAGCGACAATCTGCTGCTGGTTACACACCAGTCAAGTGGTTTACGCCAAAGTTTTTTCCAAGGGTCTGCCCTCAAATTCAGCCGCCTGACAACGCTGCCCGACCATAATCCGGATACCGTTGCCGACACAACCGCACGTGAAACGGCTAATACCCAGCAATTTCTGGCAAGTGCCAGACTGCTGCCGCGCGGAAAAACTCTGGATGCCGTGATCCTGGCACACGGGGAAAGCTTGCAGCGGCTCCAGTCGGCATGTCAGGACACGCCTGCCATGGCTCACCGCTTCCTCGATGTGACAGATGCCGCCGCCCGACTAGGACTAAAAAAATCCGACTCCGTTTCACTATGCGACCCGCTATTTTTATCCCTGCTCGGCACCACCCCTGTCAGCCATTATGCGCAGGCAGAACAAACCCGTTATTTCAGCCTGTGGCAAGCCCGGCTCGTCCTCTACATCCTGAGTGCCGGCGTTGTGACGGGAGCGCTGTTGTCCGCGGGAGCGAACGGCCTGGAGGCTCTGCAGCATTATCAGCAAAGCCGGCAAATAGCCGTAGAAACCAGCCTGGCCCAATCTCAATACCAGGCCATAGTCCGTAGCCTGCCCCACACCGCTGCCAGCCCGCAAGACATGAAAGCCGCTGTCAACATCGAGCAGATGATTTCTCGCAATGCGCCAGCACCCACGCAGCTACTTGGTATTGTCAGTCGCACACTCGATATCCTGCCGCAAATACGAATCGACCAGTTGCATTGGCGTGTCAGCACTGAGGCCGAAACCACAGACAATCCCGCCGACTCACAACAGCACCAACCTGTTTCAGGCGTTGCTGAACCAGCGCCTGCCGCTGTGCTGATCGGCATCCCCAAAAAGCCCAACCAGATACTACTGATCGAAGGCGAAGTAGTATCTCTCAGACAAGACTACCGAACAGCACTGGAAAGCGTGCACCTTTTCGCCGCCGAGCTTGGCAAAAACACGTTGTTGCGGGCAGAAATCACCCGCCCACCACTTGACATCAAACCCACCGTCAAATTGACGGGAAATGCGGGAGTCGAAGACACAGACACAAAAACCCGATTCATCATGAAATTGACATTGCGGCCGGAAAGCTGAACATGGCCCAAAACACAACCAACCCCAAGCAGGATCAGGCCAAGGGAAAAAATATTCCGGCCAAGCGATCTTTCATTAAGGACGATTTTCCGCTGATCCAAAAAGCACTCATCGTCCTCATCGCAAGCCTGTTGTTAAGCACCGCACTGGTTATTGCCGGCAGATCCATACTGACCAAGCAGCAGGACGATATGACTCAGACACAAGGGCAACGTAACGATGCCAACAACAAACACCGTCAGGCCGAAAACGACAAGCAGGAAATTCAAGACTACCAACCCAAATTCGTGTCCTTACGCGATCGAGGATTCGTTGGGGAAGAAAGACGCCTGGACTGGATAGAACATATCCAGCACATCAGGGAAAGCCGCAAACTCTTGCCAATTACTTATGAAATTTCCGCCCAGCAGGTTTTTCAAGTTGACCAGGAGGTCCCGATCGGCGGTCTGGAACTGCGCGGCAGCAAAATGATATTCCAGATGAAGCTCCTGCATGAAGGCGATCTGCTCAATTTCCTGGGTGATTTGAAGCACAAAGGGTTTTATACTGCCCAGGAATGCATGGTCAAACGAGCCGGCCTGGAGCCTGAAAGCGCGCATTTGCCGCTAATCGCAGAATGCAGCATTTATTGGCTGACCCTCGGCGAACATGCAGACAGCCCAGAACGAATACCGCAATAAAAGCGAACAAACATGGCACGCCTGATATTTCTGCTGATGATTACTTCCCTGTCTGGCCATGCCGTCTGTGCCGGCACGGAGCCTCCACGCGAGGATCCTGACCAGCTACGAACTGAAGCCTCTATGGAATCAAATAAAATCGGCCGATTGTTTTTCAGCCCCGATGAGCGAGCCATGCTCGACCGGCTACGTCAAAAAAGTGGCGGAAGCAGCACGCTCAGTACGACTGAACAAATCACCCTGAATGGCATTGTCCGGCGCAGCAGCGGAAAAAACACTGCCTGGATCAACCAATTCCCACAGAATGAGAACGAAACCCCCCAAGGCATAGCCGTACAACAGGGGCAGACATCCAAACCTTCCGCCCTGCTGATACTGCCTTCGAGCAGGCAGGTCAATTTAAAGGTGGGGCAGACGTTCGACACCACCAAAGGCAAAGTACGCGAGGGCTTCGAAGAAGCTAACGGCTCCGCGTCTTCGGGAACCGCAAAATAGAGGCAAAGCCATGCGGATACGCCCTCTTCCCAATTGCACGTCCAGCCGTAAGAGTCAGCATGGTTCAGCCATTCTGATTATTCTGACCCTTATCGGGATCGGTGCTGCATTCCTGCTGGTCAACGCACTCAATAAATCGAATCAGCAACTCGATCGCGACAAAATTACTACGGCAGCACTGGCACAGGCGAAGGAAGCGCTGGTCGGTTTTGCAGCCACCTACCGTGATACGCATGCCAATACAGTATTCGGCTTTCTTCCCTGCCCCGACACAAACAATGACGGCATAGCCGAACCATCTTGTGGAGCGACCGACGTGTCAGTCATCGGTCGGCTGCCGTGGAGAACCCTGGGCCTGCCCGCATTGCGCGACAGTGGTGGCGAATGCCTTTGGTACGCCATTTCCGGACGCGGCAAGGACAACCCCAAGACCACCAACTTCAACTGGGATGCCACGGGGCAATTCATTGTCCAGGATGCTGGCGGAACCATCGTGGCTGGCGCTACTCCCCACGAACGTCCATTAGCCGTGATATTCGCCCCGCGATCCGCCATTGGCGGCCAAACCCGAACACCCGCTGGCGCTTCCGAATGCGGTGGCAGCAATACGTCCACCGACTATCTGGAAAATGCACCCATCTCGGCAATCGTTGGTGTCACCAGCACCATCACACTCAGTACTGCCGCCAGCTTCGCCAACGGCACCAACAACGACCAGGCCATCTGGATTGCCAACAGGGATATTTTCGACCGTGTAAAAAAACGCAGCGATTTCAAGAAAGACATAGACACCCTGATGGGAGACTTGGCCAACTACCTCAACAACTTGTCGCCGGCCACCTTGCCCACCGCCTCGGTCGGCAACAAAGGTGTGGACAACATTATCACCATCCCGGTCTCAGACATTAATGTACGCAATCACTGGAAAGACAATCTGCTCTACGCCAAGCCCGCTACCGCAGCGACGGTGAATGGCACCACCGGCTGTAGTGCCGTACTGTTTTTCAGCGGCGAGCGTACCACCAGCCAGAGCCGGGCCACCGCCGCCGAAAAACTGGTTATAGCCAATTATCTCGAAGGCGCCAATGCGACTATCTTCCCGGCCAGCGGAGCCTACACTGGCGCCACACACTTCAACTACACTTCCGCGAGCGCCGACGTCGCCCGCTGCATCAAAGGCCTGCCCGCAGGGGCCACGCAGAAGTCATTTGCCAGCAACTTTGCCAGCTTCGTCGCAGCCGGTGTCGGCGTCACCACCAATGCCACCGACAAGACGGTAACCGTTACCAACGCCGTTGGCACTTCGGGCGGCTGCTTCTGGTTCCCCAGCACCATCCCGCTCGCCGGCAAGGTCCTGCGCGCCTATTATGACTACCAGTTTTCCACTGCCGACACCTACGCGCTCACCGGAACCGGTACCGACCGGGGTAACGGTTTCACCTTCCAGATGGTGCGCAACGACATTGGCGCCCCGACTGCCGTCTGCGGACGCGGGGCTGACATGGGAGCACTGGCCCTCGGCGCCGCACCCGGGGATATGTGGGGCACTCTTTCATTCATTATCGAAACCGATGTGCACAAGGATGCGGGCAATGCCGACCCAAGCGAAAACCACACCGCCATCATGGCCCACGGCAACCTCGATCACTCACTCACCAACGGCAACCCCACCTCCGCCTGTAATGGCACCGCTGCGGGTTGCCGCCACAGTCCGGCCAACAAGTTCGAGGAGTCGAGTCCCCTGCTCCACAACCAGCGCATCGAAATTCACACCGGCTGCAATGCCGGTTGTTCCATCTGCAACCCGGCAAATCATGTAGCACCCAATACCTACGCCCGCATCACCACCTGGGTGGATTGCACGGACTGCGACGATGTCGTCGTTGATCTGAATCGTGCCGCGAAAACGCCCACCATCAACCGCTGCATCATCCTCGACACCCCTTTGAACTCGGTTTATTTTGGCTTCACCGGCGGCTTCCGTTCCGGGACTGCTGCCCAGGGTGTCACTCTACGAAATTTCCAGCTGCGTAGCGAATGACTAAATTAAGGATTAACAGCCATAAACATCTCGCCCTCTAATCAAGGCATAGCCATGAAGTCATACCTCCATAAATCATCCGGCTTTACTTTAGTCGAGATGGCCATTGTTCTGGTGATTGTTGGCTTGCTGCTTGGCGGTCTGCTGATGCCGCTTGCCGCACAGGTCGAGCAGCGCCGAATCGGCGAGACCCAGAAAGCGCTGGAAGAGATCAAGGAAGCGCTGATTGGTTTCGCCATTGCCAATGGGCGCCTGCCGTGCCCCGCATCGGCAACTATTCAGACCGGCGCAACTGGCGCGGGCCTCGAACCCGCACCCTTTGTTGCGGCAGGCTGTACCAATGTTGCCGGGGCACTCCCGTGGGCAACGCTGGGAGTCAATGAAACCGATGCATGGGGAAAGCGATACACCTACAGGGTAACAAGGGAATTCACACGCACTATCCCGCAAATCACCTTCGCCAGTTGCGCTGTCCCGCCCCCATCCAACCCTACACTTGCCGCCTTTGCACTGTGTTCGCAAGGAGACATGACCCTGCTCAGCACGGGAGGGGGAAGCATCCTTTCCAGCACTGTCCCCGTCGTGGTCATTTCTCACGGCAAGAACGGCAACGGTGCCTATTACCCCCAAGGAACCCAATTACCTCTCGGCACCGATGTGGATGAACAAGACAACCAGTTGATAACCGCCGGAACAGCCACAGCCAATGCCAATTTTGTCAGCAAAACACCGACGGCTACTTTCGACGATATCGTCATCTGGCTCTCCCCCAACATCCTGTTCAACCGCATGGTCACCGCCGGCAAGCTGCCCTGAGATGGATCAAGAGCAACACCTCAAATGTCGCAAGCAACTTCACACGTAACCCTTTTTTCGAGAGCGGATCAAAGGCGCCGGAAGCGAAACAAATACCTTACAACTTGAAGTATCACATTAACAAAATCGGTTAATCAGCAAATTCCACTAGACCTTACCAAGTAATTTACCTAAACTTACCGTTAAAATAACCGATAATTAAAATAACAAGCCTATCCCTGACCAACCTATCTGATGATTGAACATTAAGAGGATCGAAATGAAAAAAGCCCAATCTGGTTTTACCCTGGTGGAAATCGCCATTGTGCTGGTGATCATAGGCCTGTTGCTGGGCGGCGTGCTGAAGGGGCAAGAGATGATCGAGAACGCCAAGATCAAAAACGCCGTCAATGACATGAACGGTGTCACCGCAGCCTACAACTCCTATATCGATCGCTTCCGCAGATTGCCAGGCGACGACGGGAACCTCGCCACGTTGCGGGCACGCGGCGGCCCCTGGGCAAACATCACTGCCGGCGGCAACAATAACGGCATAATCACGATCACACAGGCCAACACCTTCACCGCTGGCGGCGAGTCCGTCGCTTTCTGGCAAGCCCTCAAGGCAGCCGGCTTCATCTCCGGCAACCCAGCTGATATCGGAGTGGCTGCCCTGCCCCGCAACGCATTCAACGCCTTGACCGGCGTCGGCACCGGCGTTACCCCGGCCACCGGCACCGCCGTGTTCTCCGTATGCCTGTCACAGGTGCCAGGCAAGGCAGCGCGTGCTATCGACACCCAATTTGACGACGGCCTTCCTAACCAGGGCAGCGTCCTCGCCACACTGGGTGCCGCCGGCGTTAACACGGCTCCCGGCGCAGCTGCAGCAACTTATAGCGAAGCTAACCAGTACACCGTCTGCAAAGCGATGTAACTCAGGGAATAGCCAAAGATAAAGCCCGCTTCCGGCGGGCTTTATCTATTTATGGCTGTAGAACAATGGGACGTCAGGGGGAACCGGGGGCAGAGCTGATTTATTTTTAACTCAGTAACGCCATTCAAATTCACGCCGGAAAGGGCATCAGCCTGCCCCTGCAACAGCCTGAGCTCAGCCGCTGCCAAGTTCTCCGGCGCTCCCAGCAGCACCACTACGTCGCCCGCCTGCAGCATGGTTTCCGGCTGCGGCTCCAGTGCGCGGATATTGCGTCGCCGGACCGCTGTCACCTGCACCAGCAGGCTGTCCAGATCCAGATCGGCGAGCGTTTTCCCCACCGCCGCGCCCCCTTCGCCGAGGGCGACGGTATGCAGGCGCGGCTGCATTTTTTCGCTCAACTCATCATCCTGGTCGGTGGCGCCGTGAAAGAAGCCGCGCAGCAGGTTGTAGCGTGCCTCCCGAATCTGGCGCACGCGTCTGACTACGCGCGACAGAGGTACGCCAAGCAGCATCAGGGTGTGAGACGCCAGCATCAGGCTGCCTTCCAGCACTTCCGGCACGACTTCGGTAGCACCGGCATCCCGCAGCTTTTCCAGATCCGTATCATCCAGCGTGCGCACAATCACAGCCAGGTCAGGGCGCATTTCATGGGCATGCTGCAGCACCCGCAGCGATGATTTCACATCGGCGTAGGTCACTACCAGCGCCTTGGCGCGGTTCAACCCGGCCGCCATCAATACTTCGCGCCGGCTCGCATCGCCGTAGACCACGCTTTCGCCCGCCACCGCCGCTGCCTTGACGCGCTGTGCATCCTGATCCAGGGCAATGAACGAAATATTTTCCTGCTCCAGAAAACGCGCCAGATTCTGCCCGCTACGGCCATAACCGCAGACAATAACATGCTGGTCGCTGGCCGCACTGCGCACTGCGACTTCATGCAATTCGCGGGCGCGATTCACCCATTCACCGCCGCACACCTTCTGCACGATGGCTTCGCTATATTGAATGATGAATGGCGCCGCCAGCATCGAAAGCAGCATGGCCGAGAGGGTTACCTGCATGACAGGCCCGTCAATCAGATGCACGCCTCCGGCCAAGGTCAGCAGAACAAAGCCGAATTCACCTCCCTGGGCCAGCGCCAGCCCGGTACGAATGGAAACTGAAAGCTCGCTGCCGGAAAAGCGACTCAGGATGCCGATCAGCAGCGCCTTGCCAACTACCAGCAGGAACAGCAGCGCCATCACCCAAACGAAATTGTCAGCCACCGCGGAGAGGTCAAGCTGCATGCCGATGGTGACAAAGAACAGGCCGAGCAGCACATCGCGGAAAGGCTGGATATCGGCCTCCACCTGATAGCGATATTCGGTCTCTGAAATCAGGATCCCGGCAAGAAAGGCACCCAGCGCCATCGACAAACCGGCAAGCTCGGTCAGGTAGGCGAGGCCGAGGGTTACCAGCAATACGTTGAGCATGAACAGTTCGGAGGTTTTGTGCCCGGCAACGAGATGAAACCACGGACGCAGGAGGCGCTGACCGAAAACCAGCAGCACCGCCAGCAGCACTGCTGCCTTGATGAAGGCTTCCGCCATCGTCCAGCCCAGGTTGTGATCGCCGGCAGCCAGGGCGGGAATCAGAACCAGCAGTGGCACCACCGCCAAGTCCTGGAACAACAGTACGCCGACAATTTCGCGGCCGTGGCGGGAATGCAGTTCCACCTTCTCGGCCAGCAGCTTGCTGACGATAGCGGTTGAGGACATTGCCAGAATGCCGCCCAGCGCCACGCCTGCCTGCCAGCTCAAACCCATGAACATGCACGCCGCCAGTACCAGCGCCAAGGTCAGCAGCACCTGCGCGCCGCCCAGACCGAACACGATCCTCTGCATGGCCTTCAATTGCGGCAGACTGAATTCGAGACCGATGCTGAACATCAGGAATACCACCCCGAATTCGGCCAGGTAGCTGGTTTCGCTACTTTCTGGCAACCACCCCAACGCATGGGGGCCGATCACCATGCCTACCAGCAGGTAAGCGAGCAAGGGGGGCAGACGCAACGAGCGAAACAAAGCCACCACCAGCACGGCGGCAGCAAGCAGGATCAGGACAAGTTGCAGGGTGTTATGCATAAAGAATCAGGAAATGGACGATAGGCAATAGCCGGTATGGTTTAGTATACTTGCGCGGATGAATGCAACTGAAACGATATCCAACCGCAACGCTCTCGATCTCGCGCGCCAAGTACTCTCTATCGAAGCCAAAGCAGTAGAGGCGTTGATAGGCAGACTGGACGACAAATTCACCAGCGCACTAGAATTGATTCTACACTGCCAAGGAAGGGTTGTGGTGAGCGGCATGGGCAAATCCGGTCACATCGCGCGCAAGATCGCCTCAACCATGGCCAGCACCGGCACGCCGGCCTTCTTCGTCCATCCGGGCGAGGCCAGCCACGGCGACCTTGGCATGATCACGGCGGATGACGTGCTGATCGCCCTGTCCAATTCCGGCGAGAGTCCTGAACTGCTCACCATCTTGCCGATCATCAAGCGCAGAGGGGCGAAACTCATCACCATGACTGGCAATCCTGTTTCCACGATGGCGCGCGAGGCAGACGTACACCTCGACGTCAGCGTGGCGCAGGAAGCCTGCCCCTTGGGGCTGGCACCGACGGCCAGCACCACCGCGGCACTGGCGCTGGGGGATGCACTGGCGATCGCACTGCTCGACGTGCGCGGCTTTGGTGCCGAGGATTTCGCCCGATCCCATCCGGGCGGCGCCCTTGGTCGGCGCCTGCTGGTCCATGTCGGCGACCTGATGCACAGCGGCGATGCTCTGCCCAAAGTGCCGGAAACAGCGCTGCTCACCGAGGCGTTGCTGGAAATGTCGCGCAAAGGCCTGGGCATGACCGCGATAGTGGGCGACGCAGATCGCCTGCTCGGGCTATTTACCGACGGTGATCTGCGCCGCGCGCTCGACCATACGTTCGACATCCGCGCCGCCAGGGTGGCCGAGGTAATGACCCGCAACCCGCGCACTATCGGCCCGGAAAAGCTGGCGGCGGAAGCGGTGCAAATGATGGATCATCACAAGATCAACGGACTGCTGGTAGTGGACACGGATGGCCGGCTGGTCGGCGCTCTCAATATGCACGACCTGCTGCGGGCAGGGGTGGTTTAAGAACAGTGCTGAGTGCCAAGTAAAACCTCCCCCACTCGGGACTCAGCACTCGGAACTCAGGACTGAAGACAATGGACGCTTTCGAACACGCAAAAAAAATCAAGCTTGCCATCTTCGACGTGGATGGCGTGATGACCGACGGCAGCCTCTACCTGGCCGACGACGGCCAGGAATTCAAGGCATTCAACTCTCTCGACGGCCACGGCATGAAAATGCTGAAACGCTCCGGTGTCGAACTGGCGATCATCACCGGCCGAACCTCGCAGCTGGTAGCGCTGCGCGCCATCAACCTGGGCGTGACCCATCTCTATCAGGGTGCGGAGGACAAACTAAGTGCCTTTCTCGAACTGTTGGAGAAATCCGGCCTCGACCCGGCCGAATGCGCCTACATGGGAGATGATGTGGTGGACTTGCCGGTAATGCGCCGCTGCGGCCTGGCTGTTTGCGTTCCCGCCGCCCCGGCACTGGTCAAGCAGCACTCTCATTACATCACCCAACTGCCAGGCGGCGGCGGCGCCGTGCGCGAATTATGCGAGCTGATCATGCAGGCACAGGGAACTTTCGATATGCAGTTGGCGCCTTATCTGAAATGATCTTTCTGACTCGATTTTTCCAACCAGGCTGATGCGCGACCGCCTCACACTCTGGTTCCCGGCCGGTCTGCTGGTGCTGCTGGCGATGCTGTCGTTCTGGCTCGACCGCACCGTGCAGCCGCCTCAGCCGAAAAATGACGGCAGCAGCCGGCATGACCCCGACTATACCGTGGATAATTTCAGCGCCACCCGCATGGGCATAGACGGATTGCCGCACCATACCCTGACCGCAGCCAGGATGGTGCATTACCCGGATGACGACAGCACCCATCTCGACAAACCGCATTTCACCCGCTTCGAGCGCGGAGCGGCCCCAATGCACGTCCAGTCGACCAAGGGACTACTGTCGAAGGAAGGGGAGCACGCCCACTTTACCGGCAACGTCGTGGTCACGCGCGAAGCTTTCGACGGCAAAAGCACCTTGAAGCTCACGACCAGCTACCTGCATGTTATTCCGGACAAGGATCTGGCGCTGACCGATAAGCCTGTTAACATTAGGGATGCACATACCAATGTCGACGCTGTTGGTTTAGAATTGAACAACAAAACCCACGTGATGAAATTGTTTTCACGCGTCAAAGGCCGTTATGAAAACCCCAACCGTTAAACTTTCGCCCCTCATCTGCCTGTGGACAGCGTTATTGCTGGTAGCCGCGCCTTGGGCTCATGCGGAAAAAGCGGATCGGGACAAGCCGATTAACCTGGAGGCGGATACCGCCACTGTTGACGATGCCAAGAAAATCAGCATTTACGAAGGCAATGTCATCCTCACCCAGGGCACGCTGCAAATCCGCGCCAACAAGCTGGTAGTCAAGGAAGATGCCGACGGTTTCCAGCTCGGGACCGCTTATGGCAACCTGGCCAGCTTCAGACAGAAGCGCGAAGGCTACGACGAATATATCGAAGGCTTTGCCCTGCGTATTGAATACGACCAGAGGAAGGACCTGGTGCAACTTTTCAGCCAGGCACGCATGAAACGCGGCCTGGATGAGGCACAGGGAAACTATATTTCCTATGACGGCAAGACCGAATTCTTCCAGGTAATCGGCGGCAAGGAAACCGCCACGGCCAGCAACCCGCGTGGCCGAGTTCGCACGGTGATACAACCGAAACAGAAAACCGCCGCTCCAGATGCCAAACCTTCCGTGCTGAAACCTGCCGAAAGCATCGCCAATCCACGACAAGAGTAGCAAGTGCTGAATCCCTGGGAAAAGCATCGGGACTCAACACTTCAGGACTCAGGACTGTTTTTTTATGAGTAAACTGATTGTCCAAGGCCTGAAAAAGCGCTACAAATCGCGCCAGGTAGTGAAAAACGTTTCGCTGGAGGTTTCCAGCGGCGAGGTAGTCGGCTTGCTCGGACCCAATGGCGCGGGCAAGACCACCAGCTTCTACATGATGGTGGGGCTGGTGCCGCTGGATGGCGGCAGCATCCGCCTGGACGGTGAAGAGCTGAGCCGCCTGCCTATCCACCGCCGCTCCCGGCTGGGCTTGAGCTATCTGCCCCAGGAAGCGTCGATCTTCCGCAAGCTGACGGTATCCGAAAATATCCGGGCGATCCTCGAACTGCAAACGCTGGAACCGGGGCAGCTTGAACAGCGCCTGGACGATCTGCTGCACGAGCTGCATATCAACCACCTGCGCAACAACCCGGCGCTTTCCCTTTCCGGCGGCGAACGCCGACGGGTGGAAATCGCCCGTGCACTCGCCACCCAGCCGCGCTTCATCCTGCTGGACGAGCCCTTCGCCGGGGTTGACCCTATTGCCGTGATCGATATCCAGAAAATTATCCGCTTCCTCACCTCTCAGAACATCGGTGTGCTGATCACCGACCACAACGTGCGGGAAACCCTGGGAATTTGCGACCGCGCCTACATTATCAACGACGGCGAAGTGCTGGCCAGCGGAAATCCCGATGAAATCGTTTATAATGAAAATGTAAGAAAAGTTTACCTGGGAGAACACTTCCGGATGTAGCGGCGAACCCGCTCCAGGCACCGTGCCTGCACTCTCCCGGGAACAAAAATATGAAGCACAGCCTACAACTCAAACTTTCGCAACACCTGACCCTGACGCCTCAGCTGCAGCAGTCCATCCGGCTGCTACAACTGTCGACGCTGGAGCTTGACCAGGAACTCGACACTTTCACACAGGAAAATCCATTCCTCGAACGCGTGGAAAGCACGGGTGATACGGATAACGAGGAAACCGCAGAGGCCGGCGGCAGCAAGCCGGACGAGTTCTCCACGCAGCCCACCTCCAGCAGCACAGCCGATGAAACACCCGCCGAACCAGCACCCCTTTCAGAAAACGATTGGGATCAGGATAGTCCCTGGACTGCGCAAGACGATGATGAGGACAACGACTACTCTTCGCAACGCGCCGAAGCGGTGGATCTGCGCGACCACCTCAACTGGCAATTAGGACTCACTTCGCTGTCCGAGCACGACAAGCGAATCGTCGCCTTGCTGATCGACGCCCTCGACGAAGACGGCTATCTCACCCAGAACCTGGATGAGCTCGCCGCGATGTTACCGCCCGAACTGGAAATCGAACCGATCGAGCTGCACACTGCGCTATGCCACCTGCAAAATCTCGATCCACCCGGTGTCGGCGCACGGAATCTGGGGGAGTGTCTGGCCTTGCAACTCGAAATCCTTCCTTCTGATACCCCCTATCGGGAGCAAGCTCTTTCCTTGTCGAAGCACCACCTTAACCTGCTGGCGGCGCACGATTTTACCAAACTGAAGAAATTGCTGCGCCTCGACGACGACGGTCTGCGTGCCACCCAGAGCCTGATTACCAGCCTCAACCCGCGCCCCGGCGCCGCCTTCGCCAACCTGGACACGCGCTACATTCAGCACGACGTCGAGGTAAAGAAGGTCAAGGGGCAATGGGTCGCCACCCTGAACCCGGATGTCATGCCCAAGCTGCGCATAAATCGCATGTACGCCGATATTCTGCGGCGCAACCGCGAAAGCAGCGGGCAGCACCTGTCGAGTCAGATGCAGGAAGCAAAATGGATGATCAAGAACATCCAGCAGCGCTTCGAGACCATCCTGCGTGTTTCCCAGGCCATCGTCGAACGCCAGCGGAATTTCTTCGAACACGGAGCAGTGGCCATGCGCCCCCTGGTGTTGAGGGAGATCGCCGAGGCCGTCGAACTGCATGAATCCACCATTTCTCGTGTCACCACGCAGAAATATATGTTCACCCCGCGCGGCATTTTCGAACTCAAGTATTTTTTCGGCAGTTCCTGCGCCACGGAAACCGGTGGCGCTTGCTCCTCCACCGCCATCCGTGCGCTAATAAAACAACTGGTGGCAGCGGAAACCCCGCAAAAACCCCTTTCTGACAGCCAGATCGCTGATATTCTGGCAAAACAGGGCATAGTCGTCGCCCGGCGCACCGTAGCAAAGTACCGCGAGTCCATGCAAATTCCCGCGGTCAGTTTCCGAAAAACCCTTTAATCAACATCAACCCGAAGGAGCCTCAAATGAACCTCAATGTTACCGGCCACCACGTTGAAGTGACCCCCGCCATCCGCGATTACGTCACCGACAAGCTCGGCAGGGTTACTCGTCACTTCGACCATGTGATTGACGTCAACGTCATTCTCTCTATCGAAAAGCTGGCCCAGAAGGCTGAAGTAAACGTTCACGTCAGCGGCAAGGACATTTTCGTCAAATCCGAGGATGCCGACATGTACGCCGCCATCGACAGTCTGGTGGACAAGCTCGATCGCCAGATCGTCAAGCACAAGGAAATGAACGGCGGCCCCAGTCG
Source organism: Gammaproteobacteria bacterium (assembly GCA_018823025.1). GTDB lineage: Bacteria > Pseudomonadota > Gammaproteobacteria > Burkholderiales > Sulfuricellaceae > Sulfuricella. Next base: position 34,975 of record JAHJJI010000024.1, on the reverse strand, counting down.
CGGTAGCGGCGGCAAGCACCAACCAATCGCCGAGTAAGTCAAATCAGAACAAGCGCTTTTCTCGTTTGCCTCCTCTCCCCAAGGGGAGAAGGAGCAATGGTAAAGGGCTGAGCTTGTTTTGATTTGCTTGTTTTAATATGACCCTCATCACCAAAATACTACCGCCGGGCAACATTCTCTGCGGCCTCGACGTAGGCAGCAAGGCACAGCTATTCGAAGAAGCCGGCCGGCTGTTCGAAAACAACCTGCAGCTACCGCACAAGAAGGTGATCGACAGCCTCGCCACACGTGAAAAGCTCGGCTCCACAGGACTCGGCTACGGATTCGCCATCCCGCATGGTCGTATGAAGAGCCTGCGCGAGGCCACTGGCGCCTTCTTCAAGCTGAAAACACCGATTCCCTTCGATGCGCCCGACGGACAGCCGGTCAGCATGTTGTTCATCCTGCTGGTGCCGGATCAGGCCACCGACCTGCACCTGCAAATCCTCGGCGAACTGGCGCAGATGTTCAGCAATCGCCAGTTGCGCGAGCAGTTGCAGGCGAGCTGCGATCCGACCGAAATTCATCGTCTGCTAACCGAATGGCGCTAAAAACAGTGCTGAGTCCTGAGTTAAAAGTCCTGAGTGTTGAATCGCTTCGCGATATTTTCTCCTCAGGACGCAACACTCGGGACTCAGGACTCAGGACTCGAGACTTATTCAAATGTCACAGATAAGCGTAAAGCAGCTGTTCGACGAAACCCACGACAAGCTGGGAATCATCTGGGTCGCAGGCATAGAGGGCGGAGCCCGCCAACTCACCGGCGAAATCGTGCAAAAACCGACCCTGGCACTGATTGGTCACCTTAATCTGGTTCATCCCAACCGGGTACAGGTGCTCGGCTGCGCGGAAATGGACTACCTGCGCAGCCTGGATCAGGCAGCACTGGCTCAAGCGATCAACCACCTGTTCTCCACCGAGCTTGCCGCAATCATCGTCGCCAACAAGGAGCCCGTACCTGAGGTACTGCTCGATGCCGCCAACCAGAACCAGACGCCGCTGTTTACCTCGCCGCAACCCAGCCCCTACCTGATGAACGTGCTCAACCACTACCTCACCCAGGTATTGGCCGAGTCCGTTTCCCTGCACGGCGTTTTTCTGGAAGTGCAAGGCATGGGGGTGCTGATCACGGGAGATAGCGGTATCGGCAAAAGCGAGCTGGCGCTGGAACTGGTCACTCGCGGCCACCGCCTGATCGCCGACGACATCGTGGACTTCTACCTGGTTTCGCCAGATACGGTGGAAGGACGCTGCCCAGCGCTGCTGCAGGATTTCATGGAGGTTCGCGGCCTGGGCGTGCTGAACATCCGGATGCTGTTTGGCGAGACCTCGGTAAAACCAAAGAAAAATATCAAACTGATCGTCAACCTGATCAAATTGTCCGAGCTTACAATTTCGTCGCAGGACCGGCTGCAAATCGAGGAACTCAGCCAGAACATCCTTGACGTGGAAATTCCCAAGGTACGCATCCCCGTTGCGGGTGGCCGCAACATTGCAGTGATGGTGGAGGTCGCGGTACGCAACCACATCCTGCGCAAACGCGGGATCAGCAGCACGCGTGAATTTATCGAGCGGCACGAACGCCTGATGGCAGGCGCGAGAGAAGAAGAATGAACAATATACCCCCACTCCTCACTCATCACCCCTTACCCTGAATATGCAAGTCATCCTGATCAGCGGCCTCTCCGGCTCCGGCAAAAGCATTGCGCTCAACGTGCTGGAAGACAGCGGCTTTTACTGTGTGGACAATCTGCCGGCGCAGCTCTTGCCCAACATCACCGGCTTCCTTGACCAGGCCGGCCACACGCGCATTGCCATCAGCGTTGACGTGCGCAGCGGCGACCAAATCAGCCAATTGCCCGACATCATCGAGCACCTCAAAGCGCAGGGGCTGGATCTGCGTCTGCTGTTTCTGGAAGCAAAAACCGACACCCTGGTCAAACGCTTCAGCGAAACGCGGCGGCGCCACCCGCTGAGCAACGACCGGCTCACCCTGAAGGAATGCATCCAGATCGAGCGCGACCTGCTCGAACCGATCAGCGCCCTCGGCCACCGCATCGACACCAGCGACCTCAACGCCAACTCCCTGCGTACCTGGATCAAGGATTTTGTGGGTTTCGACCGTTCACGGCTGACACTGCTGTTCCAGTCCTTCGGCTTCAAGCACGGCATTCCGCTGGATGCCGACTTCGTCTTCGACGTGCGCTGCCTGCCCAATCCCCATTACGACCCTTTGCTGCGGCCGCTCAACGGCAAGGATGCCGCGGTTGCCGCCTTTCTGGAGAGCGATGCCAGTGTGCGAAAAATGCTGGGCGACATCCGCCATTTCGTGGAAGACTGGCTGCCCTGCTTCATCCGCGATAACCGCAACTACCTTACCGTCGCCCTGGGCTGCACGGGTGGGCAGCACCGCTCGGTGTATTTCGCTGAAAAACTGACTGCACATTTTCGCACTGAAGGACAGCAGGCCATGGTGCGCCACCGCGAACTGAGCTGATGCTACAACTGATAAAAACCGGTGACTGGCTGATCCTGTTTGCCGGCATGATTTTCACGGCCTGGCTGTTTGCCACTCTGTGGCAAGGCCATGCTGCAGACAAAGCGGTAGTACGCAGCGGTGGCAAGGTGGTAGCCGAACTCAGCCTGTCTGAAAACCGCAGCTTCCTCGCCCGCGGCCCGCTCGGCACCAGCCGGATAGAAATCCGCAACCGCCGTGCCCGCGTAGCCGAAGACCCCAGCCCCCGACAGTACTGCGTCAAACAGGGCTGGCTGAGCCAAGCCGGGGAAGCCGCACTATGCCTGCCCAACCAGATCAGCCTGGAGCTGACCGGTGCGAAGAAGCTGTATGATTCGCTTAGTTATTAAGCACAAAGGTTTGTATGCCGCAGGGTGTTCAATAATGCCATTCAAAAAACATTACACCGCAAAGGACGCAAAGGAACGCGAGGTAAATCATGGATTGGTTTTCCATTGCGAACCTTTGCGTCCTTTGCGGTAAAAATGTCCGAAAAAATGCAGGTATCCATCCAGACCACTCCCGAAGACCACCGCATCGCACAGCTGTCTGCGTTCGCCATTGGTCTTTCCGTGATGGAAGCCGTCATCCCCTCGCCGTTGCCCGGCATCAAGCCGGGGCTGGCGAACATCGTCACCCTGCTGGTACTGGAGCGTTTCGGCCTGCGCGCTGCGGTGTGGGTATCGCTGCTGCGGGTAGTGGCGGGCAGCCTGATTCTCGGCACCTTTCTTTCCCCTTCATTCGTCCTGAGCTTTTCCGGTGCAGCCGCCAGCCTCGCCGCGCTGGCGCTGGCGCGACATCTGCCGAGAAGCTGGTTCGGTGCCATTTCACTCAGCATCATCGCCGCCTTCGTCCACATCGCCGGGCAAATGGCCGTGGTTTACCTGTGGCTGATCCCGCATGCCGGCATTCTCTATCTCGCCCCGATTTTCGCTGCCGCCGCGCTGCTGTTCGGCACCGTGAACGGGCTGATCACCGCCAAGCTCCTGGCCGATGGTGAAAACACCATCCCCGCCCGGACACCGAAAACCCAGCCATGAAGCGCGCGCTCCTGCTGATTCTTACCTGCCTGGCCACCGCACCGTCTGTCACGATCGCGGCAGAATGGGTGAAGATCCACACCGCAACCGATCCAAACCTGTATTTTTACGACCGTTCCAAGCTGTTCCTGAATGACAACGAGATCACCTACTGGAAGAAAGTGGTTTTCACATCGCCACAACCCTTCAAGGACAAGCTCATTGCCAGCGCCTTGTACCGCGAGCGCATCCACTGCACCGAGCACACCCTCAAGCTGATCAGCTACCTGCTCTACACCCCGACGGGAGAACTCTTCGAATACGCCCCGACCAAGGAAGATGACCCCGCCCCGATCATTCCGGACAGCCTCGGCGACGTATTCGAAAAAAACCTCTGCACGCTGGTCCGACTAAAGCATGAGGAGAACCGGCAAAAGGCCGAGGCCAAAGCAAAAGCAGAGGCTGCGGAAAAAATTGAAGCCGAGGAAAAGGCCAGACTCAAGGCTGAAGCGGAGGCGGCCGCAGCCATTACGCCACAGCCTGCGGCACCCCCGCCCGACGCTTCTGCGCCGCAGCATTGAGCCTGCCGCGCTCCTGGCCTACAATCAGAACCATGAAAACCCAAAACAAGACTATCACCCTGGCGCTGACCGGCGCTTCCGGTATGCCCTACGCCCTGCGCCTGTTGCAATGCCTGCTGGAAAGCGGCAGCCGGGTCTACCTGCTGTATTCCCAGGCAGCTCAGATTGTGGCGAAACAGGAAATGGATCTGACCCTGCCTTCGCGCCCTCAGGAGGCGCAGCAAATGCTGTGCGAACGCTACAACGTCTCACCCGAACAACTCAAGGTATTCGGCCGCGACGAATGGTTCGCCCCGGTGGCTTCCGGCACCAACCCGGCCGACGCCATGGTGATTTGCCCCTGCACCATGGGCACGCTCGGCTCGATTGCAGCAGGGCTGTCCGACAACCTGATCGAACGCGCCGCCGACGTGATGCTGAAGGAATGCCGCAAGCTCATCATCGTACCGCGCGAAGCGCCGTTCTCCGTCATCCACCTGGAAAACATGCTGAAACTGGCCCGCGCCGGCGCCGTCATCCTCCCCGCGAATCCCGGCTTCTACCACCACCCCCAGAGCGTGGACGAAGTGGTGGACTTCATCGTGGCGCGCATCCTCGATCATCTCGGCGTCGAACACCAGCTGATGGCGCGCTGGGGTGACGGCGAATAATGGCCAAATTTTATCCGGCGCTAAACGATAACCTCAAAGCCTTCATCGCACGGCAGCATCTCTTCTTCGTCGCCACCGCACCTGCTGACGGACGCATCAACCTCTCGCCCAAAGGGCTGGATGGCTTGCGGGTACTGAACGACAAGCGCGTGGCCTATCTCGACCTCACTGGCAGCGGCAACGAAACTGCCGCCCACCTGCTGGCAGATGGCCGCATGACGCTGATGTTCTGCGCCTTTGAAGGCGACCACCTGATCCTGCGCCTGTATGGCCAGGGGCGCGCTATCCAGCCAGGCGATTCCGAATGGGCAATGCTCGCAGCGCAATTCCCTACCCTGCCCGGCACGCGCCAGATCATCCTGCTCGACATCGAATCGCTGCAAACCTCCTGCGGCGCAGGCGTGCCCCTCTACACCTATACTGGAGAACGAGAGGAGTTGCTGCACTGGGTGGAAAAGAAGGGCGAACAGGGTGTGCGCGACTACCAGCTCGAAAAGAACCGAGTCAGCATAGATGGCCTGCCAACTGGACTTTAGAAGGAAAACATCATGAAACACATCGGACTGATCGTTTTACTGCTTGCCACGGCGCTGCTCACCGCCTGCGAGGAAAAGCCCTACAAGGCGCCAGTGCCTCACACTGAACCCGACAAATCTGCCACCAAACTGTTCGAGCCGCAGCGTGAAGCGCTGGATAAGGCCAAAGGCGTGGCAAAGACACTCGAGCGGGCGAGCCAGGAACAGAAAGAATCCACCGAAAAATCCACCGGCTACTAAGTGCAGACTTCCCTGGCCTGAAAATGAATAGCCCAATGATTCGACTAAGCAAATCATTAGCCGCCTGGGGAACCCCTGATTTCAAGGACATCCTCAAGTCCGAAATTGAGCAACTGGGTGCTGACCAGCTACCCTTGCAGCAGGGATTATCCACCAGCAGCTATGCCCTGGATGACAAACTCTATGTGCGGGTTATCCATGTTTCCGAAGAAGCCGGTTTAATACGCACCAAGGTCGGCATATTTTATTCGGGGATTATTGCCGGCTGCAGTTGTGCGGACGACCCCACACCTGTCGAAGAACAGGCTGAATACTGTGCAGTGCAGCTTGAGATCAACAAAATAACAGCCGAGACGACGGTAGCTCTGCTGGCAGAATAAACGCAGCACATTCCTCCGGACGATCTCTCCTTCACACAGTCGTTTTATGCCTGCCTGAATAGACCCGGAATTCCCGCATGTGTCGGCGCATATGGCGATGGCTATTTAATTTCAGCCCCATTTTGATATGATTAACCTGCATGCCTTGAAGCATGCCCTGAAAAATTTCGAGGTATCGACGAAGTGTCCAAACTACTCTCCGAGCAAAAACAGCAAATCGTGCAATTCCATGCGGCCCTGATTAATCACGTGGTAATGGCCTGCAATAACCGGGCTCTCCTGCCCCAACTGGAACAGATGCTGGAAATGACCGCCAAGAGCGGCTGGGGTGCCTTGGTGACGGTGATCCGCCAGGTTATCAACGGCAAACGGGATGCCAGTGTGCTATTGGGACTGGATGAAGAGGACAGCACCATTATCGAAGCCATTCTGTGCGGGATTCAAGATCCTTCCACCTTGCCTGACCCCAATGCCAAGCCTGATGCCAGCCTGGCCGCGCCGGGACTCGCCGCCATGATCGATGCAGCGGGGAAAGGCAGCCCGGAAGCATTGCATATGCTGTCCAACATGGCTGAACAGATGGTGCGGGCTGGTGGCGACATGGCCAAACTGGGCGGCATGATGCGAAAACTCGTGGGCGGTGAACGGGATGCCGACAAGCTGGCCAAAGGCATGACCGTGCAGGGGCAAGAACTGGTGTATTCGATACTGACTGAACTGGGCAAGCTGGCCAGACATTAATGCCGTGCCCGATCGATTGATGGCGCTGCCTTTGCTGTCGCTGGACACCCTGAGGGAGGAACATGAGCCTCGTCAAGTTTCGCAACAATCTTCCTTTTTCGGGGGTAGCGATCGAACCCGGCACACCTTTGTGGCAGATCGTTCCAACGCATGGTGAGGACGGACGCCCACTGGCAGATTTCATGATGCTGATCCCCGGGTTGCGTAGCCGCCCCCAGCACGCCATCAACACCACCCTGAACAATCTCCAGAAGGCGCTGGAACAGTACAGCGAAGTCGTCTTCGTCAATCTCAACCTGAAGATCAATGTGCTGTGGGTTTCGGTCAATTGCCGACCGGGAATCATTCTGGATCTGGTCACCTCGATTCAGCGCCTGGTTCCGGAAGCATTGCTGGTTGCGCAGAAACCGGATTGAGCTGGTTCGCTTCGACGACAGATAATTTTTTTGAGAAGTGAGCCCTGTCAGTTTCCGAACAGGCCCTTGAGCGACTTGAGCACGCTGCCTCCGCCCGGCACCACTGAATCCGCAGCCGCATCGGTGGCCGCATCCCTGGCGACGTCCCCCATCCCGAGCATCAGATTATCGAACCCGTTCACCCGCACTTTCGCGGTCCAGATCAGCGGTTTCTTCTCGCCGGGCTTGAGCGGCGGATAGGCAAATCCCCTGGTCGGCCCGACTGCCTCCGCCATTGCCATGGCGCCTGATGTCTTCTGGAAAATGCCGGCCGGAATGGTGCAGCTACTCTGGCTGCCCGGCAGCATCGGATTCTTGTTCCTGGCCGCCATCCAGATGATGACTTCATTATCGCCGACTGCACCAACGGCATTCAGGTTATAGCCTTTGGCACGGGAAAGCTGATCCCATTTCAGGGGAATCGCCGCCTTGAGATCGGAACTGCCGGACTTGAAGTTGAGCGCTTCGAGAAAATCCATGTCCTTGTCCAGGGCATAGCGAATCTCCTGCTGCATGAAGCTGGCCTTCACCACATGCTCGCCGACCACAGAGGCTTCGGTGGGAATTCCGCTGAAAGCGTTGTCGCCATACGGCCACCACAGCGTGCGCGGCGGCAGAGTTTCACCGCCATCGCCGCCGCCTTTACGCTTGCGGCTCTGCTGGGCCATCGCAGCCACTTCCGGCGACAGGCGGCTACTCATGGCCTTCAGGTCGATCACTTCCGGCTGCCCTTTCGGCACGGTCTCGCTGCATCCCCAATAGATCAACACCTTGCCTTCGGGCTGCTCGGACTCCGAGCTGCCGCCACTCCCCGTGCCGCGCCGCTCGCCCTTCAGCGGCAGCGATGGGCCGATACGCATGCCCTCTGGCACGATGTGCTCGGCACTATAGCCGCCAGGAATATCCGCAGGATTGGCCAGCCGCAGATCCATCTGCCTGGAAATATTCCCCTTGCCGCCGAACATCGCCGACATCATGCCGGTGGCGCCTCCCGCACCTAGTCCAGAATAGGTGCGCAGGTTCATTTCGTAATTGACTGGCGCTGCAATCGCAGACGGAAGATAACTGGCAAATGCGGTAACCAGGGCAATGTGCAAGGCATGCTTATTCATTTGATCCTCCAGCCGAAAACGATGTGGAAACCCTTAATAATTTCTACAGCATAGACCAGAACGAGGATGGATGAAGCGGGGCAGGTTTGCTGTTTCCTGGATGGGGGTTTGTGCGCTACGCGGGTGTTTGGTTGCCGGGGGTAGCCCGGCGGGCTAGTCCCTTTCTTTAAACGGCCAAAGAAAGGAACCAAAGAAAGCCGCCCCTCTCCACCGCCCCTTCGGGGTTCCCTGCGTTGCTCGCCAAGCCGGGCTGCTGCGGAACTCGCGCTACGCGCTCAAACAGTCCTCGCAGAAATCCCCCAGCTTGGCTGCGCTACTCGGCGGCGGCCAAAGGGGACCAAAAAAGCAAAACAAAACCAACCCCGCTCTCCCCTGCGGGGAGAGCACCCAAAACACGGGCTCCGCCCACAAAACCTAAATCCCCTTCTGCGCCGCTTCGGTTTGACGGTCAAACTGGGATGAAGGCGAGCACTGTTCGAGCTCCGCAGTGGGGTGCGGGGTGTGCACCCCGCTAGGGCGAGTTGCGCAGCCGCCCAATTTGACCATCAAACCGAAGGTAGCCCGCAGGGCCGGCGCGGCAGGGTGTCTTTTTGTTTGGTTACTTGTATTTTGGACAAGCAAAATAAAGTAACCTGCTGCCGGGCAGCCCCCGGCATCTAAACATGCGCGCGTAGCGCACAAAACCCAACATGTGCGAATGCTTTATAAAATACTCTGTGCTGGTGTTGTCAGTGATATTGATTATTATACGGTCGCAAAATTTCAAATTCATTGCACATCAACCAATTACGATGGCATTATGGGTGTCCGTATTATTAAAAAATGTCCGGGCGCAAACGTCCGTATATTAACTGTTAGATTGCAAATGAGCCCGATCCTTTATTCAGCATGCTCAAAGCCAATTCTTGGCGCCGTTCTTTGGCTCTCAGGCTATTGCAGCATCCCCGCGCTTCTGCCGCCCGTACCAGTTGATTTTTCTAAACCAGGACAGATACTTATTGCTGAATTCGAAGCTCCAGAATACCCAGTGCCCATTCGTTATTTTTTGTACCTAAATCACACGTTCCCTTCGCTAGAAGATCGCCTCGCAGATACTCTCGTTGGCGCACAATATGACTTTGAGTGCTATGGGCCAAAGGCAAAGAAAATCGAAGATTTCAATGAATCACAACAAAAATCTCTAGGAAAGCCCATACGCCTGCACATACGTATTTCTAAAATTGCCGATAAACAGATTATCGTTAACCGCACATATGCATCAATTTGTAGAGCAGGCCATGATCTCAAAAGCACGAAGCATCAAATCATTGATCTAGTGGAATTGCCAAAGGGTCGCTATAGGATCGAGGTTGAAAACGAGGCTGCTCGCCCGGACTTCGACAAGATCAAAAGTGCGTTCATGATTGGCGGCCATACGGGTAAATAAACCAATGCAATCTAACCTTGCGTTCGAGCGGGACGCCGCAGAAGCGCGGCGCCCCTCAACTTTACGTTCAAAGTTAATCAGAAACATGATTCTGTCATTTCAGGCTTGACACTTCTCCACCCCTCCCCCGATAATCCCCCCATGAATTCCCCATCTCTAACCCTAGTCCGAGTCCGCCCAGCCGCCCGCCTGCAGATGGCGTGCCGCTCCTCGTTCCGTGGCCGGGAGAGTCAGCGTTAACCAGTTTTAGTTTCAGCAGTTTTTCCAAAGGCCACGGACGATCTCCGTGGCCTTTTTGTTTTTTGTCGTCTTTGAGGAGAAGGGAATGTCGCTGCCGCTCGCGTTCGTATCGGTGATCCTGATCTGGTCCACCACGCCGCTCGCCATCAAGTGGAGCGCGCTGGGGGTGGGATTCAGCTTTGCGGTATTTTCACGCATGGCGATCGGCACGCTGCTGTGCGTGCTCCTGCTTGCGGCCTTGCGTATTCGCGTCCCGCTGCACCGCAAGGCGCGGCAGGCCTATCTGGCCAGCGGGCTGAGCCTGTTCGGCGCCATGTCGCTCACCTACTGGTCGGCGCAATACGTTTCTTCCGGGCTGATCTCGGTGCTGTTCGGGCTGTCGCCGCTGATTACCAGCCTGGGAGCGGTGTTGTGGCTGGTGGAGGAGGAGCTGACCGCCAACAAGATACTCGGCATGGCGCTCGGGATGGTCGGACTGGGGCTGGTGTTCCAGGGCGGACTGGAACTGGGGCCGGGCGCTCTGCTGGGCATCCTGGCACTGCTGTGCGCGGTGGCGACGCAGTCGCTCGGCCTGGTGTGGATCAAGCGCATCGGGGACGACAGCCATCCGCTGGCGATGACGCTGGGTACGCTGGCAGTAGGGCTGCCGCTGTTTTTTGCGGCATGGTGGTGGACGGACGGGAGCTTGCCCGCAGCGCTGCCGCAGCAGGCGCTGATTGCCACCGTGTACCTCGGGGTGTTCGGCTCGGTGCTGGGCTTCATGCTGTATTTCTACATGATCAAGCACATGGAAGCCGGGCACGTGGCACTGATCACGCTCATCACGCCGGTCATGGCGCTGTTGCTGGGCCACCTTCTGAACAACGAAGCGGTGCTGCCGCAAGTCTGGTTCGGCGCCGCGTTTATCCTGCTTGGGCTGGGCTTGCACCGCTGGGGCATGGGGCGGCTTGCGGTCATGTGGGTGCGGGCGGGCGGAAAATAGCTCAGCAGGGCGCCAACAAGAAGACTCCCGCTACTGGCTTGAAACAACCCCTTGTTCCAGCCCTTCGGACTCAAGCAGCTTCTGTATCACCGCCCCCGCCAGCATATACCCAAACAGCGGCGGCATGTAGCTGATCGTCCCGTTGACCGCGCGCGGACGCCCCGACCCTTCCACCGGCTGGGGCGGCAGCGGCGCGCTGGGCTGCTCGTCGGAAAACACCGTCAACAGCCCCTTGCGGATGCCGTGGCGCTGCAGGCGCTTCCTCATCTGGCGCGCGAGCGGGCACATTTCGGTCTTGCTGATATCGGCGAGCTTGATCTTGCTCGGGTCAAGGCGATTGCCCGCCCCCATGCTGGATACCACCTTCAGGCCGCGCTTCAGGCTTTCCGCAACCAGTGCTACCTTGCAAGCCAGCGAATCGATCGCATCCACCACGTAATCGCAGTCTCCCGGCACCAGGTCGTTGACGTTTTCGGTATTGAGGAACTGCCGGATGACCGTCACCTGGCACTCAGGATTGATATCGCGGATGCGTGCCGCCATCAGTTCCGCCTTGAATTGGCCCACGGTGGAGAGCAAGGCCGGCAGTTGGCGGTTGATGTTGGAAGCCCCCACCACGTCGTGGTCGAGCAGGGTCAAACGGCCGATGCCGGCGCGCGCCAGCGCTTCAGCACAGTAGGAGCCGACGCCGCCGAGACCGGCAACGAACACGTGTTTGGATGCCAATCTGGCGATACCTTCATCGCCGATCAGGATATGGGTGCGTTCAAATTGGGGTTGCAGGTTTTGCATGAGATTCCATTATTGTTGATGCGTTTCCAGCGGCTCGACATGGATCGTCACTGCGGTGTTGGGTAGGGTACGCTCGAGTGCTTCTTCGATCCGGTCGCACAGGGCATGTGCCTCGTTCACCGTACTTGCGCCCGGCACCAGCAGGTGAAAATCGATGAAACGGCGCGAACCGGATTTACGTGTACGCAGGTCGTGAAAGGAGGCGCCACTGGGCAATAATTTACCGATCTCTGTCTCGATCTGACCTATTTCATCAACGGGCAGTGCAGCATCCATCAATCCGCTCCAGGAACGCCGCAACAGATGGAACCCGGTGAAGATGATGTTGAGCCCCACCGCCACCGCCATCAGCGGATCGAGGATCTGCCACGATGGTGGCGCAAACATCACCACACCCAGACCCGCCACTACGCCTACCGAGGTCCAGACGTCGGTCATCAGGTGTTTGGCATCCGCTTCCAGCGTGATGCTGTCGTACTGGGTTGCCACCTTCAACATGGCCCGTGCCGTGGCAAAATTGAGCACTGCCGCAAGCAACGAGACCGTCAGGCCGAGGCCGAGGTTTTCCAGCGCAACAGGATGCAGGAAGCGACCTACCGCCGCATAGATTATTGATACCGCCGCAACCAGGATCAGTGCGCCTTCGGCACCACTGGAAAAGTATTCCGCCTTGTCGTGACCGTAGGCGTGATCGACATCTGCGGGACGGGAAGCAATGATCAGCGCCGCCAGAGCAATCAGGCCGGCAGCAAGGTTGACCAGCGATTCGACGGCATCGGAGAGCAGGCTCACCGAACCGGTGAGAAAAAAAGCGCCGAATTTCAGTGCCATCGTCGCGATCGAGGTCGCGATCGACAAATACGCCATGCGCAGGGTGGCTTCTTTCCTCACGCCAGACCTTTCAGGATTGCCTTGGCATTGGCCGTAGTCGCCTCCACTACCTCGGCGACGGGCATCCCGCGCAATTCCGCCAGAGTCTCGGCGATGCGCGGCAAATATTCCGGGCTGTTGCGCGCCTTGCCGATGAACGCTGGCGGAATGTCTGGCGCATCGGTTTCGAGCACGATACTGTCCAGCGGCAGTGTAGCGGCAAGCTCGCGCAGTTTGGTGGCGCGATCGTAAGTCATGGCACCGCCGAAGCCGAGCTTGAATCCCAGTTTGATGAATTCCTCCGCCTGCTGGTGGCTGCCGTTGAAGGCATGGGCGATACCGCCTTTCACCTTGGCAAGGCGCAGAAATTTCAGCACCGTATCCTGCGCCCGGCGAATGTGCAGCAGCACCGGCAGGTCGAATTCCCGTGCGATTTTCAGCTGCTCGGTGAAGTAAAATTCCTGACGTTCACGGTCGTAATCCGGGACAAAAAAATCCAGGCCGATTTCACCGATAGCAACCGGGTGGTGCATAACGATCATCTCGCGCAGAGTCGTCAGATCTTCGGGCTGCGCGCCATCCACGTACATCGGATGTATGCCCAGCGCCGGGACGCAGCCGGGGTAGCGCGCGCACGTCGCCAGCAACTTGGCGAAACCGGCGCGCTCCACGCCAGGAACCACGATTGCCTCGACCCCCGCAGCGTGTGCGCGTGCCGCTACGTCGTCGCGGTCGGCGTCGAATTCGGCAGCATCAAGATGGCAGTGAGTGTCGATCAGCATCATTTAACCTGAAAACGGCATTTCACCGCAAAGGACGCGAAGGTTCGCAAGGTAAAACAATGGCTTAATAGATTGCGATGCATTACCCATCGGGAAAATAGAGATTAAGTTGTTCAAGCCTTTGAATTCCTTCGCGTCCCTTGCGTCCTTTGCGGTTCAACTTTTTATAGGTTTAAGTTTACCCCGCCGCCAGGCTTTTTCCACCTCGATGACGAAATAGATAATCAGCCCGACCGCCACGATCCGCGCCCAATCGTCCAGGCCGATCGGCGCGCTGGCGAACAAATGGTTCATCACCGGCGCATAGGTAAAAAACAGCTGCAACGTTATCATGCCTATCACGCCGAACCACAGCAAAGGGTTGGAAAAAAAGCCGACATGGAAGGGCGAATGGGTCATCGAACGGCAGTTGAACAGATAGAACAGCTCGCCCATCACAAACACGTTCACCGCCACGGTGCGGGCCTGCTCCAGGCTTGCACCGGTTTCAAGCTCCCACAGGAACAAACCGTAAGCCCCGCCCAGCAGCAGCAGGCTGACCAGCAAAATGCGCCACATCAATTCGGTGGTCAGGATCGGTGCCGCAGGGTGGCGCGGCGGGCGTTGCATGATGTTTTTGTCGATGGGCTCGAAGGCCAGCATCAGGCCCAGCACGCCAGCGGTGGTCATGTTGATCCACAAAATTTGCAGCGGCGTAATCGGCAGGGTGGCGCCGAAGACGATCGCGGTCAGGATGACCAGGCCCTCGCCGAAATTGGTCGGCAGGGTCCAGGTAATGAACTTGATGAGGTTGTCGAACACCCCGCGCCCTTCTTCCACCGCGGCCTCGATCGAGGCAAAATTGTCGTCGGTGAGCAGCATGTCGGCGGCCTCTTTCGCCACCTCGGTGCCGGAGAGACCCATGGCGATTCCGATATCCGCCTGCTTCAGGGCGGGTGCATCGTTGACGCCGTCGCCGGTCATCGCCACGATCTGACCTCCGGCTTGCAGAGCCTCGACCAGGCGCAGCTTCTGTTCCGGCTCCACTCGGGCAAACACCGTGGTTTTCAGCACTGCGCTACGCAGTTCTTCATCGGAGAGATCGGCGATCTGCCGGCCGGTCAGCGGCAGCCCTCCTTCCTTTTGACGCAGACCCAGGTGAACCGCGATGGCAGCGGCAGTGACCGCATGGTCGCCGGTAATCATCTTTACCGCGATGCCCGCGTTGTGGCACGCCTTCACCGCCGCAATCGCCTCCGGTCGAGGCGGGTCGATCATGCCCTGCAAGCCAATGAATACCAGCCGGTCGAGATGACTATGCTTGAGCGCCTGCCCCTCTTCTGCAACGCCCTTGGCCAGCGCCAGCACACGCAGCCCGCGCGAGGCCATGGCATGCGCGTGAGTCTCGATCTGAACCGAGTCGAGCACAACTTCAATCCCATCCGCGTCGAGCATGGCAACGGCGCGCTCAAGGATCTTTTCCATCGCCCCCTTGACGTAGATGACCTGCCCGCCATCCCGTACTTCGTGCAGCGTCGCCATGTACTGGTAGCGCGAATCGAAGGGCAGCTCATCGCGGCGCGGATAATCCGCATGTATTTCGCCCAGCGCCAGACCGCCCTTTTCCGCCGCCACCAGCAAGGCGCCCTCGGTCGGATCGCCGGCAACCTCGCGGCGGCCATCGCGCTCGACCAGTGCCGCATCGTTGCACAGCACCCCGGCGAGCAGGCATTCACGCAGAACGCCCCGCGTTTCCACTCTTTCTCCGTTGTGGCTAATCTCCCCCGTTGCCGCATAGCCACTGCCGCTCACGCGAAAAATCTCTCCGCCTGCATGGATTTCCTGCACTGTCATCTGGTTCTCGGTGAGCGTGCCGGTCTTGTCGGAGCAGATCACCGTCGCACCGCCCAGCGTTTCCACCGCCGGCAGCTTGCGAATGATGGCGCGGCGCCGCGCCATGCGCGACACGCCGATGGCCAGGGTGATGGTGATTGCCGCCGGCAGACCCTCGGGAATCGCGCCCACCGCCAGCGCAACCGCAGCCATCAGCATTTCCACCGGCGGTTCGCCGCGCCAGGTGCCGACGGCAAAGGTGAATGCCGCCAGGCCGAGAATCGCCACCATCATGACCGCGCTGAAATGCTTCATCTTGCGCGTCAGCGGCGTGGACAAGTCCGTGGCATGGGCGATCAGGCGCGAAATGCGGCCGGTCTCGGTGATGTCTCCGGTCGCCACCACGATCCCCGCCCCATGTCCGCTGGTGACCAATGTGCCCGCATAAGCCATATTGGCGCGATCAGCCAGAACAGCATCCTTCTCAATGTGCGCAGTATGCTTAAGCACCGGCAGGGATTCCCCGGTCAGCGCCGACTCGTCAGTCATCAGTTCGCGTGCATGGAACAGGCGCAGATCGGCCGGCACCTTGTCGCCGGGGGCGAGCAGCACGATATCACCAGGTACCAGCTCGGCAGCAGGCAGCGGTTGCTTGATGCCGTCACGCAACACTATGGTAGCGCTCGCCGCCATCCGAGCCAGCGCTGCAATCGCATCCTCTGCCCTGGATTCCTGGATAAAACCGATCACCGCATTGATCAGCACCACGCCGAAAATCACGCCGGAATCCACCCATTCATGAAGAAAGGCGGTAATCGCGGCGGCGGCAAGCAGGATATAAATCAGGGGCTGGTGGAACTGGAGCAGGAAACGCAGCCAGGCCGACTTGCCTGCCTTGGGGGTAAGCAGGTTGGCGCCGAAGGACTCTCTCCGCCGCCGTACTTCATCGGCATTCAGGCCGTGCACCAGATCACTGTCAAGCAGCTCGGCGACCTCGTTGGACGACAGGTGATGCCAGTGCTTTTCCAGCAAGGATATGGTCGGTTCGGTCATATATGCTTTAACTCTAAAAAAACGGTTCACCGCAGAGGCGCGGAGACGCCGAGAAAAAACCCGAAAAACCACGCGGTTACTCGGCGTCTCTGCGGTTCAAAAGCTTTAGCCCTTAGACAAGCCCTGTCAAAATCTCCCGCACCGGCTTGGGTAGCGCCGCACCCATCGCATCGGCTAGCGTGAGCCACAGCCCGCCCGGCTCGTGCAAGCCGGGCTGCAGCGCCGTCACCTCGAATACCCGCGGCACGATATGCAGACGAAAATGGGTGAAGGTATGTTGCCGTTCAGGTAGCGGACTGACTTCCGCACCGACCATGCCGAGACGAGCCAGCGAATCTGTCTCCATGACCGGTGCCTCAGGCAAACTCCACATGCCGCCCCAGATGCCGGTGGATGGCCGCTTTTCCAGGTAAACCTCGCCCTGGCGCAGCAGGACCAGCATGGCGGTTTCCTTCTGCGGCAGCGGCTTGCGCGGTTTGGTTTCCGGCAGTTCTGCCACCCGCTTTTCATTGTAGGCGACACAGACGGAACCAAGAGGGCAATCGGCACAGGAAGGTTTGCGGGTGCACACCGTGGCGCCCAGATCCATCAAGGCCTGGGTATAGGTTTCGATGCCGGATTCAGGCAACAGTGCATCGGCCTGCTGCCACAACCGGTTCTCCACCGCCTTGGTGCCGGGATAGCCGGCGATGCCGAAACAGCGCGCCAGCACGCGCTTGACGTTGCCATCCAGAATGGCTCGGCGCTGGCCGAAGGAAAAAGCCAGGATCGCGGCAGCGGTGGAGCGACCGATGCCGGGCAAGGCCACGACCCACTCAGGATCAGACGGAAAAATGCCGCCATGCTGCGCCACCACGACCTGCGCGGCACGGTGCAGGTTGCGTCCTCGAGCGTAATATCCTAGCCCGCTCCAGTGGGCAAGCACCTCGTCCTGAGAGGCGGCAGCGAGGGTAGAAATATCGGGAAATCGCGCCAGAAAGCGCTGGTAATAGGGGATGACGCTGCTAACCTGGGTCTGCTGCAGCATGATTTCCGACAGCCACACCGAGTAAGGATCACGAGTCTGCTGCCAAGGCAGGCCATGCCGGCCATGATGTTTCTGCCACTCGATCAGGCGCTGTGAGAAATCCTTCATGGACTCTTGGCTTACTTGAACAGCCCCTTGAGACCGCTCTTCAGTTCTTCGCCAAGGCGCGATTTGATTTCTTCTTTCTTCTGTTCGACCTTCTGCTTCACCGCCTCAGAGGCCATGGCATTGAAATCCAGACTATATTTCAGCCCGGCGAAAGGTCCGGTGATGCGCACCGGCACGGTCATACCCTTGAGCGCGGTCAGCTCCTTGCCGCCCTGGCCCTCCAATGAAGCGACCACCGTTGCCTTGGCGAGATAATTCATCGAGCTCTCGCCGATGTTCACGTCACCATTGCCGGCCAGGCGCAGCAACGGCGATTTGGCGGAAAGATCCTCGTTGTGGGCAACGCCGTTGTTGATCCGGAAACTGGCTTTCAGCTCGGAAAAATCGGTCTTGTCGGCGGCGTTGGAGGTCTGGTTGCTTACCCCCTGAAGCGAACCGAACTTGGCTTGAGCATTGCGGATTGCGCCGGCGATGTTGACGCCTTTCAGCGCGCCGTCGTGCAGATTGAGCGCGGCACTGCCCTGCAGCGCTTTCTTCATGGCGCTGACGGTGGTGCCTTGGCCGCTGACGTCGAGTGCCACGTTGCCATGCCCTTCCAGCATGTCGACATTGGCCGCGTCTTTCAGCATCGGTCCGACGCTGACCCCTACTAGGTTCTGCTTCAACGCCACGCGGGGCGTTCCGGCGCCATGCAGGGAGATCGCGCCATTCAATGTCCCCTGGTAGAAATTCGCCGAAATCGGCGCGACGTTCAGATTGCCTCCATCCGCCTTGACGTTGAGCTTGATGTTGGAGGACTTGATGTTGGCGACCTTGAGCGCGCCGATGCTGAGCCGACCATTGGCGTTGAGATTTTTCAGGAAGCCGAAATCCAGCGGCTTCTCAGGTTGCCTGGCCTTATCTTCCGGCTTGCCCGGCGGCAAATAGCGGTCGATATCGAGCTGGTCGATAGCGATATCGAAATCATAGGCCGGCGCATCGAAATGGCTGATGCCGAGCTTGACCTTGAGTTTGCTTTCGTCGAGTTTGCCGGACAGGTCCAGACGCACATCCTGCTTGTCCAGATCGATCCTGGCCACACCACCCAGATTCACGTCGAGGGCTTTAGTCATGGCCGGACCGCTGAGATCAAAGCTAGCCACGAGTTTGTCCAGACTGAACTGACGCGTATCAAGATTGGCGCTGAATGGGCTGGCGATCCGGCTCTTGATGGTGTTCTCGCCTTGCTGGCCGATGACGTCCAAGGTGATTGTTTCGGCTCTAAAAACGTTACCTTTGCCGGTCAGCGCAGGGACACTCAGTGCCAGATTCAGGTTACCCTTGGCCTGCGTCATCTTTGCGGTCAGATCAAGCTTGCCGGCAACACGCTCAGGCCCCAATTCGAATTTCGGCGAGATCAGACTAATCTCCATGCCATCGTCACCACGCTTGCCAGCCAGGGAAACCGTCAGACCATCCAGGGCGACGGCCTTGGCCTCGATGTCGAACAGCAGGCCGCTAGTTATCGCCACCTGAGCATTGATCTTCGGCTTGTCGCCCTGCAAGGTAAATTTGAGGTCGATCTTGCCGGGCTGATTGTTGGCCAGCCGTCCGGATTCAAATTCCAGGCCGGAAATATCCAGCTTCCGTCCGGCCATCCGGTCATCGAAAGAAAATGCTGCACGGGTGATGCTGACGCCTTCGATGTCGAACTTGAACTGCTCTGACTCTTCCTCCTCCTTCTTTAACAGATCGTCGATGCTGGTACTGCCGTCAGGGTAGCGCACCAGCCTGGCCCGGACGCCGTCTATCCGGATACGATCCACCACCAGTTGCTTCTTCAGTAGCGGCAACAGCGCGAGGGAAACTCGAGCGCTGTCGATGGCAGCGAACTCCTTGTCGCTACCGTGATCGCTTAAGGAAAGCTTGCCGAGATCGGCGCCGATACGGGGGAAAAAAGTCAGCTTGATGTCACCTTCGAGCTTCAGTGTGCGCTGTTTTTTCTCTTGCACCAGCTTGACGATCAACGGTTTGTAATCGTTCGGGTTGAAGGTGGCGGCGACCAGTGCGATAAGGGCAAGGAATACAACCAGTATGGCGCCGACGAAAAGCAATCCGTATTTCAGGGTTTTGTTCATTGGCATCATCCTGAGGTGGGAATAAGACTGGAGCGGGTGAAGGGAATCGAACCCTCGTATGCAGCTTGGGAAGCTGCCGTTCTGCCATTGAACTACACCCGCAAGAGGGCAGATTTTACGATGGTTCAGCTCATTACTCAACTACTAGCCCGCAGGTGAGCCCCTTGTTGCCGTACCCACCTTCGAAGGCACTCGCGCTGAACAACTAGAAACAGGTCGATAAAGTGTCGATTTTTTTTACACTTTTCATTAAAGTTTGTCTGATAAAAAATCGCAACGTAATGATAAATATAGCCTGTCCATATTGGGTATAAATATTGCTTATTACTTTATACAGGCTCAATTCAGGCCATGCTTTACAAATGCGATGATCGATAGGCACTGTTAATCCAGGGGGCCGAAACAACAAAATGAAATTTTAATCTTTTCATTTTCATCAGGTTGATATAATCTCAACACATAAAAAATCAGGGCGCATTATTTTAAGACGCCCCACAGCACCCACAGGGATGGAGTGAGAAGTGACTGAACAACTCGATGACAAACAAGAAAGTCGCTTTCTGCTGAACAGCGAAGCGGATATCCGGGCATTATTGAACAAGCTGCAGAAAAAACGCAGCCATATGACGGGCCATTTTGACAACAGCTACCATATTTTTTCCACCTGCCTGCTGGAGGTCGGAAAAGATACGGTGATTCTGGATGATGTCTCCGACGAAGCGATATCCCAGCGCATCCTGGCCTGTTCACGGCTACATTTCAGCTCGGTATATGCCGGCGTACCGGTGAGCTTTGTTTCCTCACAAATCGAGCACTGCCTCTTCGAAGGCGCCGCCGCGTTTTCCATTCCGATTCCTTCAGCCATACGCTGGCCTCAGCGTCGCGAACTCTTCCGCGTACCTACACCCATTGGCAAACCGGTTCTATGCGAAATCGCGCTCAACAATGGCGAAATCGCCCGTAACCCGCTTTCTGACATCAGCGTAGGCGGCATCGGCATGTTGACGAAAGTTTCTTCCCCAACGCTCAAGGAAGGCGCCCTGTTTGGAGGTTGCCACATCGACTTGCCTGGATTCGGCGAACTGACATCCGACATCCGTATCTGCAGTTCAGCCGATATTACGCTCAGGAACGGCAATCACGCCAGGCGTTACGGCTGCCAGTTTATCGATCTTCCGCAACATGAGCAGTCACTGTTGCAGCGCTACGTGACCAAACTCGAACTCGCTATGCGCGCACCCCACGCTCGCACCTGACGACACGGCTTCCCCCTCTGGCTTCGGCCAACCCTAGAGGCTTTCGTTCTACCATAGCGCTGTGCCTGCATGGTAGAATGCAATCCCACTTTTCTCACGGCAATATTGAAGGCGATGCAGCTAACGGTCAACGGCACACCTCACTCCTTTGAGCAGAATCCGAACCTCTCCCAGTTGCTGGAAACCCTGAACCTCACCGGAAAACGTCTGGCGGTAGAAAGGAACGGCGAAATCGTTCCGCGCAGCCAGTTCGGCGAGACCGTGCTGACTGATGGGGACCAACTGGAAATCGTCGTCGCGGTTGGTGGCGGATAATTCATTATCCAGGCTCTGTAGCAATAATTTTGGGGGAATCAAGATGGATGAACTAATCATCGCGGGCAAGGCCTATTCTTCACGCCTGCTAATCGGCACCGGAAAATACAAAGATTTCGACGAAACCCGCCGTGCGGTCGAAGAAAGCGGCGCGCAAATAGTAACGGTAGCGATCCGCCGCACCAACATCGGACAGAACGCTGGCGAGCCCAGTCTGCTCGATGCCGTACCGCCCTCGCAATACACCTACCTGCCCAACACCGCCGGCTGCTATAGCGCCGACGATGCCATTCGCACCCTGCGCCTGGCGCGCGAACTGCTGGACGGCCACGATCTGGTCAAGCTCGAAGTCCTGGGCGACCCAAAAACGCTCTATCCGAACGTGGTGGAAACCCTCAAGGCGGCGGAAGTCCTGGTCAAGGATGGCTTCAAGGTGATGGTCTACACTTCAGACGACCCGATTATCGCCAAGCAGCTTGAAGAAATCGGCTGCGTCGCGGTAATGCCGCTGGCCTCGCTGATCGGTTCAGGCATGGGCATCCTCAACCCGTGGAACCTGCAGATCATCATCGACAACGCCAAGGTGCCGGTGATCGTCGATGCTGGCGTGGGCACGGCCTCAGATGCCGCCATTGCCATGGAACTGGGTTGCGACGGCGTGCTGATGAATACCGCCATCGCCGGCGCCGGCAACCCGGTACTAATGGCCTCGGCCATGAAAAAGGCGGTACAGGCCGGGCGCGAAGCTTTTCTCGCCGGCCGCATGCCGAAAAAGCTCTACTCCGCCAGCCCGAGTTCACCCACTACCGGCATGATAGGCAAGTAATCAAACCATAGGGGTGAGCGGCACACCCAGCTCATATGAACGACACTGACGACGCAACAACCAAGCACCGCCCGATCCGCAGCTTCGTCCTGCGCCAAGGCCGCATGTCCAATGCCCAGACCCGGGCACTGGATACCCTGATGCCACGCTGGGGGATCACTTACCAGGAAACCCTGCTCGATCTTGATTCTGCCTTTGCTAGGACAGCGCCGAAGATACTCGAAATCGGTTTCGGCATGGGAGATTCCACCGCAACCATCGCATCCGCCCATCCACAGAATGACTATCTCGGCATCGAGGTTCACGGCCCCGGTGTCGGCAGCCTGCTGAACCAGATCGAAGCCCTGGGCCTGACCAATCTGAGGGTGATCCAGCACGATGCAGTGGAAGTGCTCAAGCAAATGATCGCGCCGGCCAGCCTCGATGGCATACACATTTTCTTCCCCGATCCCTGGCACAAGACCAAACACCACAAGCGCCGCCTGATCCAGCCGGAATTGGTCGCGCTGCTGTGCGAAAAACTCAAGCCCGGCAGCTATCTGCACGCCGCTACCGACTGGCAGGAATATGCCGAGCACATCCTCGCCGTACTCGCTGCCGAGCCCAAACTGGCCAATACTGCTGCCGGTTATGCTCCCAAGCCGGACTACCGCCCACTGACCAAATTCGAGCAGCGCGGTATCAAACTCGGCCACGGGGTATGGGACATCGTGTTCAGAAAAATCTAGCCGAACCGGTTCCGTATCACCACCTCACCTGTCGGTAGCTGCCCACCGCGTGGCCACGGCTCCTGAATCCCCTTGCCGATGGCGACAAACATGGAGATCACATGATCCTGCGGCAGGTTGACGAGCTTGCCCACCGCGTCGAAGTCGAAGCCGTCCATCGGGCAGGAATCGTAGCCCATTTCCTGCGCCGCCAGCATCAGCGTCATGGCCGCAATCCCGCATGAGCGCATGGCTTCATCGCGTTGCACCTGATCTTTTCCGGCATAATATTGGCCGATAGCGGGCACCATCAAATCCTGCACCGGTTGCGGGGCATTCACCCAGTACCGCCCTGGCTCCTTATCCCACGCCTTGAGGTCTGCGCACAGCACGACCAGCAGCGAAGCATCGGTGACGTTTGCCTGATCCCACGCTGCCTGCCGTATTTCCTTGCGCAACGCCGGGTCGCTCGCCACCACGAACCGCCAGTTCTGGATGTTGAAAGCCGTAGGCGCAAGGATCGCCAGCGACAGCAATTTTTCGATTTCCGCTTCACTTATGCTGTGATCTGGATCAAACGCCTTTACTGAACGGCGCTGCTCAATTGCCTTGGATACTTCCATGCCTTACCTCCTAATGCTTGCGCATAAAAAATTCAAATGCTCCGCCGGTTTCCGACGTAGCCACCAGTTCGTTTCCTGTTTGCTTGGCGAATGCCTGCATGTCTTTTACCGAACCGGGATCGGTGGCAGAAATTTTCAATACTTGCCCGGCACTGATTTCAGCCAGCGCTTTCTTGGTACGCAAGATCGGCAGTGGACAATTCAGGCCGCGTGCATCAAGTTCTTTATCAAAGTTCATGGCTATCTCCTTATCAAAAATCAATGTCTATCTTGAAAGTGTTGAAAATAATATCTGCCGCCACATTGCGCGCACCATGACTCACGGCGTCCATGATGTCACTATCACACCAGCCCAATGCACGTAATTGTTCCAGATCGGATTTATCCACCAGTTTGGGCGTTTTTGTTGCCTTCAACACAAGCAACAGCATGGCCTTGTCTTTATCCGGTATAGGAGCACTCACTGGATCGCGCCTGGTTGCTGCCACTTGTTCCACAGTCAGGCCTGCCATCTGTATCAGCATGCCTTCATTCAAGCCGATGCAATACTGGCAATCGTTATTCTGCGATACCAGCATGCGCACCATGGCAAGCAACGGAAAGCTCAAGGTAGGGTGTTGCATGAAGTAGGAAATTTGTTGCATCTGCTGCTCAAGTAAAGCCGGACTGGAACTGTACATTTGAAATGCATTCGGCACCCGCCCCATCATCTGCTGGATTTGACCGTAAATTTCAGCCACTTTTCCTTCTGCCTGCTCTGGTGTAACTGTAGAAATAATACTCATGACTTCTCCTTTAGATACCGACCGTCCGGTATGTTGCCAGTTAAAAAAATACCCCTGCTATTTCTTTTTCCGACCTTTCTCAACCTTGGCCGGCATCAATCCCTGCACATAGCCATGCAACTGCTGCATGCAGATACTGAAAGCTTTGGGCGACTGCATATTCTTCGCCACGCCGATACAGCCTTCCCAGGCGGAAACAATAAACAACGCCGCCGCCTTGTAGTTCACGTCCGCCCGAATCTCGCCCTGCTTCTGTCCGCGCTTGAGCGCATCCTCTACCGTTTTCTGCCAGATACCCAGCACGCCGCCAAGCTGCTCCTGGAAAAGCTTATCCAGCGCGCTCATTTCCTGCATCAGGTTATTCAGCGGACACCCCAGCATGACAAAATCGGAGGGCACTTTCTTGTCGATGGTGGCGATAATATCCAGCAGCGTTTCGACAGGTTGCTCGCTCTCACGCAAGCGTTTGAAAATCAGCCCTTCCAAACGCCCCTTGATCACCTCGTCGATCACCGCCAGCCCCAGCGCCTGCTTGGTAGGAAAATGGTGGTACAAGGCCCCCTTGGTCAGCCCGGTGTCCTGCAGGATATTGGAGATGCTCGCCGCCTGAAAACCCTGACGATGGATTTCGCAGAAAGCGGACATCAATAATTTTTCCCGGGTTATATCTGGTTGTTTGCTATCCATGAATTCATTACATACCAACCGGTATGTATGTGTCAAGTATATTGTTGCAGAAATATTCATACGCCCCGGTTCCACAAAAAATTGGGGCTATTCAACCTACCAAACTAAAAGGCTCGCGCTATAATCAGGAGGCGCCGTCAGAAAATTACGGCTGCCATTCCAACCCACCCAAAGGAGTCGTCATGAAAAGACTGTTGATCGCACTATGCCTGGCTGTCGGTTTAGCTTCCCCAGCCTTCGCTGCCGATGAAAAAGCGCCGACCGCTCAGCAGAGCAAGATGGGCACCTGCAACAAGGAAGCCGGCGAGAAAGCGCTGAAAGGTGACGAGCGCAAGAAATTCATGAGTGACTGCCTGAAGGCCAAAGCGCCCGATGCTGCAAAAGAAGCTGCTGCACCGAAAGAAAAGCTGACGCCCATGGCCACCTGCAACAAGGCTGCCGGCGAAAAAGCCCTGAAGGGCGACGAGCGCAAGAAATTCATGAGTGACTGCCTGAAGGCCAAAGGCCCGGAAAACATGAAGTAAAAACGCTTCAAGCAGAACAAAAAAACCCGCCGCGGCGGGTTTTTTAATTTACTTCAGATGCGCTCTTTATCTTGAGAACCATCTGGTCGCCAGACTGGATCACGTCGATATGCCGCAAGAAATTCTGGCCGAGCAGGGCATAGTCTCTCTGGTCCATCTGCATCACTACGCCAACACGCAAGCCCTTAAGCTGTATCCCTCCAGCTTCTATCGTCTGGTCTGAAACCATCTCTCCCAATACCATGCCCCCGGCTGTTTTGAACGGCGTTGGCACCCCTCTGGTCAAGCCGATTCTGGCAGCCAGATCGGCACTGACAACCACGGTGCTCGCACCGGTATCAACCATGAACGTGAGGGGCCGCCCGTTGATGGATCCACCCACGTAATAGTGACCATCGCGCGAGCGCTGGATTATGACTTCACCTCGTGCCATATCCAGGCTTGTCACGGTGGCAACCTGGGGCTGCATCTTGGCGTCAAGGAACAAATACATGGCTCCAAAAAGAATGAGCCACAAGACCAGTGCCGTGATGTGCCCCCAAGGAAAGCGTCCCGTATTCATCATATTTTATGGCATGCGTCCACTAATGGAGCGCAGGAATTCCTGGCGGAACTGGTCGCTATCATTGAAACATCCGGCAAAAGCCTGGGTGTAAACCCGCTCGTCGCCGCGCCGGTCCTCACCCAGCAGCAGACAAAGCTGCTCCGCCTCGATCACGCAGGCAGCGCCTTTGGCCTTGCCGTGGGTCACCAGCGCTTCGGCGACATCGCGCGTCATCCACTCCTGGTAGGTGAATCGATGGCCTATCGCATCCACCAGCCGGGCAATGCGACCGAAGCCGTGCAGCCTGCCGCCAGGAATGTAGGCGACGTGGGCGATGCCGCGAAACGGCACGAGGTGGTGCGGGCAGACGCCATGCACCGCGATGCCGCGTATCACCACCATGTCCTCGCGCAGATCGACAAAGCCTTCGCCCAGCACTTCTGCAGGGTCCATGTCGTAACCGCCAAGCAGGCGCTTTTCCCACAACTCGCGCACGCGGCGCGCGGTCCTGCCGGTATGCGTGCTATCCGGTGAGACGCCACAGGCGCGCAGCAGATCGGTGATGGCTTGTTCGAAGGCAACGGCATCAAACGTGCCAATGCGGGGTATCCCCAATCCGCCGGGCAGCGGTGCAGGGTGGTCATGGTCACAACAGTCAGACATTGGTGCATCTCCTGGTTTGCAATCCCGCCGATCATAACAAGCGCCCTTCACGTTCGCCCCCTCGCCCGCTTGCGGGAGAGGGTTGGGGTGAGGGCTACATTCATGAGGCAGGCCCGGTCGGGTATTTGTAATCTAAGGATTAAGGTAGTCAGTATAATACTTACATGAAAAGTCTGTGGAACGATGGGGAAGCCGCCGGTTTCAAAAATGACCTTGCCCTGCGCACCTATACTTCGCGCCTGCTCGGCGGCGAAAAGGCGCTGGTGATGTATGGCGGCGGCAACACTTCGGTCAAACTGCAGGAAAATGGCGAAGACATCCTTTACGTCAAGGGCTCGGGCGCCGACCTTGCCCACGTCACGGAAAAGGACTTTGCACCGCTACGGCTGGCAGCGTTACGGTCACTGATCGAACGCGACACCATAAGCAATGCGGAAATGGGTGCGCAATTCCGTGCCGCCCTGACCGACCCGCAGGCACCGCGCCCCTCGATAGAAAGCATCCTCCACGCCATCTTGCCCTTCAAGTGGGTGGAGCACACCCATGCCGACGCGGTGCTGGCAGTGGCGAACACCGACCACGGCGAACGCCATATTCAAGATGCCTTCGGCGATAGCGTAATGATCGTGCCCTACCGTCATTCCGGCTTCGAATTGGCGAAAGCCTGCCACGATGTTTTTAGCCGCGAAGCCACTGCGAAAACCATCGGCATGGTGCTGATGCATCACGGTATCTTTGCCTTCGGCGCCAGTGCACGCGAATCCTACGAACGTATGATCGCCCTGGTTACTCGTGCCGAGGACTATTTGAAAAGCCGTAATATTTGGGACATTCCGCTGCGTTTTCCTCCCGCACAGGCAAGCAGCGATCAGGAGATGCTGGCACTCTCCGCCCTGCGCCGAGACATTTCTCACGCCGCCGGCTTCCCCCTGGTGATGACGCTTTCATCCGACCTGATGAGCCTGGCTTACGCCCGCCGCCCCGACCTGGAATCGCTCTCCCAGCGAGGTCCGGCCACTCCACAGCACGCCGTGTTCACCAAACGCGTGCCGATGCTGGGACGCGACGTCGCCGCCTTCACTGCTGCCTACCGCCGCTATCTGGCAGAAAACGCATCCGAGCAGGCAGAACGCCTGCCTGACCCCGCACCCCGCATCGTTCTCGACCCGGAGTGGGGGATGGTTTCCGTCGGCATCACAGCCTTCTACGCCGACGCGGCCGCCGAGATTTACCGCCACAGCATGAAAATCCAGTCCCGTGCCGAAGCACTGGAGGCTTATGCTTCCCTGCCGCCGCGTGAAGTGCTCGCCGCCGAGATCGAATATGGCGGCTTCGAGCAGACTATGCGCAACCAGTACGAGCTGGCCGGCCAGGTCGCGCTGGTGGACTGGGCGCTATCCAACCAGACCAGGGTGGAAGAACTGCTCGCAAAGGGCGCAGCAGTGATCGGGCTGGATCATGACCCTGCCGTCAAATCGCTCCACACTAAACCGGAATATCTCGGCCTGTGCTGCGACCCGGACAACCCGGCTCAAATGGAAGCCGCGCTAGCGCAGTCGGTACGCCGCTACGGCGGCATCGACCTGCTCATCACCGACAATCCGACATTGGCAGCCGCCTGTGAGCCGCTGCTTGAACTCTCTTCTCTAAGGAAAACCGCATGAATATCGAAACCCTGCGCTGGCAAGACCACCACCTGGAAATGATCGACCAACGCGTGTTGCCGGCGCGCTTCGAATATCTTTCCTACGATTCCGCCACCAGCGTCGCCCACGGCATCCGCGCCATGGTGGTGCGCGGGGCGCCGGCGATCGGCTGTGCCGCCGCCTACGGCGTGGCGCTGGAAGCGCAGCGGCTAAAGGAAACCGCCCCGGAGACCTTCCGCAACGGGATGGAAGAAGGGTTTGCCCGCCTGGCGCAGAGCCGCCCTACGGCGGTCAACCTGTTCTGGGCGCTGCAACGCATGCGCCAAGTGTGGGAAAGCATGAACGCAGCCGCACCGGCGGTCGTGGCTGAACGCTTGCTGGACGAGGCCCATGAAGTCCATGCCGAAGACATCCGCATCAACCGCGCCATGGGCGCAGCCGGTGCAGCGCTGCTCGCCGATGGTGCGCGCGTGCTCACCCACTGCAACGCCGGCGCCCTCGCCACGGCAGGATGGGGCACGGCATTGGGAGTGATCCGCTCAGCAGTGGAGGCAGGCAAGAAGATTTCAGTGATCGCCGACGAGACGCGTCCATTCCTGCAAGGAGCGCGCCTCACCGCGTGGGAAATGGTGCAGGAAAATATCCCCGTGACCCTGATTACCGACAACATGGCCGGCCACCTGATGGCGCACGGCGAGGTCGACGCAGTCATCGTCGGCACCGACCGGGTAGCGGCCAACGGCGATGTCGCCAACAAGATCGGCACCTACATGGTGGCGGTGCTTGCACGGCGCCACAACATCCCGTTTTACGTCGCCTGCCCGCTTTCCACCATCGATCTGAATATCGCATTGGGAGCGAAAATACCGATCGAGGAACGCGCCCCGGAAGAGGTGACCGGTTTCCGCGAGTGCCAGTGGGCGGCACCGGGAGTCAAGATACGCAACCCGGCTTTCGACGTTACCCCAGCCGAACTGGTCACGGCATTGATCACCGAAAGGGGCGTGGTACGGGAACCCAACAGAGAAAAGATTGCGACGCTATTCCACCAGAAACAGCTGTAGAAGTTCGTTCAGGAATCGCTGACCAAGCAGGGTCGGCCGGATATGCAAGGCGTCGCGTTCGATCAGGCCACGCCGCTGCGCCTCTTCCAGCATGGGCAGGGCTGTGGTCAGCGACAGCCCGGTTCTGGCGGAGAACAGACTGACCGGAAAACCCTCGGTCAGGCGCAGGGCGTTCATCATGAAATCGAACGGCTGTTCGCCTTGAGAGACGGTACGTTCCTCTTCCAGCGCGTTGCCCGCCAACGCCCGCTCCATATAAGCCTTGGGCTGGCGATGGCGCACCTGGCGCAAAATCTGGTCATGCAGCGTGAGCTTGCCGTGCGCCCCTGCACCGATCCCCAGGTAATCCCCGAACGACCAGTAATTGAGGTTGTGGCGGCAGCGCAGATGCTTTTTGGCAAAGGCCGAAGTCTCGTAATGTTCGTAGCCGGCCCCGGCCAGTTCCGCCTCGATGGCTTCCTGCATCGCGGCCGACATATCGTCATCCGGCAGCGGCGGCGGCTTGTTGTAAAATACCGTATTGGGTTCCAGAGTGAGGTGGTAGGCAGAGATATGTTGCGGTCCGAAAGACACCGCCTCGCGGATATCGGACAGCGCCTCCTCCATGACCTGCTCCGGCAGGGCGTACATCAGGTCGAGATTGACGTTGTCGAAATTGCGCAGCGCCAGTTCCACTGCGTACCGTGCCTCGCGGTCGTCGTGGACGCGGCCTAGCGCCTGCAGATGACGCGGATTAAAACTCTGGATACCGAGCGACAGACGATTCACCCCCGCACTACGGAAATCGGCGAACTTCTGCGCCTCAGCCGTACCGGGATTGGCTTCCAGGGTGATTTCGGCATGGGCTTCGACCGGCAGCAGGGTACGCACCTGAGTCAACAGCGTGTCGATCGCCCGTGCCGAAAACAGGCTGGGCGTGCCGCCCCCCATGAAGATGCTCACTACTTTTCGCCCCCACACCAGCGGCAATGCAGCTTCCAGGTCCTTGATCAGTGCCGCGATGTATTCCTGTTCCGGTACCCCTTCGCGCGACTCGAAAGAACTGAAGTCGCAGTAGGGGCACTTGCGGACGCACCAGGGAAGGTGAATATAGAGGGAAAGCGGAGGGGAGACGAGTCCTGAGTCCTGAGTGCCGAGTTCTGAGTGGATCGAGGTTTTTTGCATTTCCTCAGGACTCAGCACCTAGAACTCAGCACTGTTTTTGAGCTTTTCAACCAGTTCGGCCAGGGCCTTGCCGCGGTGGCTGATCTTGTTCTTCTGCTCCATCGGAATTTCCGCACCGGTCTGGCCCAGTTCGGGAATGAGGAAATAAGGGTCGTAGCCGAAGCCGCCCGCGCCGCGCGGCGTGTCGATGATCTCGCCGTACATCGCGCCCTCGGCGATGATCGGCTGAGGATCTTCCGGCCAGCGCACCAGCACGATCACGCAGTAATAGTGGGCCTTGCGGTTGGCATGTCCCTGCAGCGACTCGATCAGCTTCTGGTTGTTGCGCTCATCCGATTTCGGCTCGCCGGCAAAGCGGGCGGAATACACGCCAGGCGCGCCGTTCAGCGCATCAACGCAGATTCCCGAATCGTCTGCCAATGCAGGCAGCCCGGAATGCGCCGAGGCATGGCGCGCCTTGGTCAGACAGTTCTCGATAAAGGTGCAATAAGGCTCGTCCGCTTCAGGGATGTTGAAGGCGGATTGAGGGAAAACCTCGAAATCCAGTGGCGCCAGGATGGCGCTGATTTCGCGCAGCTTACCGGCGTTATTGGAGGCAATGACGATTTTCTTCATGTTAGACCTAAATTCTGTTTAGATTGGAATTATCCGTCTTCGCCGCAGCCAACGCAATCTTGACCCGCCATTTGACTCCACAAAACAATGCTCTATATTTAACTATCATAATCGGCATGGCTTAATAAAAGCTGGCGGCAGACTATGAGCTGTGATCGTGGCGCGGCGGCGACACCAATCCGAGCGGGGCAAAAGATGTGTGGGTCACAATCCATGATCACTAAGCGGCAAGGGATAGTGCACGGGATGCGCTATAGCACTGGAAGAGTTCGGCATTTAACGGGAGGAATCATGCTATTCATTACCAATCGTGCAATCAACGAAGTTGAACTGGCGAGACTGGATCAGGACAGGAAAATCACGTTCGATCTGAGCAATAATCTAGCGCGACAATCAATCAATTTTTGCTGGCGCGCGGGGCCAAATAATTTCATCGAATTAGGTAGCGATAAATTCATGGCCGAGCTTAAACGTTCCAAGGCGGAACAATTGCTGATCTTCATCCACGGCTATTCCAATTTACCAGAACCGGACATTTTCCCGCGCGCACAAGCATTGCAGAAATTGTTCGACGATCCGCACGAAAACCAGGTGCAGGTGGTGCCTATTATCTGGCCGTGCGACAACGACCTAGGCATCATCAAGGATTATTGGGACGACCAGAAATCCGCCGACGCCAGCGCCTTTGCTTTTGCCCGACTACTGGAGATGTTTCTGGCATGGCGCAGCAAGGCCGAAGGAGAGGACAACGAACCGCCATGCCTGAAGCGAATCAATGTGCTAGCCCACTCCATGGGCAACCGCGTGCTCCGCCAGACTATGGAAACCTGGGCGAGCTACGACCGCGGCGGAGAAGTGCCGCTTTTGTTCAGGAACGTCTTCCTGGTAGCGGCGGACATTATCAATGAATCGCTGGAACGCGGTCGCGAGGGAGAATACATTTGCCAGAGCGCGCGCAACGTCTCGGTCTATTTCGCCTCCGACGACTTGGCGCTACGCGCCAGCAAGGCGGCCAACCTGAAAAACAAAATCGCTTCACGCCGACTGGGCCACACCGGGCCGGAGAACATGGAACTGGTGCCAGGCAACGTCTACTCCATCGACTGCGATGACCTCAATACTAAGTACGACTCACCCAAGGGCCACAGCTATTTCACCTTCGATGCCTCCGGCGAAAAACCGGGCAAGGTGTTCGAACATATCGCCCAGTCCGTATCGACCGGACGGGTGCATGTGGATGACCCGCAGCAACGCGTGCATGTGCTGAAGTAAGATTCATCCAGGTCGACCGCATGCCGATCGTGTCTGGCATTTTAAGTATGAAATAAACGACATACTAACGCTGATTTGTATTCGACAGGGGAAGGGCAATGGAAACCGCAAAACAAACCATTTATCGAAATGTGATGCGCTATCTGCTAGCTCTTGTATTGGCGCTTTCCGCATCAGCCTGCACCGTCAGGCTGATTGCCGATTACGACGCGGCCACCGACAAGGCGGTCACCGCCTTGCAGCGGGAGGTTGAAACATTCTTCGTCAAGCTGGCAAACACAGCGGGAACGACGGCAGCAGATTATTCCAGGCACAGGGATTTTTATGAGCGCATCAAGGTTGACATCGCCGCGATCGAGGTGAGGGTGGCCGCCAAACCGCGAAACGAACTCACGCTGGAACAAATCAAACTTCTGCGCGACAGCCTCTCCAAGCTGGAAGAAATCCACAAGGAAGGCATTAGGGACAGCAAACTTGTCGAGCACCTGCGCGGCCAGTTCAATACGGCCTTCGTCGCCATCCTCAAACTGGAACTGACCAAACAGCGCGGAGAGTAAACCATCTTCAGAGAGTACCGAACCTGTTTTGAAGCATCTATGGGGGCATCATGAACCTGAATCTGCAGGAAATACTTAATCCAATGCTGTCGGCAGCACAGAAAGAACTGGGCAACAAGTGGCCGGACGTCAAAGATTATGCCGATGCCGAGTTCAAGAAATTGGGCGAAAGCCTGCTCAGTATCGCCGCCATGCGCGCCGAAAACAAAATCACCGAACGTCAGGCAGAGCTGCTGTTCGACATTCAAAGGAACACCGCCCGCACCGTCATGCTGACCGTGGAAGGATTGGGCATTCTTGCGGTGGAAGGTGCAATCAATGCCGCCTTGGGCGCAGTCAAAGGTAGCGTGAATACCGCCCTGGGCTGGACGCTGCTTTAGTGTCTTGCGCGGGTTCCGCTTAACAGTCAGGAGAAAATCATGTCCATTCCACAACACTGCTTTTCCCGCACGCTTCGCGAACGCAGCCACACCGGAAGGATTTTCTTCGGCGCGATTCTGCTATCGGCTTTGCTTTCCGCTCCCGGCGTTCACGCGGAGCAAGCGCTCATCGAAATTACCCATGCCGTCTGGACGGATGGGGTGAACAAGGCGACCCGGCAATATGCCAGAAAATATCAGGAACAGGCGCCAGCGAGCTCGCTTTATTTATGGATGCGGATCAAAGCCCATCAAGGAGCGCTCGACCGCCTGGCCAGCGAAGGCAAACTGCCAATCCGGCACCAGTGGTACCGGGAAAGTCTGTTGGGCGTATTACCCGAGGGGTCGGCCGAAATGGAAATGATAGATGATATCGCAATCCCAGCGGCGCGACAAAGCCTGGCTCACTCGTTGCAAACAGAGATAGACCAACGCGGCTTTTTTGATTGGCGTACCTGGAGCGTCAAGCAGAAGATAAAGCGCGGCACGTGGCAGGTCAGGGTTGTATATGCCGACAACAGCCCTGTGCTGTGCGGCGAGGAACACAAGCAGTGCGTATACTTAATCAATGTGGAATAAGCTTTTCGTTACACGCAGGCTGACATGGAGGCGAGACGATGAGCGCTGAAGTAAAAAACACGTATTCCCCTTTGATCGAGGTCGTCGCGGATTCCGAGTTGCTGCTCGCCTACGCAGCAGAACGCGGGCTACAGGTCGGGGACGAGATTACCAAGACCATCGTCGAATCAAAAAACCTGTTGAACAGCGACCCGGCTGATTCAACCACTTTCCAGAAGCAGGCGGAATTCTGGCAAGCCCGGGGAGCTTTGGCCAAGGTGGTTGGCAATGTAACCGTCCTTAGCCTCAAGGCAACAGCTCAAAAGGAAGATGACCAGACGCTGTGGGGAAGCATCAAGCTGAAAATCACGGGAAAGAAGGAGAAAGTATCGGTTGCGACCATTGCCGTTCGCCGCATCAGGCTGTGGGCGTTGCTCTGGTTGCTGCTCTTGCTGTTCTTTCAGATTTATTGGGTGATCGGCACCCAGATTACCACAGACATTCCCAGCGTACTGAAAGAGGCCGACCAAATCACGCAGAAGATCGGCGCCAACCCAAATGACCAATCATTACTGGCGAAGCGCGCAACACTGGAACTCGACATGAGC
The DNA here is from genome assembly GCA_018823025.1 of Gammaproteobacteria bacterium. Taxonomy (GTDB): domain Bacteria; phylum Pseudomonadota; class Gammaproteobacteria; order Burkholderiales; family Sulfuricellaceae; genus Sulfuricella. Next base: position 665 of record JAHJJI010000024.1, on the reverse strand, counting down.
GTTCACTATTCCAACCTGGAGAGATGGAACGGGTTGTGGCGGAAAGTGATTTTTCCTGGCGCACAGGCAGAAATCGTGAAGAGAGTGGATTATTCAGCGCTCAAGAAAGCGCTTGAAACAGCGAAATTCGCCTTGCTCGCGATACAACTTTATCTCCTGCCGCTGCTCTATGGCTTGCTCGGTGCGATTACCTTTGTGCTGAGAAGCCTGGCATTGGAAATCAAAGCGCTGACCTATACAGCGGAAGCCGACATCAACTATCGCTTGCGCATGCACATGGGCGCTCTTGCCGGCTTGATCGCCATCTGGTTCCTGCAGCCGGACGCCTCAACGGCAGAAATTTTCAGGACACTCTCCCCATTTGCCCTGGCCTTCCTGGCAGGATATAGCGTGGAAGTCGTGTTCTCGGCGATGGACCGGTTCATCGCGGCCTTCTCAAACAAATGAAGCCGCGCTTCTCCTACACCCGGCTGTTATGCCCCCCGTAACGATTAGATGAGCCCCAACGCCGCCTTCTGCTTGGCCACCAGCTGAGCGATGCCGCTTTGTGCGAGGTCGAGCATGGCTTCCATTTCGGAGCGGCTGAACGGCGCGCCTTCAGCGGTACCCTGCACTTCGACAAAACCACCTTTGCCTGTCATCACCACGTTCATGTCGGTGTCGCA
>JAHJJI010000023.1 GCA_018823025.1 Gammaproteobacteria bacterium | reverse complement strand
TTTGGATGATGTGCTGACCTGCATGCCCCGTCTCAAGGAAAAGTTCAAATGTCCCTCAGGTGTCCTATCAGGCGGCGAGCAGCAGATGCTCAGCATCGGGCGAGGCTTAATGTCCAACCCGAGATTACTCATCCTGGATGAGCCCTCGGCTGCGCTCTCTCCCAGATGGCTGATGAAATTTACGATTTCATCAGCGAACTGCACCGCAATGGCATGACCATTCTGCTGGTTGAGCAGAATGTGAAAAAAGCACTCGAAATATCGGAATATGCCTACATTCTATCCGAGGGCGAAGTGGTCTTTGAAGACACTTCCCAAAACCTCAGAGCGCTGCCGGATATGAAATCCTTCTATTTAGGCAAGGTAACCGATATTCCCGTAATCACAAAAACACATGCATAGAAGATAAGGAGCAATAATGTTTACAAATACCCTCAAAGAAAAAATGAAGAAAAGACCGGTGTTCGGCATGACCATCTACAGCGGCTCGCCGGCCATCGTGGAAGCTCTGGGATTGATTGGCTACGATTTCGCTTTCATTGACGCCGAGCACTGCCCTTGGGAAGTGACCAGCCTGCGCGAAGTGGTGTTGGCCGCGCGCATGTGCAATGTCAGCCCGCTGGTGCGCGTCACCCGGCCGGACGAGATCGAAATCCGCAAAGCGTTGGAGATGGGCGCCGAGGGCGTCATTATCCCGCACGTTAAAACGGTCGAGGATATGAAAACCTGCGTCCGGGGCGCCAAATTTCCCCCAATCGGAAGGCGCGGGTACGATGGAACAGTGCGCAGCGCGGGGTACGGATACGCCAATTATGACGCTTCAAAATATATTGAAAACAGCAACGCCACTGAACTGGTGATCCCGATGGCGGAAGATTACGAGTTTTTCGATGAGATTGAAGAAATCATGTCGGTTCCCGGCATCGATGCCATCAATTATGGGCCGGCTGACCTGGCGCTTTCCAAGAACATCCGCGTTTTCTATGATGTCAACCAGCCTTACATCCAGGAATCCATGCGGACGATGGCCACTTACACCAAAAAGCTTGGGATTGGCTTGATGGCCCCGGCTGTGCCGCCCACTACCGAGAACGTGAATACCCTGATCGAGCGCGGCGTCAACATGCTCATCATGGGCAGCGACATGTATAACTACCAGTCGACTATTTCCGGTATTTACAAAAATGTCATCACCCAATACATCTAGACAGGGATTGCCATGGATAAAACACTCGTAGCCATCACCGATCTCGACCATAGCGACATCAAGATCGAAAAGGAAGTTTTGTCGAAATTCAACCTCGAACCTGTCTGGCTGAACTGCAAAACCGAAAGCGACCTGATCGAGCAGTGCCGGGGTTTCAAGGCGCTCATAAACCAATACGCGCCTTTTACAGAAAAGGTGTTTGCCGCTTTGCCGGGTTTACGCATGGTGGTGCGTTTCGGGGTGGGCGTGGATAACATCGACCTGAAAGCTGCCTCGAAGCACAACGTACAGATCTGCAACGTGCCGGATTACGGCACGAATGAGGTCGCCGACCATGCCATGGCGCTGACGCTGGCGCTTTCCCGCAAGGTTATCAACAATCACGAAGATATCCGCAGCGGTGTTTGGGATTACACGCGCGTCAAGCCGATCTACCGCCTGTCGGAGCAGACTGTGGGCATTGTCGGCGTCGGCCGGATCGGAAGCGCTTTTTCCATGCGGGCCAAGGCTTTCGGTTTTAAGGTCATCGTCCACGACCCGGCCATGCAAACAACCGGCCGGCTGCAGGATTTCATGGAACACGTGGAGCTGGACGAACTACTGCGCCGGGCGGACATCATCTCCATTCACTGTCCGCTGGACGGCAACCACGACCTGATCGATTACCAGAGACTCAGCCAAATGAAAAAAAGCGCTTTCCTGGTCAATGTTTCGCGCGGCGGCATAGTCAATGAAGATGCGCTGTATCGGGCCCTAAAAGAAGGGTTGATCGCAGGCGCGGCTTGCGACGTGTTCAAGAACGAACCCCTGAAGAAGGATAATCCCTTGCTTAGCCTGAGCAATTTCATCGCCACCTCCCATATCGCCTGGTATTCGGAACAATCCTGCGTGGACTTGGAGAGAAAAGTGGCTGAAGAAGCTGCCCGCGGGGCGTTGGGCGAGGAATTATTGAACGTCGTCAATAAATAGTTGAATGGTGGTTTTACCGGATCAAAGTATGGAGAAAAGCTAAAGGCGAAGATTATGGAAACAATTCAAGAGAGAATTTTCAATTGCGGGATCGTGCCGGTGGTGGTGATCGATGACGCCAACGACGCTGTCCCAGCTGCCAACGCCCTCAAAGCTGGCGGCGTTGATGTGGTCGAGATAACCATGCGCACCAACGCGGGGCTGCAAGCCATTGAGAATATCATCAAGAACTGCCCGGAAGTGTCGGTGATGGCCGGCACGGTGCTGACACTTGAAAAATGCGAGCAATGCATTGCGGCGGGCGCCAGGGGCATTGTTTCGCCAGGCTTCGACGCGCAGATCGTGCAGCACTGCCTGGACCATGACATCGCGGTGTTTCCGGGCTGCGTAACACCCAGCGAGATCCAACGCGCCATGGCATTCGGCTTGAAGATCCTGAAATTCTTTCCCGCGGACGTGTATGGCGGTACGGCCGCGATCAAAGCACTGGCTGGGCCATTCGAAGAAATATCTTTCATGCCCACCGGCGGCGTTAATGAACAGAATGTGGGTGAGTTTCTGGCTCTGCCCAACGTGTTTGCGGTGGGCGGCAGCTGGATTTGCAAGAAAGGTGATATTGCTGCGCATGTTTTTGATAAGATCACAGAATTGACCCGCAAAGCCCGCGAGGCCATGCTGGGTTTCGAATTCGCGCACCTTGGCATCAACACTGCCGGAGCGGACGCGTCGCTGGGAATCGCCAACTCGCTCAACGCGCGTTTCGGTTTTCCGGTGAAACTGGGCAGCAGTTCTAATTTTGCCGGTGAGGGCATAGAAGTGGTGAAAGAGCGCTACCTGGGCGCCAGCGGCCATATTGCCATTCGCACTAACAGCATCGGCCGCGCGGTGCATTACCTGGAAGCAAACGGCTTTAGCTGCGATCCGCAAACAGCCAAGTACAAAAACGACAAAATGATCGCGATCTACCTCAAGGATGAGGTGGGCGGTTTCGCCATCCATTTACTGCAGAAGTAGGAAGGTAGAAAATGAAAGTACTGACATTCGGAGAGATCATGATCCGCCTGAAAACACCTGGCACTGAGCGCTTGTTCCAATCGCCGCTGCTGGAAGCGACTTTCGGCGGCGGTGAAGCCAACGTGGCGGTCAGCCTGGCCAACTTTGGCATGGACTCGGCTTTTATGACTTTTCTGCCGAATAACAAAATTGGAGACGCCTGCATCGGCGAGCTGCGGCGCTTCGGCGTTTCCACCGCGCACATCCAGCGCGGACCGGGGCGCATGGGCATTTACTTCCTGGAGGCCGGCGCCAATCAACTGCCCAGCAAGGTGATCTATGATCGAGAATATTCCGCTATTGCCCTGGCGGACCCCGGCGCGGTGGATTGGAAAGGCATCCTGCCAGAATATGGCTGGTTCCACGTCACCGGCATCACGCCTGCCATTTCAGAAAATGCCATGACCCTGGCGCTGGAAGGTGTGCGGGCGGCCAAGGCTTGCGGGCTCAAAGTCTCCTGCGATTTGAATTACCGCAAGAATCTGTGGAAGTACGGGAAAAAAGCGCATGAAGTGATGCCTGGGATTATGGAATGCGTGGATGTGGCGGTTGCCAATGAAGAGGACGTTCAAAAAGCCCTGGGCATTTCAATGGATGTGGACGTCCAGGCGGGCAGCCTGGATCTTGAAAAATATCACAAACTCGGCGATCAAGTGCTGGCGCAATTCAAGAACTTGCAGATGATCGCCATCACCCTGCGCGAAAGCGTGAGCGCCGACAGCAACGGTTGGGCGGCTTGCCTCAACACGCGTGACGAATTTCTGGTCAGCAGGAAGTACATGATTGACGACATCGTTGATCGGGTGGGTGGGGGCGACGCCTTCGCCGGCGGGTTGATCTACGGCCTGAATGCCTATGACAATTTTCAACAGGCGCTGGAATTCGCAACAGCTGCCGGCTGCCTCAAACATTCCATTTCCGGCGATTTCAACCGTGTATCAGCCGCGGACGTCGAGAACCTGATGAAAGGCGACAGCTCCGGACGCGTGCAGCGGTAAGAATATATTGTCACATACGTTTTTTTCGGTCAGGAGCTGCAATCACGGCTCCTGTTTTTTTCTTTTGTTCTATCGAAAAAACTTACTCAGTCCCCTTTCCTCATCTGCACCATCTCATCCCCCTTCTCTAGCTTCTGGCCCTTGCTGACCGCGACCTTTTCCACCACTCCGGCGAAAGGCGCGCGGAATTCCATCAGCATTTTCATGGATTCCAGCACCACCAGCACCTGGTTATGTTCTACGGCCGCGCCTTCAGCCGCCGGCACGTCCATCACCACGCCGGGGATGGGGGCGCTGATCAAGCCGGCGTCCTTTTTCCCTTCTTTGCCGGCGCGCTTGCGGCCGCGGCCTTTTTCCGGTTCGATCAGCGCGTCCACCTGCAAGCCGCGCGTGGTGACGCGGTAGCTGCCGTCGTCCTGGGACTTGAGGTGGAATTCGCGTTTACTGCTGTCTTTCTCCACCATGAAGAGCCCGTTCTCATTCAGGAAATGGATGCCGATG
>JAHJJI010000002.1 GCA_018823025.1 Gammaproteobacteria bacterium | reverse complement strand
TTACCTACCATCGCGGCGATGAGCTACAAATACAACACCGGGCAGCCCTTCGCCTACCCGAAAAACTCGCTTTCCTACGCAGCAAACTTTCTGCATATGATGTTTTCCACACCGTGCGAGGAATACGTACCCAATCCGGTGATGGTCAGGGCGATGGACCGGATTTTTACGCTTCATGCCGATCATGAGCAGAACGCCTCCACTTCCACCGTTCGCCTCGCTGGTTCCAGCGGCGCCAATCCTTTCGCCTGTATCGCCTCCGGCATCGCTTCCCTGTGGGGACCCGCCCATGGCGGCGCCAACGAGGCTGTGCTCAACATGCTGGAAGAGATTGGGGATGTATCTAAAATCCCGGAGCTCATCAAGCGTGCCAAGGACAAGAGTAATCCATTCCGCCTGATGGGCTTTGGTCACCGTGTGTACAAGAATTTCGACCCGCGTGCCAACCTGATGCGACAAACCTGCCATGAAGTGCTCAATGAGTTGGGCTGTCAGGATGACCGACTGTTCCAGATCGCCCTAGAACTGGAACGCATTGCCCTGGAAGATGAGTATTTCATCGAGAAAAAGCTCTACCCGAACGTGGATTTTTATTCGGGTATCGTGCTGCGGGCCATTGGCATCCCAACCAATATGTTCACCGCAATTTTTGCCATTTCACGCACCATTGGCTGGATTACCCAATGGAATGAAATGATTGCCGACCCTGAACAGAAAATTGGGCGCCCGCGCCAGCTGTTCCTGGGTCCGCAAAAGCGGGATTTCGTGCCGATTTCGCAACGTAAGTAACGAAAGTGAGGGGTGAGCCGTAAGGGTCTCCGACTTTCTATCTTTCTATGATCTGAAGCTCATGAAGGATCGTACGGGGAGTAAAAGCAGTGACGTGGCCGCTTTTGATTTTGTCTCCTCGCTCATGTCTCCTTACTCGGTGTAGGTAAAACGCTCTGGAATCACATAGTGGAGAAGAGAAGAGCATGGGCGTAATGAAGGAGATGCAGGACAACTCGGCTCTTTATGGCGGTAATGCACCGTTTATCGAGGAGCAGTACGAGCTCTACCTGGGCAATCCTGCACAGGTTAGCGAGGAATGGCGGGCGTATTTTGACCGCCTGCAGAAAATGCCTGGGGCGGTTGCCATGGATGTTCCCCACGCCCCGGTGGTGCAGTCGTTCGCCGAACGTGCCAGGCATCCCTGTGTTCCGGTGCAGGGCACCGATGTCGATGCCCTGGTCAACAAACAGATTGCCGTCCTTCAACTCATCAATGCCTATCGCTTCCGCGGCATGATGCGGGCGAACGTCGACCCGCTCAAGCGCCGCGAATTGCCTGACGTGCCAGAACTGCTGCCTGAGTTTTACGGACTGAACGATGCCGATTTGTCCCATGAATTCAAAACAGGATCTTTTCTGGCCCCGGAATCTTCAACCCTGCACGATATATTGCGGATACTCAGGGAAACCTACTGTGGCAATATCGGTTCCGAATACATGTACCTTTCGGATACCATGCAAAAGCGCTGGATCCAGGACCGGATCGAACCCAATCGCGCGCAACCGCAGTTTTCTCCTGAGAGCAAGCGACGCATTCTGGAGCAGCTCACCGCAGCGGAAACGCTGGAAAAATACCTGCACACCCGCTATGTCGGGCAGAAGCGATTTTCACTGGAAGGCAGTGACAGCCTGATCCCTTTACTAAATCACCTGATTCAGCGTGCCGGCAGTCAGGGTGTGCAGGAGATGGTGATAGGCATGGCGCACCGCGGACGTCTCAACGTGCTGGTAAACACCATCGGCAAGTTGCCGTGCGACCTGTTCCTGGAATTCGAAGGCAAACACACCGCACCCATCCGCCTGCCTTCCGGAGACGTCAAGTATCACCAGGGTTTCTCCACCGACGTCGCTACTCCAGGCGGGTCAATGCACCTTACGCTGGCGTTTAATCCCTCGCATCTGGAAATCGTCAACCCGGTGGTGGAAGGTTCGGTGCGCGCACGCCAGCAGCGCCGCTATGACATGGTGGGTGATCAGGTGGTGCCGGTGCTGATCCACGGCGATGCCGCCTTTGCCGGCCAGGGCGTGGTGATGGAAACCCTGAACCTGTCCAAAACGCGAGGTTTTGGCACCGGTGGCACGGTGCATATCGTCATCAACAACCAGATTGGATTCACCACTTCCGACCCGCGCGACACGCGTTCCACGCTGTATTGCACCGACGTGGCGAAGATGGTGGGCGCACCGATTTTCCACGTCAATGGCGACGATCCAGAGGCAGTGCTGCTGGTCACCGAAATCGCACTCGATTTTCGCATGAACTTCCACAAGGATGTAGTCATCGACCTGGTGTGCTATCGGCGGCTTGGGCACAACGAGCAGGATGAGCCAATGGTGACCCAGCCGTTAATGTACAAGGCTATCGCGCAGCATCCCACCACGCGTCAGCTTTATGCCGACAGGCTGATTGCTGAAAACGTACTTTCACCGCACGATCCCGAGGAAATGATCGCTGCCTACCGCCGGGATCTTGATGCCGGCGTTTCCGTGAACAGAAGCGTGTTGACCAATTTCAAGCAGTCATTTGCGACTGACTGGGCGCCTTTCAAAAAAGGCAAATGGACCGATCCAGCCAACACCAGTGTGCCGAAAGCGGATCTGCGGCGCCTGTCGGGTGTGCTGACTACCACACCCCCAAATTTCAAGCTTCACCCCAGGGTTGAAAAAATCATTGCCGATCGCCGCCTGATGGGGGAGGGCAAGTTGCCGCTGGATTGGGGCATGGCGGAAAACCTGGCCTACGCTACCCTGCTGGAAAATGGTTTTGCGGTACGCTTATCCGGGCAAGATAGCGGGCGAGGCACCTTCTTCCATCGACATGCGGTTTTGCACGACCAGAACCGCGAAAAATGGGATGACGGGGCCTATTTGCCTTTGCAAAACATTGCTGAAAATCAACCCCGTTTTCTGGCTATCGATTCAGTGCTGTCGGAAGAGGCGGTGCTCGGTTTCGAGTATGGCTATGCGTCGGCCGAGCCGAACGAACTGGTGATCTGGGAGGCGCAGTTCGGTGATTTTGCCAATGGCGCCCAAGTGGTGATCGACCAGTTCATCAGTGCCGGCGAGGCCAAATGGGGCAGGTTGTGCGGCTTGGTGATGCTGCTGCCGCACGGCTTCGAGGGGCAGGGTCCTGAACATTCATCGGCACGACCGGAACGCTACCTGCAATTGTGTGCCGAAGACAACATTCAGGTATGCATGCCCACTACGGCAGCACAAATATTCCATTTGCTGCGCCGCCAGATGGTGCGCCCCTATCGAAAACCATTGATCGTGATGACCCCGAAGAGTTTGCTGCGCCACAAGGATGCAATGTCATCGCTGGAAGATCTGGCAAAAGGGAAATTTCATCCGGTTATTGGCGAAGTGGATGTCACCGACCCAGACCGGGTCACTCGCGTTGTGGCGTGCAGTGGCAAGGTCTACTACGATTTGCTGGCGGCACGACGCGAGCGCAATCTCAACCACATCGCCATCATCCGTATCGAGCAGCTTTATCCTTTCCCTGTAGTGCAATTCACGGCCGAGTTGCAACGCTACAAGAAGATCAAGGAACTGGTGTGGGCGCAGGAAGAACCGATGAATCAGGGCGCCTGGTATCAGACCCAGCATCATGTACGCGAATGTTTGTCGGCCAATCAGCCGCTTTTCTATGCCGGACGCCCCGCGTCAGCATCGCCTGCAGTGGGTTATGCCGCAAAGCATCAAGAGCAGCAACAAGCCTTGATAGACGCAGCGTTAAACAAATTTCAATAATAATTAATTCATTAAGTTATCGGAGATAGTTAAGATGCTAGTTGAAGTTAAAATACCGGTATTATCTGAATCCATCTCCGAGGCTACCCTGCTTTCATGGCACAAAAAAGTGGGCGATTCCGTGGTACGCGACGAGATCCTGATTGACGTTGAAACCGACAAGGTGGTGCTGGAACTGCCCGCGCCTCAGTCAGGCATTTTGGCAAAAATCATCAAGGGCGACGGACTATCCGTGACCGGTAACGAGGTGATCGCCGTGATAGACACCGAGGGAAAAATCAGTCCTGAGTTAACAGCAGTGCTGAGTCCTGTGAAAACCACTTCGGACTCAGCACTCAGGACTCAGCACTTGTTAAGCCCGGCTGTGCGCAAACTGGTGGCAGAGCATAATCTCAATCCGGCGGAAATCAATGGTAGCGGCCAAGGCGGACGCATCACAAAGGAAGACGTGCTGGCCCATCTCGAAAAATCGGCTAGCCCAGTGGCTCTGGCTGTGCCAGCAAATAACCCATCTGTGGCGACGGTAATTCCTGCTGGCTCACGTCCGGAGCAGCGCGTGCCGATGACACGGCTACGCGCACGCATCGCCGAGCGCCTGGTAGAGGCCCAGCAAACCGCTGCCATACTCACCACCTTCAACGAAGCCAACATGCAGCCAGTGATGGAACTGCGCAACCGTTACAAGGAAAAATTCGAGAAAGAGCACGGCGTCAAGCTGGGTTTCATGTCCTTCTTCGTCAAAGCAGCAATTGCGGCGTTGAAGAAATATCCGATCGTCAACGCTTCAATCGACGGCGACGACATTGTCTACCACGGTTACTACGACATCGGTATCGCGGTAGGCAGCCCAAGGGGTCTGGTGGTGCCGATCCTGCGCGACGCCGACCAGCTTTCCATCGCCGAGATCGAGAAGAAAATCGCTGATTTCGGAGTCCGCGCCAAAGACGGCAAGCTGACCATCGAGGAACTTACCGGCGGCACCTTCACTATCTCCAACGGCGGTGTTTTTGGTTCGATGATGTCGACCCCCATCCTGAATCCTCCTCAGTCTGCCATCCTTGGCATGCACAAGACCACTGATCGTCCCGTGGCGGAAAACGGCCAGATCGTCATCCGTCCGATGATGTATTTGGCACTGTCTTACGATCATCGCGTCATCGATGGTCGTGAGGCGGTGCTATCGCTGGTAGCAATTAAGGAAGCGCTGGAAGATCCGGCGCGCATGCTGCTGCAGATTTAGGAGGAAGGGAAATCATGTCCATAACCTATGATGTGGCGGTAATCGGCGCTGGCCCGGCCGGCTATGTCTCGGCTATCCGCTGCGCCCAGCTTGGGCTGAATACGGTGTGCATCGACGACTGGAAAAATGAGGATGGCAAGGCCAGCCTGGGCGGAACCTGCCTCAACGTCGGCTGCATTCCTTCCAAAGTGCTGCTCGAATCGTCGGAGAACTACGAGCGTATTCAGAACAACTTTCCCGCGCACGGCATCACGGTCGAGGGTCTGACACTGGATGTCGGCACCATGCTGGCGCGCAAGAAAAAGATCGTGCGCACCCTGACCGATGGCATTTCGGTACTACTCAGGAAGAACAAGGTAGCCATCATCCATGGCAAAGCCAGTTTTACTGGCGGTGGCGCACCATGGAAGCTCGAAGTGGTGCAGCATGACGGAAATGTGGAATCGGTCGAGGCCAGGCATGTGGTCATCGCTACCGGCTCTACTCCGCGCCAGCTGCCACAGGTGCCAGTGGACAATAAGCGGGTGGTGGACAATGTCGGTGCGCTCGACTTCAAGGAAGTGCCGAAAAGGCTTGGCATCGTCGGTGCCGGCGTCATCGGTCTGGAACTGGGCAGCGTATGGCGCCGACTGGGTTCGAACGTCACCCTGTTCCAGCCAAACGATACCTTCCTGCCTAGCGTGGATGACCAACTCGCAGTCGAGGCGTTGCGCATCTTTACGCGTCAAGGACTGGCGATCCATCGTGGCGTCAAGTTCTCCGCGATCAAGGTGAGCAGCAAAAACGTCGCTGTCGAATTCGAAAACAAGGAAGGTTTTCAGAAGCTGCTGTTCGACAAGTTGATTGTGGCGATCGGACGTGCCCCCAATGCTGCCGGCCTGGATGCCGACAAGATTGGACTCAAGTTCGATGAACATGGATACATCGATGTGGACGAGCATTGCCGCACCAACCTGCCGAATATTTACGCTATTGGTGATGTGGTGCGCGGGCCCATGCTGGCGCACAAAGGTTCGGAGGAAGGTGTTGCAGTGGCCGAGTTGATCGCTGGACAGGCCGGGCACGTCAATTATGAAACCATCCCGTGGGTGATCTATACTTCACCGGAAATCGCCTGGGTAGGGCAGACCGAGCAAGCGCTGAAGGTTGCTGGAGTGGAATACAGCAAGGGAACCTTTCCTTTCAGCGCCAATGGTCGCGCCCATACCATGCAGGAAACGACGGGCCTGGTCAAGGTGCTGGCCGATGCAAAAACCGACCGTATCCTCGGTGTCCATATTATCGGCCCGTGTGCCTCTGAATTGATCCAGGAAGCGGTGGTGGCGATGGAATTCGCGTCGAGCAGTGAAGACCTCGCTCGCATCGTGCATGCCCATCCCTCTCTTTCGGAATCCTTGCATGAGGCGGCACTGGGCGTAACCAAGCGATCGATCCATATTTAATGTTTGCTGACGATGTATTGAACATGAATCTGGTGGAATGCGTCCACCTGCGGGCCAGTCAGCTCAGTATAGTGCTGGATGAGGCGCAACAGCTCGCGGTGAAGCGTTTGCAGCGTCTTTACGATTCCTTGCTTGAAAGCGAAGCGCACAAGAACCGGTTTCTGCATAAATTGTTCAGCAGAAAACAACATTATGTTCGCGGATTGTACTTGTGGGGCGGGGTCGGTCGCGGGAAAAGTTTTCTGATGGATGTTTTTTTCTCCAGTGTGCCGCTCGAGCATAAAAAACGGGTGCATTTTCACCGCTTCATGCAGGATGTTCACGCCGAACTCGACACCATCAAGCATCATGCCGACCCACTGGTGATCGTGGCGCAGCGCATTGCGCAGCAGGCGAGCCTGATCTGTTTCGATGAATTCCACGTCAGCGATATCGCCGATGCCATGCTGCTGGGACGGTTGCTGCGAGAACTACTGCAGCAAGGAGTGGTACTGGTCGCCACTTCGAACCATAAACCGGATGAACTTTACATGCACGGTCTGCAGCGCAGTCGCTTTCTGCCCGCCATCACCCTTCTCAAAGAACGGCTGGATGTGGTTGAAATCGACGCCGGCATCGACTACCGGCTACGTATGCTGGAAAGGGTCAAAGCCTATCATCTCCCCCTTGATGAAGCAGCTGAGGCCAATCTGGCTGCTGCTTTTTCCAGTCTTGCCGGCGGGGAAGGGGTCAGCCATGTTTTCCTGGAGATAGAGGGTCGTCAGATCATTGCAACACGCAAAGCGCCCGGCGTGGCCTGGTTCGAGTTTCTGAGTATTTGCGGTGCTCCGCGAGGTCAGGCGGACTATATTGAAATTGCCCGGCGCTTCCATACCGTGCTGATTTCCGGGATTCCGAAAATGACGCCTGAACAGGCCGCGGAAGCACGGCGTTTTACCTGGCTGGTTGATGAATTCTATGACCGGCGGGTGAAGTTGATCGTGTCGGCAGAGGTGCCGCCTCAGGAACTGTATCTGGGCGGTCCGCACGCCGATGAATTCAATCGTACTATCAGTCGCTTAACGGAAATGCAGACGCGCCAGTACCTGGCTCAACCGCATTTGCCTTGAGGGAGGAACATGCACCGATTTAATGCTTACCGTATTTTCGAAAAGGAGGGTCAGGTATCGGCCCGGTTGGTCGAGCTCGGGATTGATGATCTCGATCCGGGCGAGGTGCTGATCCGGAACAGCCACTCCAGCGTCAATTACAAGGATGCCCTTGCCGCCACCGGTACGGGCAGAGTTGTCCGTCGTTTTCCGATCATAGGAGGGGTTGACGTGGCGGGAATGGTCGTCACCTCCAGCGATCCGCGTTTCCGTGAAGGCGAAGCCGTACTGGTCACCGGGTATGGCATGGGGGTAGAGCATGACGGTGGCTATGCGGAATATTCCCGCGTGCCGGCTGACTGGGTTGTGCCTCTTCCTCCGGGAATGAGCCCTGCCGATGGGATGGCGATCGGCACCGCGGGATTTACCGCCGCGCTGGCGATCATGCGCATGGAGCAGAATGGCCTCAAGCCAGCCAACGGCCCTGTGGTGGTGACCGGTGCTTCGGGCGGAGTGGGTAGCGTGGCCGTGGATTTGCTTGCGGGACTAGGGTACGAAGTGACCGCGATCAGTGGCAAAGACGATCAGCACGAATATTTGCGCCATTTAGGTGCGTCCCAGGTGTTGTCACGCCATACTCTGGAAATGGGCCGTAAGCCTCTGGAAAAGACCATCTGGGCGGGCGCAGTTGATCCGGTTGGGGGCGAGACGCTTGCCTGGCTCACCCGCACTATGAAACAGCACGGAACGATTGCCAGCTGCGGCCTGACGGCAGGGGTCGAACTGCACACCACGGTAATGCCGTTTATCCTCCGCGGCGTCAGTTTGCTCGGCATCGATTCGGTGCAGTGCCCGATGGCGTTGCGGCGTAGCGTCTGGGAGCGGCTGGCCAGCGACATGCGGCCACGCCATCTCAAGGAAATGACGCGCACCATCCATTTCGACCAATTGCCAGAAACCTTCGACGCGTTGTTGAAGGGGGCGGTAAAGGGCAGAGTGGTGGTTGAAATTCAGGCGTGAGGGGGAAAAATGGGCAAATACCAGGACTTTTACCGGAGATCGATCGACCAGTCTGATGAATTCTGGGCCGATCAGGCCAGGCTGATTGACTGGCATAAGCCGTTTGACCAGGTGCTGGACTACAGCCGCCCTCCCTTCACCCGATGGTTTGTCGGCGGCCTCACCAACCTGTGCCATAACGCCGTGGACCGCCACCTGAAAGACCGCCCGGAGCAGAAAGCGCTGGTTTACATCTCCACCGAAACCGGTCAGCAGCAAGCCTACACCTACCGTGAGCTGCATGCCGAGACCAGCCGTTTTGCCGCCGTGTTACGTGCACAGGGCGTGGTGAAGGGTGACCGCGTCATCATCTACATGCCGATGATCCCTGAGGCGGTTTTTGCCATGCTCGCCTGCGCGCGGTTGGGGGCCATCCATTCCGTGGTGTTCGGTGGGTTCGCTTCGGCCAGTCTGGCGACCCGCATCGACGATGCCCAACCCCGGTTGCTGATAACCGCCGACGCCGGCATGCGCGGCGGCAAGATCATTCCCTACAAGCACCTGGTGGACGAAGCGCTGCAGCTGTCCAGCCACCCGCCGCAGAAGGTGTTGATCGTCAACCGGGGTCTCGACAAGGAAATGGCGATTACCGCCGAGCGCGATCTGGATTATGCCAGCCTGCGCGAACAGCATAGGGATGATCGGGTCGATCCGGTGTGGCTGGAATCGTCCGAGCCCAGTTATATCCTCTACACGTCCGGCACCACCGGCAAACCCAAGGGCGTGCAGCGCGACACCGGTGGCTACGCAGTGGCGCTGGCGGCTTCCATGCGCCACATCTACGCAGGGCAGCCGGGCGAAACCATGCTTACCACCAGCGACATCGGCTGGGTGGTGGGCCATTCCTACATTGTCTACGGTCCGCTGATCAACGGAATGACGACTATCCTGTATGAGGGTCTGCCGGTCCGGCCCGATCCGGCAATCTGGTGGAAAATCGTGGAGGAGAACAAGGTCAGCGTCATGTTTTCATCGCCCACCGCGATTCGCGTGCTGAAAAAGCAGCCGCCTGAATTCCTGCATAAGCATGACGTCTCTTCGCTGCG
>JAHJJI010000022.1 GCA_018823025.1 Gammaproteobacteria bacterium | reverse complement strand
GCGCTCGTCGGCTACACCAACGCGGGCAAGTCCACCCTGATGCGCGCACTCACCGGCAGCGATGTGCTGGTCGAAAACAAACTCTTCGCCACGCTCGACACCACCGTGCGCGCCCTCCAGCCCGAGAGCAGGCCGCGCGTGCTGGTCAGCGACACGGTCGGCTTCATCAAGAACCTTCCGCACGGGCTCGTCGCCTCGTTCAAGTCCACGCTCGAGGAAGCGCTCGATGCATCGCTGCTGCTTCACGTCATCGATGCGAGCGATCCTGGCTTCGAACGGCAGCTCGAGGTCACCGACAAGGTGCTGGCCGAGATCGGTGCGAAGGACGTGCCGCGCATCCGTGTCTTCAACAAGATCGACCATGTCGGCGCCGCAGAGGCGCAAACCGAACGCGAAGCGGCGCTGCGCGCGCATTACCCTGATTGCATAGTGATGAGCGCACGCCGCACTGGCGACGTGGCAAAACTACGCGAGGCAATCGTCGCGTTTTTCCAGCAGGGTCTGGTTGAGGCCGAGCTTTTCATTCCCTGGTCGGCACAGCAACTGCGCGGCGAAATCTTCGCGAGTTGCGAGGTGCGGGAAGAGCGCGCCGACAGCGAAGGCGCGTTCTTGCGCATTCGCGGCGAGCGCGAGACGGTGAAGGACCTGTGCGAGCGGTTCGGCCAAGCGCAATGACCTGATGTTCCACACTGGATGCAAGGCAATGACATCCGCACCTCCCGTGCTATCATCCGCCCCCATCCATGCGTATTCAAGATATCCGACAACGTCTGCGCGACCTGGGCGCAGCGCCTTGCCATGAGGGACGCGTGCTGCGAGCCTGGGCTCAGGGTCTTTCCCTGGACACCAAAAGGCAGCGCGCCGAGAACTTTCTGCCCCTGGCCTTGCGCGATGCCATGCCCGGCCTCACCGCCGGATTGCAAGGGCTGGCGCGTCTACATTCCGAGCACCCCGGTGAGGATGGCTCGGTCCGGCTGCTGGTGGAACTGGCGGATGGCCAGACGGTGGAAAGCGTGCTGCTGCCCCGGGATGGGCTGTGCGTCTCCACCCAGGTCGGCTGTGCCGTGGGCTGCGTATTCTGCATGACTGGCCGCAATGGCCTGCTGCGCCAGTTGGGCAGCGCCGAAATCGTCGCCCAGGTGGTCCTGGCCCGCAGCCGTCGAGCAGTGAAGAAGGTCGTGTTCATGGGCATGGGGGAACCGGCCCACAACCTGGACAATGTGCTGGAGGCCATCGACCTGCTCGGCACGGAGGGCGGCATCGGTCACAAAAACCTGGTCTTTTCCACCGTCGGCGACCGGCGCGTGTTCGAACGGCTGTCACAGGGCAGGGTTAAGCCCGCCCTGGCCATCTCCTTGCACACCACAGACACCGCCCTGCGCCGGCGTCTGCTCCCCAAGGCACAGGACATCACGCCAACTCAACTGGTCGAACTGGGCGAGGCCTACGCCCGTAGCACCGGCTACCCCATTCAGTACCAGTGGACCCTGCTCGAAGGCATCAATGACACGGATACAGAGTTGGAGGGTATTGCATGTCTGCTGGCCGGAAAATATGCAGTGATGAACCTGATCCCCTACAACCGTGTCGACGGCTTCGACTACCGTCGCCCCAGTTGGGAACGAGCTACCGAGATGGCGCGCAGCCTGCACGGGCGCGGCATCCTCACCACGTTGCGCCAGTCCGCGGGGCAGGATGTGGAGGGTGGCTGCGGGCAGTTGCGAGCGCGAACGCTGGTGGAAGCGAAGAGCGCGCCTCCGGCTGCGTCATCGCTGGTTCTGTAGACCCCTTGGCGCGTCAATAAGTGATACGAATTCGCTGCATCCTGTTCACATCAAAAGCGTATAGCCCAACCGGGACTCAATTAAGCAAACAGAATTTTCACAAACGAGTTCACAGTAGCTATTTTTAACATGCCAAACGAATATATCCGGGGCATAAAAAAATCCGCAAGGCTTTTAGCCGTACGGATTTAGTATTTGGTGGGCGGTGCGGGGTTCGAACCTGCGACCCCTGCCGTGTGAAGGCAGTGCTCTACCACTGAGCTAACCGCCCAAAAAGAGGCGCAATTAGATCATATCGCCCAGAATACGTCAATAAATCAGCCGCCTCAATTTCTACTCGGTTTATCCGCGATTGTCGTAAAATAGGCGCTTTTATTCCATCGTAAAAGAACATGGTCCGCACTCGTTTCGCTCCCAGCCCTACCGGCTACCTGCATATCGGCGGCGCCCGCACCGCTCTGTTTTCATGGGCCTATGCACGCAAGCACAAAGGCACTTTCATTCTGCGCGTCGAAGACACCGACCTGGAACGCTCCACCGAAGAATCGGTGCAGGCCATTCTGGACGGCATGAACTGGCTCGGCCTCGGCTACGACGAAGGCCCGTTCTACCAGATGCAGCGCATGGAGCGCTACAAGGTAGTACTCCAGCAACTCCTGGACGAGGGCAAAGCCTATCATTGCTACGCCAGCCGGGAAGAGCTGGACAAGCTACGCGAGGAACAACAGGCAGCTGGCCTGAAGCCACGCTACGACCGCCGCTGGCGCGACTCCAAAGCCACTCCGCCTGCCGGCGTTCAGCCGGTGATTCGCTTCAAGAATCCGCTCGACGGCGCGGTGGTCATCGACGACATGGTCAAGGGCCGTGTCGTGGTCAGCAATGGAGAACTCGACGACCTGATCATTGCGCGTAGCGATGGCACGCCGACCTACAATTTCTGCGTGGTGATCGACGACTGGGACATGAACATTACCCACGTGATCCGCGGCGACGACCACCTCAACAACACCCCGCGCCAGATCAACATCCTCAAGGCGCTGAACGCGCCACTGCCGCAATATGCCCATGTGCCGATGATCCTGGGTCACGACGGCGAACGCCTGTCGAAACGGCACGGCGCAGTCAGCGTGATGCAGTACCTGGAAGATGGTTACCTGCCGGAGGCGCTGCTGAATTACCTGGCGCGCCTGGGCTGGGCACATGGTGATGAGGAGGTATTTGATCTCGACCAGTTCGTCGAATGGTTCGACCTCGATTCAATCTCGAAATCGCCAGCCAAATTCAACCCTGAAAAGCTGATGTGGCTCAACCAGCAATACCTCAAGAAAACTGACAGCAAACGCCTGTCCGAATTGGTCTTGCCATTCCTGGAAACAGACTGCTGCAACCCCGAAACCGGGCCGCGCATGGAAGACGTGATCGACCTGCTCAAGGAGCGGGTGAACACCGTCGAAGAACTTGCCGACGCCGCCGTGTATTTCTACCGGCCGTTGACGCCCTCGCCCGAACTGATGGCAGAGCACCTCACGCCGGAAATCATTCCGGTAGTCCGTGAATTTCAGGAAAAACTAGGCCAGGTAGAATGGAACAAGCAGGCCATCAACGGCCTGATGAAATCGGTCGTGGCCGAACACGGCCTTAAATTCCCCAAATTGGCGATGCCGTTGCGCCTGCTCGTCACCGGAGAAACGCAAACACCTTCAGTCGATGCTGTGATAGAATTAGTGGGTCGCGATGAGACTCTGAAACGGATTTCAGCGCACATGAAAAGCTTTGCATAGACGCACAATCCTGTTGACAAGCAACCCCAGCGCCAAGTATAGTGGCGGCCTTTCGGGGGTATAGCTCAGCTGGGAGAGCGCTTGCATGGCATGCAAGAGGTCAGCGGTTCGATCCCGCTTACCTCCACCAAGTTTTATTAGGTCCCCATCGTCTAGAGGCCTAGGACACCGCCCTTTCACGGCGATAACACGAGTTCGAATCTCGTTGGGGACGCCAGTCTAATCAGGGGCCTGGAGAAATCCGGGCCCCTTGATTTTGCACCATGTTGCATAGGTGCAGATCGAGCAGTTTGGAGTGGTAGTTCAGTTGGTTAGAATACCGGCCTGTCACGCCGGGGGTCGCGGGTTCGAGTCCCGTCCACTCCGCCAACATTAAAAAAGCCAGCCGCTTAGGCTGGCTTTTTTATCTCCTTCAACCCTTAATAAGCCTGAGAATCACCGCCACCAATGTCGAGAGAATGCCGCCAGAACTGGTCGTCTCGGTCGAACAGGAGGTAGGTGCCGCGCGGCCCCCAACTACCGGCAGCGTAGGAGTTGATGAAATCGCGCTCCATCGACCAGACTTTCAACACCGGATCCACGACGCGCCACGCTGACTCCACCTCGTCGATGCGCAGAAATAGCGAGTGATCGCCCAGCATCACATCCAACAGCAATCCTTCATAGGCGTCGTAATCTTCGTCGCCACCCTTGCGGTAAGTCGCATCCAGGCTAATCGTACGCGTATTCAGATCCAGCCCCGGAATCTTGACCTGCAGTTCCATTTTCAGGCAGTCGTTAGGCTGGATGCCGAGCAAAATCCAGTTGGGGTGAGAGCGTTCGTGATGGGCCTGCCGCAGCAGATTCTGCGGCGGATTTTTGAAACGGATACAGATCGCCGAACTGTTTTCCGCCATGCGCTTACCCGTGCGTAAGTAAAACGGCACCCCGGCCCAGCGCCAGTTGTCGACAAACAACTTCAGCGCGGCATAAGTTTCCGTGACACTGTCCGGCGCTACGCCGGGTGCCTCCATGTAGCCCGGAACCGTCTTGCCGTCGATAGTGCCGCCTGCATACTGGCCGCGGAAGGCATGGGCATGCACCGCGTTCTGGGTAATCGGCCGGATGGCCTTGAGCACTTTGACCTTCTCGTCGCGCAAATGCTCAGGGGTCATGCTCACAGGCGGCTCCATCGCCACCAGCGCAAGCAGCTGCATTAGATGGCTCTGGATCATGTCGCGCAGTGCCCCGGCACTCTCGTAATAGTCAGCGCGACACTCCACACCCAGAGTCTCGGAATGGGTAATTTGAACGTGGTCGATGTAATGGTGGTTCCACAGCGGTTCCAGCAAAATATTGGCGAAGCGGAACACCATGATGTTCTGCACCGTGCCTTTGCCCAGGTAATGGTCGATGCGAAAAATTTGCGGCTCGTTCAAATGCTTGTACAGACTGCTCTGCAAGGTTTGCGCGCTCAACAGATCATGACCGAAGGGCTTTTCGATGACGACACGTCGCCAGCCTTTTTTCTCCTTGAGCAGGTCGACTCCGCCCAACTTCTCGATGATGCCGGGAAATTCCGATGGCCGCACTGACATGTAGAACACCGCATTGGGCGGAAAAGTAGAATCCTCGTCCAGCAGTTGATGCAGCTTTCGGTATGCATCCGCATCGTCTGGCGGGTTGGGATGATAATGAAGCCGGGCGCGAAATCGCTTGAACGCATGCTCATCGTAGCCTTGGGGATACTTGTTGCCCAGCATGGTCGCCACTTCGTCCAGCCACTGCTCGCGAGTCCACTGTTCCAGGCTGGAGGAAAGTATCACCATTTTTTCCGGCAAGCGCCCTGCCATTTCAAGGCGAAACAGCGCGGGGATCAACTTGATCCGGGCCAAATTTCCCCCGGCGCCAAAAATCACCAGAGTGCAGGGTTCCAGGGTTTTCATTTCCCTCCCCCCGTCTGCTTCACTGCATGACCCCCAAACGCGTTCCGCATCATGGAAAGCAAGCGGTACCCGTAGCCAGTCTCATTCTGGCTGGCGAAACGCATTTGCAGCGCCAGGGTCAGAACGGGTGCCGCCACGCCCTGCTCCACCGCCTCCACGACGGTCCAGCGCCCTTCGCCCGAGTCGGCCACATAAGGCGCCACATTATCCAGGGCTTGATCGCCTTTTAACGCCTCTGCGGTCAGATCCAGCAGCCAGCTACGCACCACCGAACTGTGCCGCCACAATTCTGTAATCTCCGCCAGATCGAGCGAGAACTCCTGCTTGCCACGCAGCAATTCCAACCCTTCTGCCATCGCCTGCATCATGCCGTATTCGATACCGTTGTGGATCATCTTGGTGAAATGCCCCGAGCCGATCGGGCCGACATGCGCCCAGCCGCGATCGGGAGCGGGAGCCAGCGCCTTGAGCACTGGCTCCATGATCTTCGCGACTTCCGGGGTCGCTCCCACCATCAGGCAATAGCCATTGTCCAGCCCCCATATACCGCCTGATGTGCCGGCGTCCATGAAGCCGATACCCTGTTCCGCCAGCCAGTTGCCGCGGCGCTGGCTATCTTTGTAATTGGAGTTTCCGCCATCGATGACGATATCGCCCTTGGCAAGCAGAGGAGCCAACTCGTGAATTTGCTTCTCGGTCGGCTCTCCGCTTGGCAGCATGAGCCAGACCACGCGCGGCGACTGAAGTTTGGTTACCGCATCCGCAACTGAAGTAGCAGCGACCATACCCTCTTCCGCGGCAAGACTGGCCACCATGCTCGCCGAGTGATCATAGCCGACCACATCGATTCCGCCACGACGCAGCCGCCGTGCCATGTTGCTGCCCATTTTTCCCAATCCCACCATTGCTAGCCGCATCGCTCACTCCTTTAATTGGTAATTCACTTCACTAAGACTAATTGTATGCCTAAAGGCCTTGTTGTTGGGAGCATATACGGTGTCTTCCCGCATCGTAAAAGCGCATCAATCTTTATGCCCCTCCAATGCTCTGCCTGGAAAAACCACCGGTACATTTAATTTACCTACTCCATTTTACTATTCAAAAATACAGATATTACCCGATTGATTTACTCAACTAATACGCTATATTTATAAAATGAATAATGACTATTCATTTGGATTCCTGAGAGGCAATTCATTTCAGGCATGTCGTCTGAGAAAAACGGAAACTTTTTCACAGACTTCTCATTGAACCAGCGGCCTACTTCAATTTTGGGACGCCGTCTAAATTCTAAGGAGAGAAAGATGAAAGAAGCTCACATCAACTATTCAGGCATGGATCTGGACTACAAAATGGCCAGCGGACTGGCTGCCACTTTTGCTGAAAAAGATCCTTACATCATCGACCCTGTCATGGTTGCCTGGCACGACAGGAAAACATCGCGGATGTCGCCCATGATCGCGGGTGCTGACACCGATACGCGCTGGCTCGATTACGGGGCAAGCCACGGCGGCAAACTTGAAATAGAAATAAACGGTGAATTCGAATTTATCTTCGCCGATTCCAGCGCCTTTGATCAATATGGCCCCAGCCCGTATATCAATCTGCACGACAGCCTCGGCAATGAGTACCTGTGCCAGATCAATGCGCTACGCGACCCGCACGACCCAAGCAAGGAAGCCTGCGTGGTTCTGGACGACTTAACCAGCAAGCTGACATAAGGTCCAGTAGTTTGCGGCTTCTATGTCGAGCCGAGCTTGTTAAGACATTGCGTTTACCATTATTTGGAGTACATACCATGTCCGAGAACAACTCACTTGTTGCCACCTATGCAAATCACAGCCTAGCCAAGGCCACCGTCAAAAAATTGCACAAAGCAGGGCTAGACCTGAGCAAGCTGTCCATCGTCGGCAAGGATGAAAACAAAATATTGCAAAAAGTAACGGTGGTCGGTGGCCTGAATGAACTTGGGGCGGAGCAATATAGCTGCGTTTCCAGGGAAACCATTCCCGATTACGAAGCCGAATTAAAAGCCGACAGGCTGCTTCTCTTTTTTCACGGAACGGCCGATGAAATTTCTCAGGCCAAAAGTATTATCGATACAACCCACCCTGAGGGCTGGAATGGAAACGTAGGTTGTTCTGTTTTCTACGGATGCCTTGATTAACACTCGCAGTACACCTTCAACCAAAAGGGAGAATTCCTTATGTGTCACCAAACCCTGATTGGCCGCTCATTGCAGGCGGCATTGCGTTGTTCGTTGTTGTTTTTGTTGGGCCTGGTCGGCTCGTTCGCCCACGCACAGGCGCCTGCTCAAGAGCAGGCGCTGACGCTGACTGCCAGTGATGCGCAGCTTAAGTGGGGACCCTGCCCGCCGTTCTTGCCCAAAGGATGCGGCATCGCCGTTCTTCACGGCGACCCTGCAAAAGACAACGTCGACGTGTTCTTTAAAGTGCCCGCCAAGTCGACCATCCCGCTCCATTGGCACACTTCGGCAGAGCGCATGGTGCTGGTAGCGGGCGAGCTTCATGTCACCTATGACGGTCAGAATACGGCGGTTCTCAGGTCGGGGACTTATGCGTACGGTCCCGCAAAACGACCACACAAGGGCTTCTGCGCAAGCGCCGTCCCATGCGTCCTCTTCATTGCCTTTGAATCGCCGTTGGACGCAGTGCCGATCGAGAACACAGACAAATAACCCACAAGTGGCCAATCAACCTCTACAACCTGACGCAAGGAGAGCAATCATGGATATAGCAGACTTCCTCATTAACGTGCACCCAGAGCTACACATAAATGATCAAATGCAGTTGGAAAATGAAATTGGCCATATGGATGGCGTTTTGTCGGCGCACTTTAGCCCGGGACACCCCCATATGATGACGATTGCCTACAACCCCGATGCTGTAAGCTCAAGCACGGTACTGGCCCGAGTAAGCAGGCACGGCATCGAGGCAAGCAAGATCGGCTTGTAAACCAGTTCCGTTCAGGGTCGTTCCGACTTCCGCTCCGCCGCCGTTACCAGTTCGGCGGCTTCCTTCGCGGTAAGCGGCTTCCAGGGCAAGGGGATCAGGCTAGGCACCCGTTCCATGTAACGTCGATAGACATCTCCGTGGTAAACCACCAACTTCTTTTCTTCCAGCCGCGAACCGATGATGAAATAACCCGTCATCATCAAGCCGGACAACAGCATTGCGGCATTCATGTCGCGCGTCCAGATCAGCACCAGCCCGAAGAAATACCACGGATGACGCACATAACGATGGAATGGCGAGAGATGAAAACCCTCCTGGTCCTCCACCCGTTGAATGTTTGATTTCCACTGGCGCAAGCCGAGAAATTCCTGGGTATCGTAATAATTCAGCGATTTCATAAAACCGAACACCGCCGCCAGCGCCAACCCGTTCGCCAGCCAGGCTTCCAGACCCTGCCAGGACCATAGCGCTGGCCCGGGATTGCGAACCATCAGCCAGAGTATCGGCAGCAACATGAGGACCGAAAAAATATTGTAGCTCAGCCGATACAGCGGCATTCGCTCCGGATAATGCAAGGCAACCCAGCTTTTCACCCGAAGCGAAGCCAGCGCCGAATGCAGGACGAAATATCCCAGCCAGAAAAACGCCAGCAAAGCCATATCCCGCCAAACCGATTCAGTCATGCCCTGTTCCACCATTTTTTGCCAGCCACATTGCATATATATTGCGATAGAACAAGGTCGCCAAGGTTATCAGGCACCGCTTTCAAGCGCCCGCCACAGACAGGCGCCCTTGCTGGCCTTGTCGATCTCGTCAAGATAGACAAGGTGTGCCTTCATCTCGTCTGGTGTGGCCGACAACACCATCAGGTCATGCGGCACGAAATCCCCAGCCAGATCGGCGTGATTTTCTCCCGCTTCAGCGGATTCGATCATCAAGCTGTTCTGTCCGCGCGTCATAGCGAGATAAACCTCGGCAAGCAGCTCGGTATCCAGCAAGGCGCCGTGCAGAGTGCGGCTGGCATTGTCCACAAAATAGCGGCGGCACAGCGCATCCAGATTATTTTTCTGCCCCGGGTGCAGATCCTTGGCCATTTTCAGGGTGTCGATCACGTCCGGACTATATTTTCCGACCGGTTCCAGACCGATCAGCTTCAGCTCCATGTTGAGGAATCCGAGATCGAATGGCGCATTGTGGATAACCAGCTCTGCGCCGCTGATGAACTCGATAAAATCCTGGGCGATATCCCGAAAAAACGGCTTGTCCAGCAGAAATTCCAGGCTGATGCCGTGCACCTGTTGCGCACCAGGGTCGATCTCGCGCTGCGGATTAACGTAATGATGAAAATGGTTTCCCGTCAAATGCCGGTTGATCATTTCAACCGCAGCCACCTCGATGATGCGGTGGCCCAGATTGGCGTCCAGCCCAGTGGTTTCGGTATCCAGAATAACTTGCCGCATTTTATTTATCCTCGTAACTCTTCAACACCCCGGTTGGCCAGCCTGTCGGCCCGTTCGTTGCCTTCGTGGCCGGCATGCCCCTTGATCCACAGCCATTCGATCTCGTGCTGCGCGGCCAGCACGTCGAGCTGCCGCCACAAATCATCATTCTTTACCGGCTTTTTGTCGGCAGTACGCCAGCCGCGCAGTTTCCAGGCATGAATCCACTCGCTGATGCCTTTCTGCACGTACTTCGAGTCGGTATGCAGCCGGACGATGCAGGGGCGCGACAAGGCTTCCAGCGCCCGGATCACCGCGGTCAACTCCATCCGGTTGTTGGTGGTCAGTTTCTCGCCGCCACAGAGCTCCTTTTCATGCCCAGAATAGCGCAGCCATGCGCCCCAGCCACCCACGCCAGGATTGCCCTTGCAGGCGCCATCGGTGTAGATCTCCACGATGTTGCGCCGCAGCTCTGGAATTTCCTTGTTTTCATCCATTTTTATTGTTCAGATATTTTATTGTTGATCATTTTCTGTGGCGCCGGGGCGAGCACTTTCTTTGCTGCAGAATTTCTGTTCCAGTTCGGCATGATCAAATGCATCCCGGCCACCTTCTTTTTCGCCTGCAGAAAATAGACGCCTCCCGCCAGCGCCCACCAGCGGTCTCCCGCCGGTTCCATGAAGTGAAAGCGCCGCAGCCATTTTTCGCTGCGCAACGGCGGTTCATAGCAGCACATCCGACCGGCCACCACATCAAAACCCAGCAAGGCCAGCCAATCCTTGATGCGCGGCAGGGAAATAAAATCCCCATTCCAGGGATAACTCTCCCTCCGACTGGGCAGGAACCGGGGTAACCCCCACAGGCTGAATGGGTTGAAGCCACTGATGATCACCTGCCCCTCCGGCCTCAGCACCCGCTCCGCCTCGCGCAAAATCTGATGGGGGTGAGCGCTGAATTCCAGAACGTGGGGCAGCAGCAGTAAATCGATGCTTTGGCTGGCGATCGGCAAACACCCCGGCTCGGTCAGTAATTTAATCTCCACTTTCCCATATTCAGAAAATTGCGACGCGGCAGCGAACCGCGTCTGCATGCGATTCGCACGCAACAGGTCGGATTGGGCGAAACCGATTTGCAGTGCATTGAAGCCGAAAATATCCGCCACCACCTGATCGAAATAGGTCTGTTCGCGCTCGATCAGGTAGCGCCCGAGCGGAGTGGCTATCCATTCATCCATTGACATCGCACAGGGTTAATTCGAACATATCATCATGAAGATCATTCCCGTTCCCGCTTTCGAGGACAACTACATCTGGCTGATTTGCGACGAGCACTACGCCGCAGTTGTGGATCCAGGCGATGCCGAGCCGGTATTGGACTACCTCGGCCGCCACGGGCTGCGCCTTGCCGCCATCCTGATTACTCACCATCACGGCGATCATACCGGCGGGATTGAAACGCTGCTAGAACACACTGCCGTGCCGGTTTACGGTCCCCGCAAGGAAAATATTCCAGGCATCTCCAACCCGGTCGGCACAGGCGATACGGTGCAATTGCCGGAACTGGGCGTGGAATTCGCCGTCCTCGACGTTCCCGGCCATACCGCTGGCCACATTGCCTATTATGGCGCAAATTCCCTGTTTTGTGGCGACACGCTGTTCACCTGTGGTTGCGGCAAGCTGTTCGAGGGCACCCCTCTGCAGATGCATGCCTCGCTGCAAAAATTTGCCGCCCTGCCCGACGAAACCCAGGTCTATTGCGCCCATGAATACACCCTGGAGAACATCCGCTTTGCCAAATTGGTTGAGCCTGCCAACCGCCAACTTCTGGAGCGCGAAGCGCGCGACCTCCAAACCCGTGAACAAGGCCGCCCCACCCTGCCGTCCACCATGGCGCTGGAAAAATCCACCAACCCTTTCCTGCGTTGCGAGCACCCCGCCGTGATTGAAGCCGCCGTGCATTTTTCCGGCGGCCCGCTGGACAATGCCGTCATGGTCTTCACCGCTATCAGGGAGTGGAGAAACCGCTTCTAGTTCAGTAGATTACCCACCAACTCCGGTAGTGCAGCCAGCGAAGATATTCCTTGACGTGGGTAGGGGTTCTTGGCTACCATCGGCGGAGTTTTAATTTCGCCGAACAATCAATAACAAGCATGCGCCTTATCCCCTCTTTAATTCTGTCACTGGCAAGCGTTTTCGCGCTGCATTTGCCGATGGCAAGCGCGGCTGATGTGTTTGGCGCCGATCCCTCAGAACAACCTGTCAAACAGGCACTGGCTGAAACGAGCGATGCAGAGACACCTCTGCTGCTTCAGCCAAGTACAGGACTTCTCGGCTCCCAATCAAAAAAAGCCCGCGTCGCGGTCTCGCTGGACGAACCCGTCGACTTGTGGGATCGCATTCGTGATGGTTTCACCATGGAGGAACTGGATTCACCCCTGGTGCAAAACCACGTTGCCTGGTATGCCAACCGTCCTGACTATGTGAAACGCATGATAGAGCGCAGCCAGCTTTACCTGTACCACATCGTCGAAGAAGTCGAAAAGCGGGGAATGCCGACTGAAGTCGCCCTGCTGCCGATGATAGAAAGCGCCTTCAATCCCAAAGCCTACTCCACCAGCCACGCCTCCGGCATCTGGCAGTTCAT
>JAHJJI010000021.1 GCA_018823025.1 Gammaproteobacteria bacterium | reverse complement strand
CTACTGCACTAACCTCGTTCCACGGCATGGCGATCTCCTAGTGACTCCATCATCCAAGTCAAATAGTGTTACCTATGTCTCCGAACAAGTGTTACCCATGTCTCCGGTCTATACACTTCGCCAAGAAAAGTTAACCAAAAGAAGGCGACCCACCCGCACCGGCCCTTCGGGCTACCCTCGGTTTTCATAAAAGATCGGGCGGCTGCGGAACTCGCGCTGCGCGCTCAGACAGTCCTCGCCGACGGCCCCCGATCTTTTCGGAAAACCGAGGTGGTGCAGAGGGGGAGTTTGGGTTTTGTGGGTGGAGCCCGATTTTTGGGTACCCTCCCCGCCGGGGAGGGCTGGGTGGGGCGGTTTTGTGTTGGTTTTTAGTCCCCTTGGGCCGCCGCCGAGCAGCACAGCCGGGCCGGGGGATTTCGGCGAGGACTGTCTGAGGCCCACAGGGCCGAGTTCCGCAGCCGCCCGGTTCGGCGAGCAGCGCAGGGAACCCCGAAGGGGCGGTGGAGAGGGGCGGCTTTCTTTGGTTACTTTCTTTAGCCGTTTAAAGAAAGTAACTAGCCCGCCGGGCTACCCCCGGCACCCAAATCACCCGCGCGAAGCGCACAACAAACTACAAATACTTATCCTCGCCCTCTTTCCAAGGCGCCACCTTAAGCAGCAACGCCATCCCCGGCAAAGCCAACACCGTACACAATATAAAGAAGGAAAACCACCCCAGCTGCTCAACCAAAAACCCGGTGGAGGCATTGATAAAGGCGCGCGGCACCGACGCCAGACTGGTGAACAGGGCGAACTGGGTGGCGGTGTAAAGCGGGTGGGTGGTGCGAGCGATGAAGGCGACGAAGGCCGCCGTGCCCAAGCCGACCCCCAGGGCTTCGAAGCCGATCACCAGGGCGAGCACGACCTTGTCGTGACCGACCTGCGCCAGCACGGCGAAACCTAAAATCGACACTACCTGCACCACGCCGAACAGCCATAGCGCGCGATTGATGCCGATACGCATCATCCACACCCCCCCCAGCAGCCCACCGATGACGCTGGGCCACAGGCCAGCGTGCTTGGCGATCAGACCGATATCGGTCTTGGTGAATCCCATATCGAGATAGAACGGCGTTGCCAGGGCGGTAGCCATGCTGTCGCCAAGCTTGTAGAGGAAGATGAAACCGAGAATCAGCAGTGCGGAGCGCCAGCCCTTGCGGTTGATGAATTCACGGAACGGTTCGACCACCGCTGCCCGCAACGTTCTCGGACCGGACTTGACGAGATCGGGCTCGGACACCATCAGCGTCATGACGACGCCAGGCAGCATAAACAGGGCGGTGATCAGGAACACGCTGCTCCAGGGCAAGTGGTCGGCCAGGATCAGGGACAGCGAGCCCGGCACCAGGCCTGCGAGGCGGTAGGCGTTAACATGAATTGAGTTGCCCAGACCGAGTTCGACGTCGAACAGGATTTCCCGCCGAAAAGCGTCGAGCACGACATCCTGCGTGGCGGAAAAGAAGGCGACCGCCAAGGCCAGGTAGGCGATGCTCCACAGATCCAGCTTCGGCTCGAACCAGCCGAACATCGGCACAGAAAGCAGCAGTGCAATCTGGGTAAACAGCATCCATCCCCGCCGCCGACCCAGCTTAGGCCAGGCGAAGTGATCCAGCAACGGCGACCAGAGGAACTTCCAGATATAGGGCAACTGGATCAGCGCAAACAGGCCGATCACCTTGAGGTCGACCTGCTCGGTGCGCAACCAGGCCGGCACCAGGCTGATCAGGAAATACAGCGGCAGGCCGGAACTGAAACCGGTAAAAACGCAGATGAGCATTTTTCGGGTGAAGATCGCCCGCCAGAGAGAGGAGTTTTCAGGCATACGGAAGTAACAATAATTCAGACGCGCTACCTTACCTGAAAATGCGACACAGAAACAGCAAGCCCTTCTCTTTGCCGGATGCTGCCGGCTATGTCAAAATGGTTATCCATGTCCTCTTTACACCCCCAAAACCCATGCCTGAAGTCAGTCTGATCTCGGCGCTGCTGGTCGGCCTGCTCGGCGGCACCCACTGCGTCGGCATGTGCGGCGGCATCGTCGGCGCATTAAGCCTGCAAATGCCGGCCAATGTCCCGCAATGGCGGTTCCATCTGGCTTACAACCTGGGCCGTATCGTCAGCTACGGCGCGGCGGGTGTGCTGGTGGGTGCGGCCGGGGCGAGCAGCATGATGCTGAGCGACATGTTGCCGGTCAAACAAGCCCTGTACCTGATTGCAAACCTGCTGCTGGTTTTCCTGGGCCTGTATCTGGCCGGTCTTTCCCATGCCATAGTGCAGCTTGAGCGCCTCGGCGGCGTCATCTGGCAGCGCCTGCAGCCTTACTCGAAAAAGCTGCTGCCTGTACGCTCGGTACCGCAGGCTTTCGCCCTGGGAGCACTGTGGGGCTGGGTGCCTTGCGGTCTGGTCTACAGCGTGCTGGTAGCCGCGATGGCCAGCGGCAGCGCCGCCAGTGGTGGCATGATCATGATCGCCTTCGGTCTCGGCACCCTGCCCAACCTGCTGGCGATGGGCTACTTCGCCCGACAGCTCAAAGGCTTCATGCAGCACAAAGGGGTCCGCCTCGCCGCCGGGCTTCTGGTGGCGGGCTTCGGTCTACTGGGTCTGTACCGGCTGGCGATGCTGTAGCCCAGATGTGTTCGTTTTTCGATGAAAGTCTTTTCACCGCAGAGGACGCGGAGAAAACCCAGTAATGCTTCACCTCTACGGGTAAAGCATTTAGCCCCTACGCCTTCTCGAAACGATATACCGCCAAATTCCCCAGCAGATTCGGT
Organism: Gammaproteobacteria bacterium; assembly: GCA_018823025.1. Taxonomy (GTDB): domain Bacteria; phylum Pseudomonadota; class Gammaproteobacteria; order Burkholderiales; family Sulfuricellaceae; genus Sulfuricella. The sequence goes on along the minus strand of JAHJJI010000021.1, from coordinate 55,707 downwards.
AGCAAGCTTACATCGTCGCCATCGCACATGACATGGCGTTCAAGGATGCGCACCCCCTGATCGCGGCAGAACGCCTCGAAATCGACAAAGGTGCAAAGATGAATATTGGGCGTGTCGTACCATTGGTAGGGCAAATCCTTCGACACCGGCATGCGCCCTCCGATGATCTGGATACGCCGCCGCCAGTAGCCGAAATTGGGTATGGTGACGATGCCCTGCCGACCGACACGCAGGATTTCCTTCACCACCAGTTCGATGTTGCGCATCGCCTGCAGGGTCTGCGACAGAATGACAAAATCGAACGACTGCGGCTCGAATCCGGATAACCCCGCCTCCAAATCCATCTGGATCACGTTGACGTTTTTTTCGACGCAGGCGAGGATGTTGGCGTCGGCAATCTCGATGCCGTAGCCGTGTGCGTTACGGGCCTCCTTGAGGTATTTCAGCAGAGTACCGTCGCCACAACCCAGATCGAGCACCTTGGCATTCGGCTCCACCCAGCGTGCAATGGCAGCGAAATCGGCTCTGGCGATCATATCCCCAACCCTTTGGCCGCATTGTTCATGTAAGCGCGTACCAGAGCATGGTAGTGCGGGTCGGGCATGAGGAAGGCATCGTGACCGTGTGCCGCGGTGATTTCCGCGTAGCTGACGCGGCGGTCGTTGTCCAGCAGCGCCTTGACGATTTCACGCGAACGGCCCGGCGCAAAACGCCAGTCGCTGGTGAATGAGATCACCAGAAAATCGGCCTGGGCCGGACTCATCGCTGCACTCAGACCGACACGGTGATGATGGGTAGGATCGAAATAGTCGAGCGCCTTGGTCATCAGCAGATACGTATTGGCGTCGAAGCTGTCGGCGAACTTGTCGCCCTGATAGCGCAGGTAGGATTCGACTTCGAACTCCACGCCATAGCCGAACTGGAACACGTCATTCTTGAGGATGCGACCGAATTTCTCGCCCATCACGTCGTCCGACAGATAGGTGATGTGACCGAGCATGCGCGCCAGACGCAGGCCGCGCCTGGGTACCACGCCGTGAGCATAGAAGTCGCCGTCGTGGAAATCCGGGTCGGTCAGAATGGCCTGGCGCGCCACGTCGTTGAAGGCGATATTCTGCGCGGTCAGCCCCGGTGCGGAGGCGATCACCAGGGCATGGCGCACGCGCTGCGGATGCAGGATGGTCCACGACAGCGCCTGCATCCCGCCCAGGCTGCCGCCCATCACCGCGGCGAAAGTTTCAATGCCAAGCCGGTCGGCCAAACGTACCTGGGTTTCCACCCAATCTTCCACCGTCACGAAGGGGAAGGTCTTGCCGTAAGGCTTGCCGGTTTTCGGATCCGGGCTGGAGGGGCCGGTCGAGCCGTGGCAGCCGCCCAGGTTGTTGAGGCCGATGACGAAAAAGCGCTCGGTGTCCACCGGCTTTCCGGGACCGATCATATTGTCCCACCAGCCCGGCCGCTTCTCCTGTTCAAAATGGAAGCCGGCAACATGATGATGGCCGGACAGGGCGTGGCAAACCAGGATGGCGTTGGATTTGTCCGCGTTCAGCGTGCCGTAAGTTTCATAAACCAGGTCGTAGCTGTCCAGCGTCGCGCCGCTTTTCAGGGCGATCGGCGTATCGAAGTGCGCGGTCTGTGGCGTAACGATGCCGACGGAGTTGGGTTGCGGGTGCATGGCGGAAATTATAGCGTGATTTCGAGCGCTCAGGCGTTCAGACGCGCCAGCAACTGGGGCAGCTTCTCCGGCTCCTGTGCCTTGAGCATTTTCTGCGCCACGCCGGTGATGTGAGGCAGGTCGGATTTGAGGATCTGCTGCTTGACCGTGAGCACGTGAGCCGGGTGCATGGAGAACTGGCGCAACCCGAACCCGAGCAGCAGACGGGTGAAGCTGGGATCACCCGCCATTTCGCCGCATACCGAAACCGGAATGCCGGCCTTGTCGGCGGCGGCAATGGTCATGGCGATGAGCTGCAGCACTGCCGGATGAAGCGGATCGTAGAGGTGCGCCACGGTATCGTCGGTACGGTCAATCGCCAGGGTGTACTGGATCAGGTCGTTGGTGCCGATCGACAGGAAATCGAGATGCTTGGCGAAGGTCTGCACCGACAGTGCCGCCGCAGGGATCTCGATCATGCCGCCGACCGGGATGCGGGCGTCGAAGGGTATCCCTTCCGCCGCCAGCTCCTGCTTGGCGTGGCCGATCAAGTGCAAGGTCTGGCGCAGCTCGGACAAGCTGCACAGCATCGGGATCAGCAGGTGAATCCGGCCATAATGCGAGGCGCGCAGGATTGCCCGCAACTGGGTATGGAACATCTGCGGCTCGGACAGGCACAGACGGATGGCGCGCAGTCCCAAGGCGGGGTTATCGCCGCTACGGTCGGCGAACCTGAGCTGCTTGTCCGCACCCAGGTCCAGGGTGCGGATGGTCACCGGCAGCCCCTTCATGTCCTGCGCTACCTTGCGGTAGGCGGCAAATTGCTCCTCCTCGTCCGGCAAATCGTCGCGGTTGAGGAACAGGAATTCGCTGCGAAATAAACCAATCCCGGTGGCGCCTGACGCCTTTACCTGTGGAATATCCTGCGGCAATTCGATATTGGCGTGCAGTTCCACCGCTGTGCCGTCCAGGGTGGTGGCGGCAGTAGACTTGAGTCGCTTGAGTTTCTGCCTCTCGATTTCCCACTGGCTCTGGCGCAGCTTGTATTCGGCCAGGATCTGCTTGTCCGGGTTGACGATCACCACGCCCTGCTGGCCATCCACGATCAACAGCTCGTTTTCGCGGATCAGCTGGCGCGCATGGTGCAGCGCCACGATCGAGGGGATATTCAAACTGCGGGCAACAATCGCGGTGTGCGAGGTAACGCCTCCGACATCGGTGATGAACGCAGCGAAACGCTGCTGCTTGAACAGCATCATGTCGGCAGGGGAAAGATCGTGCGCCACCAGGATCCGGCTCACATCGGGGTTTGTCGGCTGACTAACCGAACCGGGATGACCAAGCAGTTCCTTGAGCACGCGCTCTACCACTTGGACCACGTCGGCCTTGCGTTCACGCAGGTAGTCGTCCTCGATTTGCTCGAACTGCGAGAGCAGGGCGTCCATCTGCTGCTTCAGCGCCCATTCCGCGTTGATACGCTGGTTCTGGATCAGGCCGATCGGCGCCTTGGATAGCGTGCCGTCCGCCAGGATCAGCAAATGCAGGTCAAGAAAAGCGTCGAATTCTGCCGGAGAGCCGGCGGGGATATTCACCCGCAACGCCTCCAGTTCGAGGCGAGTGGCGGTTATCGCCGCCTCGAAACGGGCGATCTCATTCGGGACTTGTTCCAATGACAGTGCGTAAAGAGGAACCTCAAGAACGGCATGGGAGATTAAATGGGCATAGCCGATGGCGATACCGCCAGACACTCCGACGCCATGCATGGCAAAACTCATTGTGCCTCGCTCCTGCTAACGACTGACGACCGATGGCTGACGACCATTTTCATCATTCCCCCTCGCCGAAACGATCGGTGATCAAGGCTGCCAAGGCCTGCATCGCCTCATTTTCATCGGCACCGTCGATCTCGAGATGGATCGTGCTTCCCTTGTTCGCCGCCAGCATCATCACGCCCATGATGCTCTTGGCGTTAACCCGGCGCTCATTACGCGTAATCCAGATTTCGCTTTTGAACTGCCCTGCCATCTGAGTCAGCTTTGCGGAGGCGCGTGCGTGCAGGCCGAGCTTGTTAACGATAGCTATATCTTGCTGTAACATCTCAGCATTCCTTGGTAACGTGAACCACACCGTCACGGCCGCCGGAGAACGCCTTCTCCGCCACCGCTTCCAGCGGGTCGTTGCGGTAAGTGATCGCCCGTACCAGCATCGGCAAATTGACGCCGGCGACACATTCCACCCGCCCAGGCTCGGCCAGACGACAAGCGATATTGCTCGGCGTAGCGCCATACATGTCGGTCAGCACCAGCACCCCGCTGCCATCGTCAAGTCCCTCGACAATTTCCCGTACCTGAGACAATAGCCGACCGGGGTCGTCCTGAACCGCCACCCCAAACTCTTGCAATTGCGGCTGGGGTCCGCCAAATACATGGCTGGCACAGTGAATCAAGCTGTCGCCCAAAGTGCCATGCGCGATAATTAGAATGCCGATCATTGAGAGTCCCTGGTTCCTGCCAAACACAAAACCGCCATTTTACCGCAAAGACGATGCGCTGAATCAGGGAACTTCATGAAAGACCAGCCCCTTTTCCTGAAATTCAAGACGTTTATTCATCGCCGCTGTCAAATAGACTTCGCCGCGTTCATCGATCAACATGGTGCTCTCAGCTCCCATGGCTTGTGCCGCCTTGCGCCAGCCCTTCACACCGGCGATAAAGGCCGGCTTGGAGGCCACATCGGACAATGTGCCGGCATTGTTCCCCTTGGGAATCAGCACGGTTACCGCCTGCACGCCCTGCGTCGGGTAGCCGGTACGCGGATCGATGATGTGACAGTAGCGTTTGCCGTCGAACTCGAAGTAACGCTGGTAATCTCCCGAAGTGCCGATTGCCTCACCATCGTGAAGTTCCAGCGAAGCAATGGCTCCCGCCTTGCGCGGATGTTGCACGCCGACGCGCCAGGGTTGACCGCCGCGACTGCCAATCGCAATGATATTGCCGCCAATGTTGATCAGCGCGCCTTTCACCCCTTGGGTACGCAGATATTCCGCCGCCAGATCGAGCGCATAGCCCTTGGCATAGCCGCCAAGGTCAAGTTGGACCGCCGGGTTCTTGCTGTAGAACAGTATCCCTTCGAACACGATATCGGTCATGCGCGGATTGGCCTGGATCAGCGCCTTGATTTCCTTGGGATCAGGCTGTTGTGGCGTGAATTCGTCACCCTGGAACCCCCAGAGTTTAATCAGCTTACCGATGGCGGGGTTGAACAAGCCGCCCGACATTTCCGAAAGGCGCGTGGCATCCTGGATGATCGGAACCAGGCCGGGCACTACCGCCACTTTCGATGGGCTTTGCGCGAACACCGCATTCATCCGCGACAGCGCACCCGGCTCCCAGGCATGCAGGGTGCGATGCAGATAATCAAAGTCCGCCAGCACCTTGCTCGCCAGTTCCCTGGCGCGCGCCGGCTCCTCGCCGGCAATCGTTACATCCACCATGGTGCCGAAGACGAAGCTCTGTTCGTGGTATACAGGGGCTTCCTTGGTGCAGCCGGCGAGCGCGAACAGCAGGACAAGCGCTGTCAGCAGAAAGGCGAGGGGTAAGGGGTGGGGTAAGGGGTGGGGGGTGAGAAAAACCCGGAAATTCGCCGACCTTAAGGTTTCACGCCTCACGCCTCACCCCTCACGCGCTTCTCTAATTTATCCACAAACATCCCCGCCACGTCGAAGCCGGTCTGGCTGGCGATCTCCTGCATCCCGGTCGGGCTGGTGACGTTGATCTCGGTAAGCCAGTCGCCGATCACGTCGAGGCCGACCAGGAACAATCCGGCCTCCTTGAGCTTCGGCCCCAGTACGGCGGCGATTTCCCTGTCCCGCTCTGAAAGCGGCTGGGCCACGCCTTTGCCGCCGACGGCGAGATTGCCGCGGGTTTCACCCTCTTTCGGAATGCGCGCAAGCGCATAAGGCACCGGCTCGCCGTCGATCAGCAGGATGCGCTTGTCGCCTTGGGAAATCTCCGGAATGTAGCGCTGCGCCATCACTGTTCGAGCCCCCAGTTGCGTCAAGGTTTCGATGATCACGTTCAGATTGGGATCAATGCGCAGGATACGAAACACCGAGCTGCCGCCCATCCCGTCCAGCGGCTTCAGAATGATGTCGCCGTGCTGCTCGATGAACTCGCGGATCAGCGCTTCCTGCCTGGTGACCAGCGTAGGCGGCATGAATCCGGGGAATTTTGCGGTGGAAAGCTTTTCGTTGAAGTCACGTATCGCCGCCGGACGGTTGAAAATCTGCGCGCCTTGCTCCTCCGCCAGCTCCAGCAAATAGGTGCTGTAGATGTATTCCATGTCGAAGGGCGGGTCCTTGCGCATCAGCGTGGCATCAAAGTCCGAGAGCGCATGCCAGGCCGCCTCTTCCAGCGTATACCAGCGCAACGCATCATCCACCAGATCAAGCTTGCGTGCGAAGCCGGCCACCGCACCCTCACGCAACACCATCTCATGCTGCTCCATGACGTAGAGTTCGTGGCCGCGCGCATGCGCTGCGCGCATCACGGCGTAGGTCGAATCCTTGTAGGTTTTGATGGACTCCAGCGGGTCGAGTATGATCGCCAGCTTCATGGCGCCAGGCTTTCCAGTTCCCTCGCGGCAGCCAGCAACGCCAGCCTGGCCACCACACCATAGGCATAGAAGCGGTTGGGCTCGGCATCAGGGGCGGCGGCACAGTCCGGCAGGGTGAGCGCGGTCTCGAAGGCCAGCGGTTCAAAGCGCATCCCCGGCGCATTCAGGTTTTCATCCTTGCCGCGGCTGGTGTGGACACGGTAGAAGCCGCCCACCACGAAATGATCCATCATGTATACCACCGGCTCGGCGACCGCGTCGGCAAGACTTTCAAAAGTGTATACGCCTTCCTGGATGATGACGTCGGTCACCGCCATCCCCTCCTTGCCCACTGCCATCTTATTGCGCTGCTTGCGGTTCAGGTCGCGCACCTCGGAGGCGTCCTTCACTGTCATGATGCCCATTCCGTAAGTGCCCGCATCGGCCTTGACGATGACGAAGGGATCTTCGTTCACGCCGTATTCCTGGTATTTTTCGCGGATATCCTTGAGCAGATCATCGACATGGGCGGCCAGGCATTCCTCGCCTTGCCGCTCCTGGAAATTGATCTGGCCACAGGTGGCGAACATCGGATTGATCAGCCAGGGGTCGATATGCAGCAGGCGCGCGAACTCCTCGGCGACCCGGTCGTACTTGCCGAAATGGTCGGATTTCCGCCGCGTTGACCAACCGGCATGTAGCGGCGGAATCACCGGCTGATCGAGGTCTTTCAGAATGTCGGGGATTCCCGCCGAAAGGTCATTGTTGAGCAGTATCGCGCAGGGATCGAAGCCATCCAGCTTCAAACGGTCACCCTCACGCTTCAACGGCTCCAGCGTCAGGGTCGAGCCATCCGGCAAATCGAGCGTGGTGGGCGCGGTGATTTCCGGCAGCAGGCTGCCGATGCGCACTTGCAAACCGGCATGCCGCAGTATGGAGGCGAGCGCCGCTACGTTCTGCAGGTAATAGGTATTACGGGTGTGATTTTCCGGGATCAGCAGAAATCGTTGCGCCACAGGACAAACCTTCTCCACGGCCGACATCGCCGCCTGCACGCAGAGCGGCGTGAAGTCGCGGTTCAGGTTATTAAACCCGCCAGGAAACAGGTTGGTATCCACCGGGGCGAGCTTGAAGCCGCTATTACGCAAGTCCACCGAGGCGTAGAACGGCGCGGCATGATCCTGCCACTGGGTGCGGAACCAATGCTCGATCTGTGGTTGCGCATCCAGGATGTGTTGCTCCAGTTCGAGAAGAGGTCCGGTAAGCGCTGTAGTTAAATGGGGAACCATGGTTGTCCATGAAAAGTTCGGGGGTGATAGTGATTGTAGCGGATAAGGCCGGACTCGTCAGGACTCTGGCCGAAGAACAGACTCCAACGCGAGAAAGGGCTGCCGTGTTGCTCTCCATTTGGTATAATGCTTGGTTTTTACAGCAAATTTTCAGGACAGCTCCACATTGATCTCTACCTTCAACATCACCATGCAATTCGGGGCAAAGCCCCTGTTTGAAAACGTTTCGGTCAAATTCGGCGACGGCAACCGTTATGGTTTGATCGGCGCTAACGGCTGTGGCAAGTCGACCTTCATGAAAATTCTTGGTGGCGATCTGGAACCCTCTGCGGGCAACGTTTCGATCGACGCTGGCGAGCGCCTCGGCAAGCTGAGCCAGGATCAGTTCGCCTACGAGGACAGCGTGGTGCTTGACGTGGTGATGATGGGCAACACCGAGCTGTGGCAAGTCAAGCTGGAAAAGGACACGATCTACGCCAATCCGGAAGCGACCGAGGATGACTACATGCGAGCCGCTGAACTGGAGATCCAGTTTGGCGAGCTAGACGGCTACACTGCCGAATCGCGCGCCGGCGAACTGCTGATCGGCGTCGGCATTCCGGTCGAGATGCACACCGGCCCGATGAAGGAAGTCGCCCCCGGCTTCAAGCTGCGCGTACTGCTGGCGCAGGCGCTGTTTTCCGATCCCGATATTTTGCTGCTGGACGAGCCCACCAACAACCTCGACATCAACACCATTCGCTGGCTGGAAGACATGATCAACGCGCGCGCCAGCACCATGGTGATCATCTCCCATGACCGGCACTTCCTCAACAGCGTGTGCACCCACATGGCCGACCTGGATTTCGGTGAGATCCGGATTTATCCCGGCAACTACGACGAGTACATGATCGCCTCGACGCAGGCTCGCCAGCGGATGCTTTCCGACAACGCCAAGAAAAAGGAAATGGTGGTCGAATTGCAGGCCTTCGTCGCCCGCTTTTCCGCCAACGCGTCCAAGGCACGTCAGGCAACCAGCCGCGCCAGACAGGTCGACAAGCTCAAGTCGGGCATGGTCGAGGTCAAACCTTCCAGCCGGCAGAACCCCTACATCCGTTTCGAAACCGACGACCGGGAAAAACTGCACCGCCAGGCGGTGGAACTGCTGGATGTCGCCAAAGGCTACGACAAGGTGCTATTCCACGGCCTCAACCTGCTTCTCGACGCTGGTCAGCGCCTCTCCATCATCGGCCCCAACGGCGCCGGCAAATCCACCCTGCTGAAAACCCTGGTGGGCGAGATCGAGCCCGACCAGGGCAACGTCAAGTGGCCGGATAAGGCCAAGATCGGCTACTTCGCGCAGGATCATCACTCCGACTTCGAGGATGACATGACCCTGTTCGAATGGATGGAGCGCTGGGGGCGCAAGAGCGACGACGACCAGATCATCCGCGCCACCCTCGGCCGACTGCTGTTTACCGGCGACGACTCGAAGAAATCGGTCAAAGTGCTGTCCGGCGGCGAAAAAGGTCGCATGCTCTACGGAAAACTGATTCTGGAGCGGCCCAACGTGCTGGTGATGGACGAGCCGACCAACCACATGGACATGGAATCGATCGAATCCCTCAACCTCGCGCTGGAGCAGTTCAAGGGCACGCTGATCTTCGTCAGTCACGACCGCCAGTTGATCTCATCGCTCGCCACCCAGGTGCTGGAACTCGACGGCAAGGGCGGCTTCAAGCATTTCTCCGGCGACTACGAGGAATACCTGCACAGCCAGGGCATCGAGGCTTAAAACCCGCTACCCGGGAGTCCAGAGGGAACCCGCTGAGTCCTTAAATGCTTACTCGGCCAGCAGGGGCGTGACCAGATCCTCCAGCCGGGCGTAATGAACCTGCCCGCTGATTTTCTTGCGAATTCGGCCTTGTTTATCGATCAGAAACGAGGTCGGTAGCCGGCTCACCCCACCGAAGGCAGCGGCATGCCGTGCTTCCGCCATCGCCACCGGAAAATGGTAGCCCTCTTTCTCCATAAACTGACGCACAGGTTCCGGCGCGTCATCCTGGCTCAGGGCCAGAATTTCGAAGCCCTGTGCCTGGTAATCACGATAAAACCGCTCCATGTCGGGCATTTCATGACGGCAATAAGGGCACCAGGTGGCCCAGAAATTGACCAGCACCACCTTGCCGCGGAGCTGTTCCAGGCTGGTTTGCCGGCCGTCCAGCAACACCACCCCCACCTCCGGCGGTGCACTATTTTCGTCCGACACCCACGCCGGCGGACGAAACCAGACATAGACTATCAGCCCGAGCAGCACCAGCGTCAGCCAGTCCGGTCGGTATTTTTTGACCCGCGCCCACATGTTGCCTGCTTTCACCCGCACTCCCGATAAGTTATAGTTGCTCCGGATTTTAACATTGGAACCCGACATGCTCTGGATCAAAGCATTTCACATCATCGCCGTAGTGACCTGGTTCGCCGCGCTGTTTTACCTGCCGAGACTGTTCGTCTATCACGCCATGAGTGAAGACGCCGTCAGCATCGCACGTTTCAAGGTCATGGAGCGCAAGCTCTACCGTGGCATCATGACGCCCAGCGCGATGCTGGCGGTTACGCTCGGCCTGTGGCTGTGGCTCGGCTTCGGTTTTTCCGGCGGCTGGCTGCACACCAAGCTGGCGCTGGTGACGGTGTTGCTGGTTTACCACGTGTATTGCGGCAAACTGCTCAGGGATTTCCGAGATGACCGCAACCATCATAGCCATGTTTTCTACCGCTGGTTCAACGAATTTCCGGTGCTGATACTGGTGGCCGTGGTGATCCTGGTCGTCGTCAAACCGTTTTGATTCCCTTGCGGTAAACACTCTCGATCCGCTCGCGATACTTTTCGTGCACCGCATTGCGCTTGACCTTGAGGGTGGGCGTCAGCAGGCCTTCCGCCAGCGTCCACGACTCCGACAAGGCAATCACCCGACGCACCCGCACCCAGCGGGAAAACGATTTGAGCCGGGCATTGGCGTGTTTGATCAAAGTTCTTTCATCGCTTTCCTGGGTCACGGCCAGCAGCACCAGATAGGCGCGTCCTTCACCAACCAGCATCACCTGCTCGAACAAAGGGTCGTCGAGAATCGCCATTTCCGCAGCCTGGGGCGACACTTTCTCGCCGTTGGAAAGCACCAGAATATCCTTGGTGCGACCCTTGATAATGATTTTGTCGGCAGGGATTTCCACCAGATCACCGGTATTCAGCCAGCCATCCGCATCCAGCACTTCCGCAGTGGCTTCCGGATTATGCCAGTAGCCCAGCATCACGGAAGGCCCGCGCACCAGCAGTTCACCCACGTCATTGACTCTGACCGCCACGCCCGGCAAGGGTGCGCCTACCGTAATCGGGTCATTGTCATGCTCGCGGTTGCCAGCCACTATAGGCGATGCTTCGGTCAGACCATAACCCTGGAGCATGCTTAGCCCCAGGCCAATGAAGGATCGCGCCACGCGCAACTCCAGCGGTGCGCCGCCCACCACTGTCAGGCGCATGCGGCCGCCGAGCCGGTTCAGCACCGGCCCGGCAACCAAGGGTTGCAACAACCGGAACAACACCTGCTCCACCTTGCTGGCGCGGCACTCGAATTTACGCCAGCCCAGCGCCACCGTAAAATAAAACAGCGAGCGTTTGAGCGGAGAGCCGGCCAACGCCTGCTCGATCCGAGCGAGAAAGCGCTGAAATACCCGCGGCACGGCAACCATCACCGTCGGTTTGAGGAAAGCCAGGTCCTCGGCCAACTGGTTGATGGAACGGGCATAGGCCACCGGCACCCCGGCCTTAAGCGGCACATAATAGCCGCAGGTGCGCTCGAACATATGGGAAAGCGGCAACACCGAAATCAACAGATCGCCCGGATGCAGGCGGACCACTTCCAGCGCCGCCGCCACGTTGCTGAGGATGTTGCGATGGGACAGCATCACGCCCTTGGGCCGCCCGGTGGTGCCGGAAGTGTAAACGAGAGTGGCAAGCGAGTTTTCGTCCAGGTCCCGCACCTCAAATGCGCTCCCATTTTCAGGCAACCAGCGGCAGGCCGGGATGGCGGGGGCGGGCACATCTCCGTGCAGACAGACGATGGTGGGAAGGCTGGGTATCGCCCGGACCAGGCCATCGAGCAGACGGGTATTTTCCAGCACCAGCAAGCGCGCGCCGGAGTCTGCCAGGCACCAGGCCAAGTTTTCCGGGTTGTCGTCCGCGTACAGCGGCACCACCACCAGCCCCAGACCCAGCGCAGCCTGATCGATCGCCACCCAGTTGACGCTATTTTTCAGGCACAGCGCGATACGGTCGCCCGGTCCATAATCTGCGGCACGAAAGGCCTGTTGCCAGCGAGCCGCCAGGGTCATCACATCAGCAGCGACATAGTCGCGCCAGATGTTGTCTGCGTACTGGCGGTAAAGGACGATTTTCGGGTTAGCGCAGTGCTGTTCAAGCAAGCCGGCGAGGTTGACCATGGGGTGGGCTTTCAACTGTAGCCCGGATGGAGAGTGCAATCCGGGCTACATGCTGCTAAACGATATCCAGATGTTCGAGTCCGCTCATCAGGTCGGCATCCTTGGTGGCTTTGCCGTGGAGCTTGATCTTGAGACGTAGATCGTTGACAGAATCGGCGTTTCTGAGCGCATCCTCGTAGTTGATCAGATCGGCCTCGTAGAGCTTGAACAACGCCTGATCGAAAGTGATCATACCGAGTTCGTTGGACCTGGCCATGAGCTCCTTGATCTCGTGGACCTCGCCCTTGAAGATCAGATCAGCAATCAGCGGCGAGTTGAGCATGATCTCGACCGCTGCCACCCGTCCCTTGCCGCCAACCTTGGGGATAAGGCGCTGCGATACGAACGCCTTGAGATTTAGGGACAGGTCCATCAGCAGTTGCTGACGCCGTTCCTCTGGAAAGAAGTTGATGATCCGGTCGAGCGCCTGGTTGGCGCTGTTGGCGTGCAGGGTGGACATGCACAAGTGACCGGTTTCGGCGAAGGCGATGGCGTATTCCATGGTTTCGCGGTCGCGGATCTCACCAATCAGGATCACATCCGGCGCCTGACGCAGGGTGTTTTTCAGCGCTGCATGCCAGGAATCTGTATCCACGCCGACCTCGCGCTGGGTCAGGATGCAGTTGAGGTGCGGATGCACGTATTCGACCGGATCCTCGATGGTGATGATGTGGCCGTAGCTGTTCTGGTTGCGGTAGCCGATCATCGCCGCCAGAGAGGTGGATTTCCCCGAACCGGTGCCGCCGACGAAAACCACCAGGCCGCGCTTGGTCATCGCCACGTCCTTGAGCACGCCAGGCAACCCCAGATCCTCGAAATTGGGAATCTCGGTGGTGATGGTGCGCAGCACCATGCCGATCCGCCCCTGCTGGATAAAGGCGCTGACCCGGAAGCGGCCGATATCCGCCGGACTGATGGCGAAGTTGCACTCCTTGCTCGACTCGAACTCGGATGACTGCTTGTCGTTCATGATCGAACGCGCAAGTTCCTTGGTGTGCTGCGGCGTCAGCCTCTGATTGGAAACCGGCGTCATCTTGCCGTCCACCTTGATGGCAGGCGGGAAGTCGGCGGTGATAAACAGATCCGAGGCCTTCTTCGACAGCATCAACCGCAACAGGTCGTGCATGAATTTGACTGCTTGATCGCGTTCCATAGTACGTTTCCTTAACCTGGAAAGGTGTCTTTGTTTGAAGCCTTGGTACGAGCTTCAGCCGAGGACACGACGTTGCGTTTGACCAGTTCGGTCAGATTCTGGTCCAGCGTCTGCATGCCGATATTTCCGCCGGTCTGAATCGCCGAGTACATCTGTGCGATCTTGGCCTCACGGATCAGGTTGCGGATCGCGGGCGTGCCGATCATGATCTCGTGCGCCGCTACCCGCCCGGTACCGTCCTTGGTCTTGAGCAGGGTCTGTGAAATTACCGCACGCAGGGATTCCGACAGCATCGAGCGCACCATATCCTTTTCAGCGGCCGGAAACACGTCCACGATCCGGTCGATGGTCTTGGCGGCAGAACTGGTGTGCAGGGTACCGAACACCAGGTGGCCGGTTTCCGCTGCGGTCAGCGCCAGGCGGATGGTTTCCAGGTCACGCAGCTCGCCCACCAGAATCACGTCCGGGTCCTCACGCAAGGCTGAGCGCAGGGCGTTGTTGAAGGACAGCGTATGCGGCCCGACCTCGCGCTGGTTGATCAGGCATTTTTTGCTCTCATGCACGAATTCGATTGGATCTTCCACTGTCAGGATATGGCCGAAATCCTTTTCATTGATGTGATTGACCATCGCTGCCAGGGTGGTGGACTTACCCGAGCCGGTCGGTCCGGTCACCAGCACGATGCCGCGCGGCTGCTCGGATATTTCCTTGAAAATCTCCGGGCATTTCAGCTCTTCCAGGCTCAGCACTTTCGATGGAATGGTACGAAACACCGCAGCAGCGCCCCGGTTCTGGACAAAAGCATTGACGCGAAAGCGCGCCAGATTGGGAATCTCGAAAGAGAAGTCGACCTCCAGATTTTCCTCGTAAAATTTGCGCTGACCATCGTTCATGATGTCGTACACCATGCCGTGAACATCCTTGTGCTCCAGCACCGGCACGTTGATGCGGCGCACGTCGCCATGCACCCGGATCATAGGCGGCAAGCCGGATGACAGGTGCAAGTCGGAGGCCTTGTTTTTTACCGAAAAGGCAAGCAAATCCGAGATTTCCATTATAATTTCCCTTATGCACAAACGCGTCCCACCATTATGACAACTATATCAAACGCATTGCAAGCTGTGCGGCAGCGCATTTCACAGGCCGCCACTGAGGCTGGACGACCCGTTGCGGGCATCCAGCTGCTGGCAGTCAGCAAAACCTTTCCCGCCTCCGCGGTGCGCCTAGCCTACACGGCCGGACAGCGCGCCTTCGGCGAAAGCTACGTTCAGGAAGCCATGGATAAAGTTGAAGCGCTCAGCGATTTGCCGCTGAAATGGCATTTCGTCGGCCCGCTTCAAAGCAACAAAACACGCCCGATCGCCGAAAGTTTTTCTTGGGTACACAGCCTGGATCGGGCCAGGATCGCCGACCGGCTATCTGCAGGCCGGCCATCCAATCTGCCCGACCTGCAGGTGTGCCTGCAGGTCAACGTCAGCGGAGAATCCAGCAAAAGCGGCGTTGCGCCGGAAGATTTGTTGTCGCTGGCACGCTACGTACAGGCCTTGCCGCGCCTTAAATTGCGCGGACTGATGGCGATTCCCGAGCCATCCGACAACCCTGTGGATCAGCGCCTTGCTTTCGCCCACTTGCGCCAGCTACTCGAGCAACTTAATGCTCAAGGCTTTCAGCTCGACACCTTGTCGATGGGCATGTCGGACGATCTGGAAGCGGCAATAGCCGAGGGTGCAACGATCGTGCGGGTGGGGTCGGCGATTTTCGGCGAACGGGAAAAGCTTTAAACATTCACCCAGAGGCGCTGAGACGCGGAGAACGGCATGGTTTCTACCCGCATTGTTTTCTCCGCGTCTCAGCGCCTCTGCGGTTAAGCGATTGTTGTTTTTAGGATAAATCATGAACATCACTTTTATCGGCGGCGGCAACATGGCCGGAGCACTCATTACCGGCCTGCTGCAAAAGGGCTTCGATCCTGCAGCCATCGGCGTGGTAGAAATCTCCGCGGAAAGCCGCGCCCAACTGAGTGAAAAATTCGGCATCGCCACTCACGAGAAAATCAGCGCAGCATCCGTTGCCTCCGACGTCATTGTGCTGGCAGTGAAGCCGCAGCAGCTGTGCAGTGTTGCTACGCAACTGCACGGGTTGCTTGATGGCAAACTGGTCATTTCCATCGCCGCGGGAGTGCGCAGCGCCGATCTCTCTCTATGGCTGGGCGACCATACCGTAATCGTTCGCGCCATGCCGAATACGCCGGCGATGGTGCTGGCGGGGGTGACTGGCCTCTACGCTATGCCCGGCGTGCCCGAAGTCCAGCGTCGCCAGGCCGAAATCATACTTGGCGCAGTGGGTACGACACTATGGCTGGAGAAGGAAGCGCAAATAGACGCCGTCACCGCCATTTCCGGTAGCGGACCAGCTTATGTCTTCCTTTTCATCGAAGCATTGCAGGAAGCTGCCGCAGAACTGGGCTTCACCCCGGATCAAGCCCGCACCCTCAGCCTGGAAACCTTCCTCGGTGCCGCCAAGCTTGCCAGTCAAAGCACCGAGGATGCCGCTACCCTGCGAACCCGCGTCACTTCCAAGGGAGGCACCACCGAGCGCGCCATTCTTGTGATGGAGAATGCCGGGATCAGGCAGATCATCGGCCAAGCCGCGCAGGCCGCCAGTCTGCGCTCTCGCGAGTTGGGGGAAGAATTGGGTAAAATGGGTTCCAGAGAGACAATTTGACCATGCTAAACCAAGCCTTCCAATTCCTGATCGAAACCCTGCTAGGCCTGTTTGTGCTGGCTACGCTGCTGCGCTTCTACCTGCAATGGGCACGCGCACCATTCCGCAACCCGGTCTCGCAGTTCATCACGGCGCTTACCGATTTTGCAGTTAAACCGCTGCGCCGGTTCATTCCGGGCCTCTTCGGGCTGGATCTGGCTTCCCTGGTGCTGGCGTGGCTGGTGGAATACGTTATTCTGCTCGTTGTGTTCTGGCTGGGTGGCCTGTTCCTGCTTAAAGCCGGACCTTCCGTTTTTCTAGCCATCGCCTTCCTGGCAGTGATCAAGCTGCTTAAAATAAGCATCTATATTTTGCTTGGCGCGGTCTTCATCCAGGCAATTCTGTCCTGGACCAACCCGCACACACCCTTGGCACCGGTTCTAAGTCGGCTGACCGACCCGTTCCTTCTGCCGCTGCGCAGGGTTGTCCCGCTTTTTGCCAATGTCGATCTTTCTCCACTACTGCTGTTCATCATCTGCGAACTTCTACTGATGGTGCCTGTAGCTTGGCTGGAAAGCCTCGCCATGCAACTTGCCTGACATATGGCTGACTGGTATCAGCTCAGTGACGACCGCCTCACCCTCACCGTGCACGTGCAACCCGGAGCCAAGCGTACCGAAGTGATCGGGTTGCACGGCGATGCTTTGAAAATCAGGGTCGCTGCTGCTGCCGTGGAAGGACAGGCCAACACCAGGCTGCTGGATTTCTTGCGCAAGGCATTCAAGGTTCCGGCTGGCCGGATTAGTTTGAAGCACGGTGAACATGCGCGCCGCAAGGTGGTGGAAATTCTGGGTTCGTCTCTTGCGCCGGAAGTATTGTTGCATGGGTTGGACACCCCATGACTGACACCTTGCTGCCGCATATTGAGCTGGCTAGCGCACTGGAAGCCTGCCTGTCCTTGCCGGATGCGCCCGAGTTGCTCGACCCGCAGTTGCTGCGGCGCGCCCATGAACTGCTGGACATCCTGAAAACTACGCTGCCTGATGCCGCTACTTTTGCTCAAATGAGCCTGATTACGGAAACTGTCCGCTCAGGCGTGAAGCGCCGGTATGCCGAACTGCATCACGAACAAAACACATTGACCAGCCTGATCAGTAAAAATCGTGAAGTCGCAGATCAACTGGAGCAAAGTCTGCGGGCAGACCAGTACCTGAGCCAGGAGGCATGGAATAGCTTCAACATCGCGCGCAAACTCATTGCGCGGCAGGGCGGCATACTTCTCAACCATCTCGACAACATACATGTCGAACAACTGGTAGCAAAAAATCTGAATGAAATGCTTAAAAGCCCCACTACCAGTGCGCTTACCCAGGCAATGCATTCCCTGATCAGCGAGGCATCTACCTTGTTTGAAGGTTTCGAGCGCCAGAATCGTCAAATCATGACTGTGGTCGAGGCCGTATACACCCGATTCAATCAACTTCCCGGTTTTACACTTGGGCCACCCCAACTTTCCGGCCTGGAGAATTACCGTCAGGACTTAGAGCAGCTCGGTGAAAAAACCGCTGAATTCTGCCGCCGCCCGATCAATCTGATGACAGACAAAGCCAGCCTGGCAAAGAAATTCGGCATGGAAGTGGTGATGCCACTGCGCGATCTGTTCACACAGTTAAAAACAGAAACCGACTGGTGGCTAAGAGAGCTGTCCGTCCCGATTCAGGAGCAGATCCAGATAAAAAAAATCTCCCTGGAGAAATGCGAGGAAGACGTCAACATGATCCGTGACCAGATCACTACCCTTGAGGCGCGGAAGGAAGAAACGGATACCGCACTCGCTCGGCTGCACCATCAGGAAGCTGTGATCGAGCGGATAATGGCGCTCGCGCAAACATTCCCATTTGAGAAACCGGCCCAATAGATCTATACTGACCAGTCTGACTAGTTAGCATAGGAGGCCGCCATGCATGCATGGCAACTGCAAGAAGCAAAAGCCCGCTTGAGCGAGGTAATTCAGAAAGCGATTAACGAAGGGCCGCAGGACATCTCCCTGCGAGGGCGCCCGGCGGCAGTGATCCTTTCTCATGCCGATTACGAGATGCTAACCCGACCCAAGCCTTCCTTCACCGCCTTTCTGCGCGACTCCCCCCTGCATGGCGTGGAAATCGAGCGAGAGCGGGGCGCCGCCTTCGCCCGCGAGCTTGGGCTGTGAGCTACCTCATCGACACCAGCGTCATTTCCGAACTCGTCCGGACCAAGCCCGATCCACGAGTGGTGGAATGGTTTAATACCATACCGGATTCTGCCCTGTACTTGAGCGTCCTGACTCTGGGGGAATTGCGCAAAAGAGTGGAGAAGATGCCGGATGCAAACCGCCGGGAAAAACTGCGCGTGTGGCTGGAAAACGACTTGCCTGCCTGGTTCGGCGATCATCTATTACCCGTGGACGCCGCCGTCGCCGACCGGTGGGGCCGCCTGCAGTCCGAAACATCTCGCCCCCTTCCCGCTACCGATAGCCTGCTGACGGCCACCGCCCTGCATCACGACTTGCGGATAGTCACGTGCAACGACAAAAATTTTGAGATTCCGGGGCTGGTGGTGGTGAATCCGTGGAAAGATTAGTGTGTCGAAGGCCATCAGGGCCAAGCTTTATACAACCACCCGATTTCCCCGAAAAAAACCGTCGGCAATTTTGGGTTGCTGCAGTTGCTTCTACACTTCGATCTGCTCAGACCAGATCAATGCGTTCACATGCGCCACGTTTACCGCATCTGCATCAAGGCCGCAATCGGTGGAATAGCGAGAAATGGTGTCCTGATCGAAATTTTCGCAGGCAATGGCCAGTTGCAGATATGGCGCATATAGACCCTCGCGCCGGATCAGGGCGTCGACAACCGGTTTCGGCAGGTTCAGGCGGGCGAGCGCATCCCCCATGGGTATATTGAGCAAGGCATCCAGCAACGAAAAAATGCCTACGATAAACAAGCCGCCGAGTTCGGCTGGCCGCAGCCTGGTTTTGCCGAGCGACTCGCAAAAACGCCCGCGCACCAATGCATTTTTGAGTAGTGAGCGGCTGCGTTCATCCGCTTTACCGCTACTAAACATCAGCAGAGTGAGCCAACGGTACAACTGGTCGTAGCCGATGAGCGTGATGGCATGCCCAATCGACTGGATTTGTTTCTGCATGCCGTTTGCCGGTGAATTAATGTAATTCAGCAAACGGTAGGTCAAGGCCGCATCCAGTTTGACCTTTTCTTCCAGCGCGTGAATATCGGCACGGTTGATGACCAGGTTGAGCAGTTCCATTACGCGAATGCGATTGCTGTCCATGCGGTGCGGCGCAGCGGGTTGCAGGCAGGTAAAGTAGTAACCCTGAAACAGGTTGAAAGAAAGCTTACGGTAAGCCTCGAATGCTTCTTCCGTTTCTACTTGAGTAGCAATCAGAGTAGGACCATGCATTTTAAGCAGCGCGACAGCCTGCTCACTCAGTTGCAAGGCGTCGTATTGGCGTGTGTTGATCCTGACGTAACGGCACAGTTCTAGCAGCGGATTCAGTTCAGGGCGGTATTCGAAATCTTCCAGTGCAATCTGGATGCCACGGGCAGTGAGTTCGCGACATCGCTCAACCAGTTCTTGAATATCGGTTTTCTCAGGGCAAATAGCGACGACGATATTTTTTGCCGGCAGCTCATTCAGCAGGGGGTTGTCCAGCATGGCGGGAGACAGACTGATGAAGGTCAGCTTGGCGCCCAACGCCTTCTGGAAAGCGAGGTCGATGACGCCGATCACCAGCATTTCATTCTGCGCCTGTTGTCGTGCGCCTTCAGTCAGCTCTTCCGGGGACAACACACCGCTTCTTATCTTCAGCTCGTATCCGACTATCCGGGATGCATCATCCAGGATCGGCTGGCGACCGAGAAAGCGCTGTAACGTGGCTTTTGCCCCTGCGCGGGTCTCGTGTTCCGGGTTATCCAGCAAGGTTTCGATTCCACCGGGGGGAGGGGTGAACGATTTATCGCGGCCACCGGTGATCAGTCTGAGATATTTCTCTAGCATATGGGCTCTTCGCATAACATCCGGCAACAGGACACTAGCATGCAATAACCCGCATGCTTTGTAAATGTTCGCGGGAAAGGTTTTCCACGGCCAAATCAGGCCACTTGCTGGAGACGTCCCATCATGTCGCTGACTGCACGGTCGATCAATGCTTCATCGTTGATGATTTGTGCCTGCCCGCTGCGGAATTTCTCCGTGAGGCGGGAAGGCGTAATCGAAAGCGCTCTTGAGCCAAGACGGTTGGTAAACAGGTACAGACCCTTGAGTGGACTCACCCACGCCAGCTTGCTGCGCGAGGCAGTGCCATCCGCCTGGACGAACTCAATCCAGGTACCGCGCTTGAGTTTTGCCACTAACGCTCCAGAGTCATCATTTTGAAGTTCATTTGCCTGCCACGGTACATCGCTGATTGGCACTTCCTCCAGATCAAAGTCCACAGGAGCAGGTTCCTCAGAAATCTGCTGAATGAGCGCCATATCCGGTGCAGGGGCTTCAGGCGACGGGGTGATTTCTTCAAAATCCGTCGGCGCTTCGACCATGCCCTCTGTCTCTTCCGCAAGACTTTCTATGTCCGTGTCTTGCCAGGCTTCTTCATCTTCAGCGTGCAGGCCGGATTTCACCGCATCCGCATGACAGCGGATGAGCTTGGCGAAGAATTGGTCGCGTTCGTCACCAGTCACATCAATAGCGGCCATACCCTGCTGTAAGCGTTTCAGCAAATTCGGCAGCAGGCCAACCAGCTTTTTGCGGTCATCCGATACTTCCTTGGCGACCACGCTCCATATCAGTTGATCCATTGTTTCCAGCACTTCGTTCCATGCCTGGCTGTCTTCGCCAGATTTCTGATAGGTTAAGCTGAGCACGGACTCCCACTGGTGGGACAGGAATTCACGAATAAGCTGCGGCAGCTTGCGCGATTCGATGCGACGTTTCACTTCGTCGTGCGCCATAATCCTGGCGATCTCTTCCTGCTCACGGGTCTGCACTACCTGGGCGCTGCGCCCAGTCAGTTCGTCAGCACGCTCTTTCTCCGCGGCAAGATAGCTTTCCAGTTCTTCCTGCATATCGGCGAATACACCGACCTTATCTTCAAACTCGTTCAGGATGCGCTGTACCAGATGATCCACCTTCTTGTACAAACCTCCCTGATGGCCTTCTTCCTCATTCCAGCCAATCGCAGCATTGGCCAGCGTATCGAGGAACTTGCGGGCTGGATGTGCTTTTTTTGAGAAAAACGTTTTATCCAGCATGGCCACTTTAAGAACTGGTATTTGCAGCCTGCCGATTAACGCCTTCATGGCATCCGGAATATTACGGTCATCCAGAATATAGTCGAACAGCATGGCGACAATATCCAGCGTCATAGCGTCGACGTGCCCCATGACGCTGGCCATGCCGCTTGATTTTATTTCACGTAGAACATTCGTACGGCCATTAGCCAGCAGTGCAGGATCGAGCATGACACCCTCACCCAATACCCCTTCAAACTGACCCTGTTGCAACTTGGTCAACGTACTCATGACTCCTGCGCTTTGTACAGCAGCGCCGCCCGAAGCCATTGCACCTCCGATGGCTCCAGGCTGACCGGCTTGTTGTGGTACGCCCATTCCCGCCATACCCGAATTGCCAAGGGAGACGAGCTGTTGCAAGGTTGCAAATAAATCCGGCCCATTCGCTGTTGGCTCGGAACCCGTTGCACCAGCGGCGTGGAATTCAGGCTGGCGGGCAGCAGAACCACCGTGCTTTTTCATGCCAACCCGAATTTTGGGCAGCACGCCCTTTTCCACCAAATGCTGGTTGATGTCCTGGTACATATTTTTGATCTGATCCGGCATGTACTTGTTGAACATCATGACTAGCAACAGCTTTACTTTTACGCTGCCGTCCAGTTCCTTGAGCGCCTCCATGAAGCCTGTACCGATTGCTTCCGGGCCAATCGGGTTGTCGGCGGAATCCAGCTCATGCACATGCAACAGCGTGCCCAGACGTTTTTCGATACCGAACAGTTCCTCAGCACAAGTACCATGAATGTTATTTGTAATATTGGCCAAGGCCAGGGATTCTTCCAGTGCATCCAGGTCGATCAGGCTAAGCTCCATCTCGGCGAGGTTGAATGATGATGCGCTGGAGGGCTGTGCGTATTTTCCTTTCCTGATGTGCTTGTTGAAACCTTGGACAAATTGCCGCTTGAACCCGGTTGTAATGGCTTCTTTTTCGTCGCGCGCGAGCGACATCCCATCCATGTAGAGATTGCGCATTTCACCGCCGAGGGATTTTTCGGCCTGCTCGAACAACTCGTTCACCGCCTTGTCCAGCATGGCAGCAGCAAATTGCGCCAACTGTGAGGCGGCCATGTCTCGGCAATCGTTTAGCAGAGGCACGCCGGAGGCTCCCGAAACGGCACGAAGCTTATCGAACTTGCTCATATCCACGACATTTTTGTTCGAGCTAGTGCTCATAATGGTTCTCCTGGTTAGCGGAGCGCAGCGGTTGTGCCGAAAAACAGGTCCAGGGAATAGAGAATGCAGGCGAAAAGAAACGACGACTGGCTGACAGAAAGCGCCAGTCTGGCTCACCCAGCAATCCCGCTATCGTAGAGCTTTCGCCCCTTAGACCGGAAACTTTGCGCCCCCACCTTTCGATGGGTTTACCTTTTTTGGTTACTATAAAAATATCAGACAGAACAGCGTTTTGCAATAAAGAATCGAGGGAATTTCAGCAGAATTAACAAACTTTAATTTTGGCAGCACAGATTGATGGGCGTCAGTTACTATCAGATATTCATCTGGCAAGGTGGAAGGGGGGTTCCCCTACATCAATACAATATCGTACTGCTCTTGGCTGTACTGACTTTCCACCTGAAGATAAATCGGCTTGCCAATAAAATCTCCCAACTGCGCCAGGCTTTGTGATTCCTCATCGAGAAACAAGTCGATCACCTGCTGGGAAGCGAGTATGCGAAACTCGCGCGAACTGAACTGGCGCGCCTCACGCACCAGCTCGCGCAGAATGTCGTAGCACACTGTCTGCGCCGTCTTCAGAACACCTCGCCCCTGACAGGTGGAGCAGGGCTCGCACAGGATGTGGGCCAGGCTCTCGCGGGTGCGCTTGCGCGTCATCTCCACCAAGCCAAGCGCGGAGAAACCGTTTACTGTCATGCGCGTACGGTCTTTCGCCAACGTCTTCTTGAACTCGGCAAGGACGGCGGTCTTGTGCTCCTCGTTGTCCATATCGATAAAATCCACGATGATGATGCCGCCGAGGTTTCTCAGCCGCAACTGCCGGGCGATCGCCTGAGCTGCTTCGAGGTTGGTTTTGAAAATAGTGTCGTCGAAATTACGTCCGCCAACGAAGCCGCCGGTGTTCACGTCCACCGTGGTCAGCGCCTCGGTCTGGTCGATAATCAGGTAGCCGCCCGACTTCAGGTCGACGCGCCGCGCCAGCGCCTTCTCGATCTCGTTTT
Organism: Gammaproteobacteria bacterium; assembly: GCA_018823025.1. GTDB lineage: Bacteria > Pseudomonadota > Gammaproteobacteria > Burkholderiales > Sulfuricellaceae > Sulfuricella. Next base: position 32,287 of record JAHJJI010000021.1, on the reverse strand, counting down.
CCACGCCATGCAGATCGAACAGCGGTCGCTCGCCGGCATAATGTTCGAGCAGGCCGACGACGTTACTGGTGTACTCGAGGGCGAAACCCTGCATTTTCTGGAAGGTCTCACGCGAATCCACCCGAATTCGGATGGTTTCTTCGTTGACGAAATCGCGTAGCACCCGCAGAGAAAGATTCAGGTCATGGTAAAGCATAGTGGTCGGCTTGGCGCTTTTGGCTTTGTCGTTGATGTCGCGCCACTGCTTGCGCAGGTACTCGACATCGGCTTCAAGCTCGCTGCCGGAGGCCGCTTCCGCCATAGTGCGGATGATGAAACCACCTCCTGCGTCGGGTTGCAATAGATGCTGCAACTTTTCGCGCAGCAGTTCGCGCTCGGCTTCGTCCTCGATGCGCTGGGAGATGCCGATGTGCGTCTCCTGCGGCAAAAAAACCAGGAAGCGTCCGGCGATGCTGATCTGGGTGGAAAGCCGTGCGCCCTTGGTGCTGATGGGATCCTTGATCACTTGCACCAGCAGGGTCTGCCCCTCGTGCAATATCCTCTCGATCAGCCGGGTTTCCACATCCTGGCGCTCCTGCCAGATGTCCGCCACATGCAGGAAAGCGGCGCGATCCAGGCCGATTTCGACGAATGCGGACTGCATCCCCGGCAACACTCGGCACACCCGGCCGACATAGATATTGCCGACAAGACCGCGACTGCTCATGCGCTCGATATGGATTTCCTGCACCACACCCTGTTGCATGACTGCCACCCGGGTTTCCTGCGGGGTGACATTGATTAAAATTTCTTCACTCATATTTTTTCTTGGAAAAACCCATGGAACCGCAGAGGGTGCGGAGGAATTCAGAAAAGTTCACGCCATTGCACGCTCACCAGGAGGGACATTCGGCGTAAGTTTATCGCCTTTGCGAGTTGGTCGATAAAGCCGCCCATCCCTGCTTACCCTGGTTCTTCCCCGACCTCCGCCATTTGTACTGTGCTACTTTCAGATTTACAAAACTTCAATGCCGAACCCTGCCAGCAACTCTGTCGTTTCGTATAGCGGCAGCCCCATCACGCCGGAGTAACTGCCCTCGATTTTCTCGATGAATGCCGCCGCATGCCCCTGAATCGCGTAAGCACCAGCCTTGTCTAGCGATTCGCCGGTCATGGCATAACGACGAACCGCATGATCGGTCAGCTTGCCGAATTGTACGATAGTAGCTGACAGCTTTTGCTCAATTCTCCCCGCATTCGCCACCGCCACGGCAGTGAGTACTTCATGTCTTTTCCCCGACAACGCCAGCAGCATCTCCATAGCCTCGTCCCGGTTCGCGGGTTTGCCCATGATCCTGTCGTTCAACACCACCGCAGTATCTGCCGCCAGCACGGGAAAATGCGGCAGCCTGCGCTGCTGCACGCGCTGCCAGCCGGCCTCGGCCTTGGCGTGGCTGACCCGCAGCACGTAATCATGCGGGTTCTCGCCGGGCAAGGGGCTCTCGTCCAAATCGTTGCCACGCGACGGGTCATCCCGAAGCAGCAACAATTCGAAACCGACGCCGATTTGCGCGAGCAACTCTCGCCGACGTGGCGAACGCGATGCCAAGTATATTTTTTTGTCTAAAATCAAACCATTACTCCCGATGATAGGGGTGATTCTGGATTACGGTCACGGCGCGATACAGCTGTTCTGCCAGAACCACCCGTACCAGACCATGGGGCAGAGTCAAGCAGGACAGGGACCAGAGCCGGCTGGCTTGGCGCTTCAACTCCGGATGCAAACCATCCGCACCTCCGATGACTAAAGCCACGTCGCGCCCGCCACGCATCCAGTCTTTCAACTCATCGGCAAGCTCCAGGGTGCTCCAGTCCTTGCCATGCTCATCCAGCACGACTCGCACGCAATCGGCAGGCAGGGCAGCCTCGATGCGGCTCCGCTCTGCCTCGTGAACCTGTTCCCGGGTTTTTCCCCCAGCCCGCTTTTCCGGTTTGATCTCGGCCAGTTCGATACGGGCCTCGCGCGGCATGCGCTTGGTGTACTCCCCGAAACCTTCATTCACCCAGGCGGGCATCTTGTGGCCAACCGCCATGATCAACAGTTTCACGGATGAGCTGTGGGTTCCGCCAATTTCGGTTTCTTGCTCATCGGCGGCCCACCCCACAATTGCTCTAGATTGTAATACTCCCGTATTGTGGGCTGCATGATGTGAACGATCACCGACCCCAGATCCACCAGCACCCACTCGCCGGTTCCCTCACCCTCCACGCCCTGCACATGCGCGCCAGCTTCCTTGAGCTTTTTCTGAACGTTATCGGCCAGGGCCCGGGTCTGACGGTTGGAATCGGCGCTGGCTACGATCATGAAATCGGTCATGCTAGTGAGCTTGCGTACATCCATTACCACGATATCGCGCGCCTTGATGTCTTCCAGCGCGGAAATTACCGCTTGTTTCATCGCTTCAGGTTCCATTGATGTCCTTATAAAGTCCGTTTATCTGAATATAATCGAGAACCGCGTCGGGGAGCAAATAACGCGGACTGCGTCCGGCGGTGAGCTCGCTGCGAATTTGTGTGGCGGAAATATCGAGCGCCGTGACCGGATGAACTAAAATCGCGCCGGAGGGCTCATCACGCAAGGCTTCCGGCTCATGGGTCAAGCGCCGGTTGAGTTCATCCAGCAACTCGGATGGCAAGGTTGCGGCGGCCCGGGTTATGCCGTCCACACCTGGACGCTGCGCCACCACGATATGGGCCAGATCGAACAGTTCGCGCCAGCGATGCCAGGCAGCCAGGCCGAGAAAAGCGTCCGCGCCCATGAACAGGCACAGCGGCTGCATCGCGCCTAACTCCCGGCGTAACTCCAGCAGGGTTTCCACCGTGTAGCTGGGCGTCGGCTTAAAGACTTCCCGCTCGTCGAGCGAGAATAACGGGTTACCTGCAATGCCCAGACGCGCCATTTCCAGCCGTTGTTGCGGCGAGGCAAAGGGCTGGGCGCGATGCGGCGGCAGCCCCGCCGGAATGAAGCGGACCGCGCTCAGAGCCAATCCTTCCGCCAGCTCCTGCGCCAGCCGCAGATGGCCAAAATGCAGGGGGTCGAACGTGCCGCCGAGTATGCCGATAGGGGATGTCATCTGGTGAGGCGTAAAGGGTGAGGGGAGAGACGGAAAGACAAACCCCCTCCGCAGCACCGTTTTTGACTGTCCGCCTCACCCCTCACCTTCTCACCCCTCACCTATCAATGATCTTCAAGGTGATGAGTTTCCTCGGCTGGCAGGCCGGTGTCGGGGTCATTCCAGTCCGCAATACCGATTTCCGCCTCCACTTCCGCCAGCGACTCGCCAGGCTCGTAATCGGAGTCGGCGCTATATTCCATGTCCTGCACCGCATCCATCAGCGTCGGGAATGGCCCGAACACTTTGTCGGTTTCCTTGTCCTGCCAGTAATAACCATCCGGTCGTTCGATAATCCGGGTTTGGTCATATCCGGCTGGAGTTTCTGGAATGTTGATCGTCATACCGCCCTCCTTAGTAAAAATCCGTTAATTAGCCACGAACGTGGCCATCACCCAGCACGATGAATTTCTGGCTGGTCAAGCCTTCCAGCCCGACCGGGCCGCGTGCATGTATCTTGTCGGTGGAGATGCCGATTTCCGCTCCCAGCCCGTATTCGAAACCGTCGGCGAAACGGGTCGAGGCGTTTACCATCACCGAGCTGGAATCCACTTCGCGCAGGAATCGGCGCGCCCGGCTGTAGTCCTCGGTAACGATAGACTCGGTGTGCTGCGAGCTGTAGGTGTTGATGTGCTCGATCGCCGCATCGATGTCCTTGACCACCCGCACCGAAAGGATAGGCGCGAGGTATTCCGTGTGCCAGTCTTCCTCGGTGGCTTCCTTCATCTGAGGAATGATCGCGCGCGAAGCCGGACAGCCGCGCAGTTCCACGCCCTTGTCCAGATAAATCTTGCACAGTGGTGGCAGCACCGTCACTGCCACGCCTTCCGCCACCAGCAAGGTTTCCATCGTGTTGCAGGTGCCGTAGCGGCTGGTCTTGGCGTTGTCGGCAATCCGGATCGCCTTGTCCAAATCCGCCTTGTCGTCGATATAGACATGGCAAACGCCATGCAGGTGCTTGATCACCGGGATGCGCGCCTCGGCGATCAGGCGCTCGATCAACCCCTTGCCGCCGCGCGGCACGATCACGTCGACGAATTCCTTCATGGTGATCAATTCGCCCACTGCGGCGCGATCAGTAGTTTCTATCACCTGCACCGCCGTCGGCGGCAAACCGGCAGCTGCCAGCCCTTCGCGCACACAGGCGGCGATCGCCTGGTTGGAGTGAATCGCTTCCGAACCGCCGCGCAGGATCGCCGCATTACCGGATTTCAGGCACAGCCCGGCGGCATCCGCCGTGACGTTAGGGCGGGCCTCGTAGATGATCCCGATCACGCCCAGTGGCACGCGCATCTTGCCCACCTGGATACCGGAAGGACGGTAGTTGAGGTCAGTGATTTCCCCCACCGGATCGGGCAAGGCGGCAATCTGCAACAGCCCCTCCACCATGCCGGCAACGCCTTTTTCGGTCAGGGCCAGGCGGTCAAGCAACGCTTCTTCCAGGCCGGCCTCGCGAGCTTCGGCCAGATCCTTGACATTCGCCGCTATCAGCTTGGCGGCATCGCGCTGGATCGCCGCAGCCATCGCCGTCAGCGCTTTGTTCTTGGCATTGGTGTCGGCCTTCGCCATCAGGCGGGAAGCGGCTCGTGCCTGCTGACCGACAGTTTGCATGTAAGCTTTGATGTCCATGTTCACACCCTTTTCCGTTTCAAACCCGTAACCCGTAGGATGGGTTGAGGCGCTTGCGCCGATACCCATCAATCATCACCGTAATACGATGGGTATCGCTACGCTCCACCCATCCTACGCGTATTTTTCCATTTCAAGTTCGGGCGATCCCCAGCCCAAGCTGCAACAGCTCGTCCCACACGTCGCCGCGTGCCAGACCCTTGATCATTCGGTCTAGCGCCGCAGCCTGCTTCAACCCCGCAACCAGCCGGGTTTCATTCAACCGGCCCAGTGCACGTTGCACCAATCCCTGGCGGGATTCCCATACTCGTGCCTCGCGGAGCAGCTGTGGCAGGGCGGCGCCCTTGCGCTGACCCTGCTTTAATTTTGCCAAGGTGCGGATTTCCTGGGTCAGCGCCCACAGCGCCAGCGTTGGCGCCACACCCTCGCCCTTCAACCCTTCCAGAATCCGTGCCAGTCGGACGACATCTCCTGCCAGCATAGCATCGGAGAGGTTAAACACATCATAGCGCGAGACATCCAGCACCGCTTCACGAACCTGATCAAACAACAGCGGACCTTCAGGGAAAAGCAATCCGAGCTTCTGGATTTCCTGGTATGCCGCCAAAAGATTGCCCTCGACGCGGTTCGCCAGAAACTGCAAGGTCATCGCGTCGGCACGCTGTTTCTGTGCCGCCAGCCGCAACCCGATCCATTGCGGCAGTCGCGCCCGCTCCACTGGATAAACTGGTATCGCCGTGCCAGCCTGCTCCAGCGCCTTGAACCATTTAGTCGCCTGCGCCTGCTTGTCGAGCTTGGGGCAAGTCACCACGGTGATGGTGTCATCCGGCAACCGCGCGCAATATTCCTGCAGCGCCTGACCACCCTCAGTGCCCGGCTTGCCGGTGGGGATGCGAATTTCAATGATACGCCTGGTCGCGAACAGCGACAGACTGTTGCCGCTCGTCAGCAGATTTTGCCAGCTGAAGCCGGACTCGACCGTAAATACCTCGCGCTCGGCATGGCCTGCCTGTCGGGCTTTGGCGCGGATCGCATCGGCGGCCTCCAGCGCCAGCAGCGGCTCATCGCCGTAAATCAGGTACAGCGGCGCGAGGTTGCGCTGCAAATGCGCGCCCAGCTGATCAGCGTTGAGTCGCGCCATACGGCCTTTCACGGCCTTCAGGGCGGAGAAAGCCGGAGTCCCCTTGTGGAACATCAGCCGGTTGAAGCTTCGCCGAGGCCAGACGTCGAATCAGTTGGCCGAGCATATCATTCTGCATATCGCGGTAGAGCAGCGCCTCTTCCTGCTCCTTCGCCAACACCTGGGCATCGTCATAGAGCATGGCGCGCCTCAATTCGATTGGCTGGGTGGAAATCAGGTCACGGCCTTTCTTGTCCAGCAGACGGAAGCCGACGCGGTAAATCAGCTCGTATTCCCTTACCCGTCCAGCGCCACTCAGCGCCAGAATACGCTTTTCCCGTGCGGTCCCCTGCATCTGCAGCACTGCCTGCGCGTCGTCCGCTTTTTCGGTTAGCCTGGTCTGCGTCCCGGAGCGGATCGCCCGGCCGATCTCCGCCGCCAGCGCAGGATTGCCGCTGCCATCCACATACAGGGACTCGAACGGCAAGGTCGCCACGCCACGCAACTGAAAGCCGCAAGCGGCAAGCAGCAGGGTCAGGATGAATCCGGTCAGCACATTCCGCATCGGTTTCCCTTGTCTAAATAACCACGTTAACCAGCCTGCCCGGCACCACGACGATCTTCTTCGCCGGCTTGCCTTCCATGAACTTCTGCACGTTGGGGTTAGCCAGAGCCAGTTGCTCGATCGCTTCTTTCGATGCGTCCTTGGCAACGGTGATGCAGCCCCTGAGCTTGCCGTTGACCTGCAGCACCAGTTCGATTTCATCCTGCACCAGAGCCGTAGCGTCCACCTTGGGCCAAGGCACATCGAGCAAATTAGCGCCGTCCTTGAGTTCGGTCCACAACGCCTGGCAGACATGCGGCACGATCGGTGCAAGCAATTGCACCGCCGCCTCCAGAGCCTCCTGCATCACGGCGCGCCCGGCGGAACTGTCGTCGCCGGATTTGGCCAACGCGTTCATCAGCTCCATCACGGCGGCAATCGCGGTATTGAACTGCTGGCGACGACCGTAGTCGTCGCTGACTTTCTGTATGGTGCCATGCAACTGGAAGCGCAGCGCCTTGAGTTCGGCAGAAAGATCGCCGCCCTTGAACCCCTCTACCACGCCCTTTTCGACATGATCGTGTACCGCCTTCCAGAGTCTTTTCAGAAAGCGGAACGCGCCTTCCACCCCGGCATCGGACCACTCCAGGCTTTGCTCCGGCGGTGCTGCGAACATCATGAACAGGCGCGCAGTATCGGCGCCGTACTGGTCGATCAGCGCCTGAGGGTCGACCGTATTGCCCTTGGACTTGGACATTTTGGTGCCGTCCTTGAGTACCATACCCTGAGTCAGCAACTGGGTGAAGGGTTCGTCGCAGTTCACCAGTCCGACGTCACGCATCAGCTTGTTGAAGAAGCGCGCATACAGTAGGTGCAGAATGGCGTGCTCGATGCCGCCGATGTACTGGTCGACCGGCAGCCAGTAGTTGGCGCGCTCGTCGAGCATGGCCTGATCGTTGTCCGGGCAAGCGTAGCGGGCGTAATACCAGGACGATTCGACAAAAGTGTCCATAGTGTCGGTCTCGCGCTCGGCGGGGCCGCCGCACTTGGGGCAGGTGGTTTCGTAGAAGGACGGCATTTTCTTGATCGGCGAGCCGATGTCGATCTTCACGTCCTCCGGCAGCACCACCGGCAGGTCTTTTTCCGGCACCGGCACGTCGCCGCAGCTCGCGCAATGAATAATCGGAATCGGGCAGCCCCAATAGCGCTGGCGCGAAATACCCCAGTCGCGCAGGCGGAACTGCACCTGCTTATCGCCCAGCCCCTTGGCCTTCAGGTCGGTAGCGATAGCGTCCACAGCCTCGTCCTGAGCCATTCCGTCGTACTTGCCGGAATTTACGCAATAAAGCGAAATATGACTCTTGTCTTTCTCGCCATACCACTCCTTCCACATTGATGGGTCGAAATCGTAATGGACGTAATCATCACCCAATACATCTGCGTCCCCTCTCTTGCGGCGCTCTTCAATGGCGTTGGTAATTACTTGTTTGATCGACAGGCCGTAAGTCTTGGCAAAATGAAAATCTCGCTCGTCGTGGGCCGGCACCGCCATCACCGCGCCCTCGCCGTAGCTCATCAGCACATAGTTGCCGACCCACACAGGGATCTGTTCACCGGTAAGAGGATGGGTAACGGAAATGCCTGTCGGATTGCCCTTCTTTTCCATGGTCGCCATGTCGGCTTCCGCCACACTGCCGTGCTTGCATTCCTCAATAAAGGCGGCGAGCTCCGGATTGCCCTGAGCGGCTTCGGTGGCAAGCGGATGCTCGGCAGCCACGGCGCAAAACGTCACGCCCATGATAGTGTCAGCGCGGGTGGTATAGACCCAGAGCTTTTCCTGCTGCCCATCAAGTTCATAAGGAAAGGCGAAGCGCACACCTTCGCTCTTGCCGATCCAGTTCTTCTGCATGGTGCACACCTGCTCCGGCCAGCTGGTCAGCTTGTCCAGGCCGGCGAGCAGTTCTTCGGCGTAGGCGGTGATCTTCATGAAATACATCGGGATCTCGCGCTTTTCCACCGGCGCGCCTGAACGCCAGCCGCAGCCATCGATCACCTGCTCGTTGGCAAGCACGGTCATGTCCACCGGGTCCCAGTTCACCGTGGCGAGCTTTTTGTAGATCAGGCCTTTTTCGAACAATTTGGTGAACAGCCACTGTTCCCACTTGTAATAGTCAGGCTTGCAGGTAGCCAGTTCACGGCTCCAGTCTATGGCCAGACCGAGGCTTTTGAGCTGTCCGCGCATGTAGTCGATGTTGGAGTAGGTCCACGCCGCTGGCGCCACGTTGTTCTGGATCGCCGCATTTTCAGCAGGTAGGCCGAAGGCGTCCCAGCCCATCGGCTGCAGCACGTTGAATCCCTGGAAACGGTGGTAGCGCGCCAGCACGTCGCCGATGGTGTAGTTGCGCACGTGCCCCATGTGCAACTTGCCGGAAGGATAGGGGAACATCGACAGACAGTAGTATTTTGGCTTGCCGGAGATTTCCACGGCCTTGAAGGCGTTGCTTTGATCCCAGAAAGCCTGGGTCTGACGCTCGATCTCAGTGGGTAAGTATTGCGCTTGCATGAACGGTTGATATTCCTCTTTAACGATACGCAATTATACCCGCGAACGGCGGGCTCGGTTTACGCCATATCAAAACAAGAGCCCTTTACCATTGCACCCTTTCCCGCTTGCGGGAGAGTTGGGGTAAGGTGCGTCGACAAGGCATATTTATCCCTCCATTCAAGAATCGAATGCTCCGCATAGTGACAAAAGCGGCAGCGCCAGATTATACTCGACCCATTCTTAATTAATGACTTAAGCAGCGGGAGGAAAGCCAGATGTCCAAGAAGCACCCTGTAATTGCGGTTACCGGTTCATCCGGCGCCGGCACGACCACGGTCAAGGTCGCGTTTGAGCACATTTTTACCCGGGAGAACATCCAGGCAGCGGTAGTGGAAGGCGACAGCTTCCACTCGCTGAACCGCGCCCAATTCAAGGAAGCGGTCGCCAAAGCCGAAGCCCAGGGCAACAATCATTTCAGCCACTTCGGTCCGGAAGCCAACCACTTCGACAAGATCGAGGCGCTATTCAAGAGCTACGGCGAAACCGGTACCGGCAAAAAACGCTACTACCTGCACAACGGCGATGAAGCCGAAGCGCACAATACCCGCCTGAAGCTGAAAACCAAGCTCGGCGCCGGTGAATTCACCCCTTGGGAAGACATCCCCGGCGGCACCGACATCCTGTTCTATGAAGGCCTGCACGGCTTGGCGGCAAACGGCAAGACTGACTCTTCCAAATATGTGGATCTGGGTGTCGGCGTAGTGCCGATCGTCAACCTGGAATGGATCCAGAAAATCCACCGCGACGCCAAGGAGCGCGGCTACTCGGCCGAAGCCACGGTGGAAACCATCCTGCGCCGCATGCCCGACTACATCAACTACATTACCCCACAGTTCTCACGCACCGACGTCAACTTCCAGCGCGTACCGACCGTGGACACCTCCAACCCCTTCATCGCCCGCGACATCCCGACGCCTGATGAAAGCTTTGTGGTGATCCGTTTCAAGGATCCGAAGGGGATCGACTTCCCCTATCTGCAAAGCATGATCCACGACTCGTTCATGTCGCGCCGCAATACCATGGTAGTGCCCGGCGGCAAGATGGGCTTCGCGATGGAAGTCATCCTCGCCCCGATGATCCACGACATGATGGAAGCCAAGAAGAAAAGCAAGAAGTAAACCTGCGCCAGAAATTAAAAAGCCGGGTAGGGCAAAGGTCCCTAGCCGGCTTTTTTACGCCGTAAAACCAACCTTACTCGAACAACATGGTGACTTCGTGCGTATCGCCGTGCCGTTCGATGCTGATATCGTCGCAGGCCCGCTTCGCAAGGTTGATCATATTGGCGTTATAGGCCTGAATTTCAGCGGTGAAGCCCCGCAAACCGCGCTTCTTGGCATGCTCCATGAGCCTGAGCTGCATGGCTGTGCCGATTCCCTTACCCTGCCATCCCGGCGCCACCATATAGGCGACCTCCGCCATATTGGCGGATGGGTTCACAAAGTAAAATGCGCTACCGATAATCGCTTCCTTCCCTTTGGCACCGTACAGCACCAGGAAAGCCACCTCGCTATCCTGATCGACATGGCACAGGCGCTGTGCCTCGGCATCGGAAAGATGGCTCAGGCGCCGGAAAAACCGTGTGTAACGATCTTCCTTGCTCATGCTCCGGAAAAAATCCTGCAAAGCTTGCGTATCGCCTGCCCGGGTCGGACGTATCAGCACCGTCTTCTGGTCCCTCAGGAGCAGGCGCCGCTCTTCCCTGTCCGAAACCGCGGCGGCCTTCTTGAGTGACAGCCCTTTCTCGACATAACCTAGCTTCCTGGCCTCTTTCAGCAGCTTGGAGCGGAAATCCGGATGGGCGATCCGAATCAGCGCGAGCGCCCTTTCGCGAATCGACTTGCCAAACAGGTAGGCAACCCCATATTCGGTCACCACATAGTGTACGTCAGACCGCGCAATGGTCACGCCCTCGCCCCCCAGCAGCAACGGACGGATACGCGACACCTTGCCGTCCTCCGACGTAGAGGTCAGGCAGACGACGGGCTTGCCACCGGGCGACAGGGCCGCGCCCCGAATAAATTCCGCCTGCGTCGACACCCCGCCACAAAACTGGCCAGCAAACTGGTCAGTGCAAACCTGCCCGGTCAGGTCAACCGAGCAGACCTGATTCACCGAAACCATCTTGTGCTGCAAGGCAATGGTACCGACTGCGCTGACGCGCTCGATAGCCTGGAAGGAAAACAGCGGGTTGCCGTCGATCAGATCGTACAGCCGCCGAGTGCCCATGCAGTAGCTGCCGACGATCATCCCCCGGAACCGGCTTTTGCTGCGACCGGTCACCACCCCTTTCTCCAGCAGTTCGACCAGAGCGTCCGTAATGACGTCCGTATGAATGCCAAGATCGCGCCGGTCACCGAGATACCGAAGCGTCGCCTGCGGCAGGTTGCCCAGCCCGATCTGCAAGGTGGAGCGGTCTTCGATGATGCTCGCGATACGCCGTGCTATCTGCTCAGTCACCTCGTCGATGGGCACCGCAGGCACTTCGATAACCGGCGTGTCATACCAGACCATGCGGTCGAAGCGGCTAACATGGACGAGGCTGTCCCCGGTGGTGCGGGGCATATTGGGGTTGATTTCGGCAATCACGCGTCGGGCGTTCTGGACCATCGAGGCGGTCACGTCGACCGAAACGCCCAGGCTCAAATAGCCGAATTCGTCCGGCGGGGACACCTGGACAAACGCCACGTCGATCGGGATACGCCCGTTTTCGACGAGCCCGGGCACCTGCGAAAGCGAAACGGGGATGTATTCGACCAACCCCTTTGCGACGGCAGAGCGCAGGTCGCTGCCGACAAAGAAGCACTTGTGCCTGTACCGCGTCGAGGGTTTGCCCCCCTTGTGCGACACCGCGCCATCGGTCAGGAAATGGTAAAGCGTTACATCAGGGGGCGGTTCGGCGAGATTTTCCAGCGCCTCGCACAGCAGGCGGGGGGTTGCGCAAGCAGTACCGAGATAGACATTGTTACCCGCCTGAACCATGGCAACAGCTTGATTCGCCGAAACCATCCTGGACTCGTGTCCCGCCAGAGCGGGATGCATCGAAACGATTTTTGCTAGTTCCATTGTCTGGCTGCCCCCTCAAATATTTCCAGATCGAAGATAAAACCTGACCTAACCCTTCAAATCATATTATGTTTATCCCGGCCTGTCTGCTTTAAGCCACCAGGTTTCCCTATTTCAGCCGTTCGGGAATGAAAGCAATCTCGTCGCCATCCTTGATCGCCGTCTCTGGGGCAGCTGGCTGCCGATTCACCATCACCGCCACCTTATCCCCGGCCAGCGCTTTCCAGCAGGCGTCCTCACGGCGGCCCAGCCAGTCCACCAACTGGCTCACGTTGCCGACTGAGGCTGGCAGCGTTACCTGTTCCGAGGTGCAGTCCAGCGTTTCGGCCAGTTGTGCGAAATACATCAGTTTCACCATGAAATTTTTCTCCGTTACTTTGACTTATAATCCAGTATTCCCCGCCACGAATCTTACCATGCCATGACCCAGCCTTTTCTTGCCGGCCTCAACCCCGAACAGCTCGAAGCCGCCACCTTGCCGCACCAGTCTGCACTGATCCTGGCCGGCGCCGGCAGCGGCAAGACGCGGGTGCTGACCACCCGCATCGCCCATCTGATCCAGACCGGCCAGGCCAGCCCTGCAGGAATCCTGGCCGTTACCTTCACCAACAAGGCCGCCAAGGAAATGCTGACGCGGCTGGGTGCGATGCTGCCGATCAATACCCGTGGCATGTGGATAGGCACTTTCCACGGCCTGTGTAACCGCCTGCTCCGCGCCCACCACCGTGAGGCCGGCTTGCCCGCGCTGTTCCAGATTCTGGATTCAGCCGATCAGCTCGGTGCGATCAAGCGCCTGCTCAAGGCGCTGAATGTCGACGACGAGAAATATCCGCCCAAGCAGTTGCAGCATTTTATCAACAACACCAAGGATCAGGGGTTGCGTGCCAAGGACGTGGAGGCGTACGACCCCTACACGCGCAAGCAACAGGAGCTGTTCGCCGCCTATGACGAGCAGTGTAGCCGCGAAGGCGTGGTGGATTTCGCCGAGCTGCTGCTGCGGAGCTACGAACTGCTTTCCCGCGATGCCGCCTTGCGCGCCCATTACCAGAGCCGTTTCCGCCACATCCTGGTGGATGAATTCCAGGACACCAACCGCCTCCAGTACCTCTGGCTCAAGCAACTGGCGGGACCGGATGCCGCGGTGTTCGCGGTCGGCGACGACGACCAGTCGATCTATGCCTTCCGCGGTGCGCGCGTGGGCAACATGCAGGATTTCGAACGCGATTTCGGTGTCGCCAAAGTCATCAAGCTGGAACAGAACTACCGCTCCCACGGCAACATCCTGGATGCGGCCAATGCCCTGATCGCCCACAACCGCGGCCGCCTCGGCAAGAATCTGTGGACCGCCGAGAGCACCGGCGAACCGATCCGCCTGTACGAGGCCGCCAACGATCAGGAAGAAGCCCAGTTCATCGTCGACGAAGCCAAGGCGCTGAAGCGCGAAGGCGTGGACTTCGCCCACATTGCCCTGCTGTACCGCTCCAACGCCCAATCCCGCGTACTGGAGCATGCCCTGTTCAATGCCGGCATCCCGTATCGCGTCCATGGCGGCCTGCGCTTCTTTGAACGCCAGGAGATCAAGCACGCGCTGGCCTACCTGCGCCTGATCGGCAACACCGACGACGACGGGGCGCTGATGCGGGTGATCAACTTCCCGGCCCGCGGCATCGGCGCGCGCAGCCTGGAGCAGCTGCAGGAAATCGCCAAGCAAAACCAGTCCAGCCTGTGGCAGGCGGCGAAAAGTGGGCAGCTCGGCGGCAAGGCAGGGTCGAGCATCGGCGCCTTTCTTGAACTGATCAGGGCGATGCAGGACACCTGCGAAGGACTGCCATTGCCGGAGCAGATCGAGCACATGCTGGCGCAGAGCGGACTGCTGGCGCATTACCAGGCCGAAAAGGACGGCGCCGACCGGGTCGACAACCTCAACGAACTGGTCAACGCCGCCGTCGGCTTCGTCAACGAGATCGAGGACGACAGTCTCGTCGCTTTTCTTACCCATGCCGCGCTGGAAGCGGGCGAGCACCAGGCTGGAGAGGGTAGCGACGCGCTCCAGTTGATGACCGTGCATGCCGCCAAGGGGCTGGAGTTCCACGCCGTGTTCCTGAGCGGGCTGGAGGAGGGACTGTTTCCCCATGACAATGCCCGCAACGAAGCTGATGGCGTCGAAGAGGAAAGGCGTTTGATGTACGTCGCCATCACTCGCGCCCGACGCCGGCTTTATCTCAGTCTGGCACAAAGCCGGATGCTGCATGGCCAGTTCCGCTACGGACTGGCTTCGCGCTTCCTGAACGAAATTCCGGAAAACCTGCTGAAGCGGATCAACCCGGCGCCCAAAGCCTACTATGCGCCGGAAAAGACGGCCTGGGCGCCGCAGCCCACGCCTGCCGGCAACCCAACCGCCTACAGCCGCGACTCAAGCTCACCCTGGCACGTCGGCCAGAATGTGGCTCACGCCAAGTTCGGCTCGGGCGTTATCGTCAACTGCGAAGGCAGCGGCGCGGATGCAAGGGTACAGGTGAAATTCCGCAATGCCGGGGTGAAGTGGCTGGCGCTGGAGTATGCCAAGCTGACGCCTGCTTAGGCGTGAACGGAAGGGAGGATTACGCCGGCAATACAGGCGCTTCGGCTTCCGGCTCCGGCTCCGGCTCAGCCGGAAAGATATCCTTGTAGCCCAAATAGATCGAGGCGTTCAGCACCGGCACCAGAATCAGCATGCCGAGACCGAAAGGAATCATGGCGATCATCATCAGGATAAAGGCGATCACCCCGTAAACCAGAAACGGCCACATATTGCGCAGGCAACCCACAAAACTCAGCTTCATCGCATCCATGGCCGTCATGTTGCGCAACACCACCAGCGCCGGGGCGAACCAGTACGCCATCAGCAGCGGAACCAATAACGCCATGGCCACCAGCAGGGCGACCAGCATTCCGCCCATCGCACCCACCATCGCCTCGGTCGGTTCAGCGCCCTGCATCTGACCCAGCGCCGCAGAACCTAGAATGGAGCCGCCGCCGGCCATCATCATCAGACCCAGGATGGTGATCGAACCCACCAGATAAATACCGCCCACGGTGATGAGTTGGCCGGTGTTGTGCTTGAATCCGGCTATCAGATAGCCCAGTTCAAGCTCTTCATCCGCCTCCACGTCCCGACAGGCCAGCATGAAGCCCGCGGTAAACACCGGCGCCAGCAGCGTCATCACCAGCGGCCCCACCACGGGAACGATGGAAACCACGATGACGATCAGGAAATAAATAACAAACAACGTAATCCAGATCGGTGGATTTTTCCTGAACAGGCCGAAACCATCAGCGATCCACCGCCAACCCTGTCCAGCATCCGCTTTACGAATTTCCATGCTTAATTCCTTACAATAAATGCTGAAGTTCCGACGGCGTCGCCACATGCCACTGCAGGATACGTCGAAAATGGCCGGGGTCTTTGGCATGAGTGAGTTCACCCGGGCGTGGGAAATGTAAATCGTAAAGCCGCGACAACCAGAAACGCAGGGCTCCCGCGCGCAGCATGGTCGGCCATGCCTGCTGCTCCATTTCGGAGAGGGGGCGGGTACCATGATAGGCTTGCAGCATGGCTGCAGTTCGCTCACTATCCAGTGATCCATCTTCAGTGACGCACCAGTCGTTCACCGTAATCGCCAGGTCGTAAAGCCAGGCATCGCTACATGCGTAGTAAAAATCGATCGCGCCACTCAGGGTATCATCCTTGAACAAGACATTATCGCGGAACAGGTCGCCGTGGATCACGCCTCGCGGCAGATCCACGAAACGGAAGCCGGACTGGTGGGTGATTTCCTGGCTGAGCAGCGCACTGTCCTCGGCCGTAAGCCTGGGCAGAACCTGCGGCGCGGTCGCCTTCCACCAAGCCGGGCCGCGCGGGTTCGGCATTTCGACCTTATAGGAACGACCAGCAAGGTGCATGTCAGCGAGCATTTCGCCGACCTGGCCGCAGTGTTGCGCATTCGACTGCTCCAGCGACTTGCCCTCAAGGCAGCTGACGATGCAGGCCGGCTTGCCGTTCAACTCACCGAGAAAACTGTTGTCCAAACTGGCGATCGGCCGCGGACAGGGAATGCCGTGAGAAGCAAGATGGTCGAGCAGGTCGAGAAAAAACGGCAGCTCTTCGCGGGTGAGCTTTTCAAACAGAGTCAGCACGTAGCGCGCATGACTGGTGGTGACGAAATAATTAGTGTTTTCGATGCCCGCAGAAATACCCTGCAAATCGACCAGGCCGCCCAAAGAATAATTCTTCAGCCAAACGGCAAGTTCATCCCTGGAAACGGTAGTAAATACTGACATGCTTTGACGATCTGGCCCCTAAAACCGGATCAACACCCACTGCGGCACGCGCACACCGGAGTCCAGATTGTCCTGCCGGGAGAATTGCCCATCGCCCTTGTGATCAACCAGGTAATAGGACACACCATGGGGTGGCGTAACTTTCAGCATGTACAGCTTGCCGCCGATGCGGTATTCCTCAACCTTTTCCTCGCCGCGCTTGATGATAGTCACCTGCGGTTCGAAAGCCGGGTCAAGCTCCATGCCGGCGGGCGCCGCAGGCGGCTCCGGAATCGGCTGCAGATCCTTCGGCAGGGGTTTGGCTCCCTCGGCATAAACCGGCAGGGCCAAGACTAGCAGCAATGTAGCAATGAGGGCGCGCATATTTTTTCCTTAAAACGGGTGGCCATTATACATTTGAAGGGCTTACAGACTGAGCAGCATTTCGCGCTCGGCGGGGGAAGGCTCGAAACCACGAGTTTCATAGTACTTGAAGATCGCGTCCACCACGTCCTTGGGCTCGTCGATGATCTGGATCAGATCCAGATCGTCCGCGTTGATCGTTCCTTCCTTGACCAGGGTATCCCTGAACCAGTCCACCAGACCGCGCCAGTAGGACCCATGCACCAGGATGATCGGGATCTTGCGGGTCTTGCCGGTCTGCACCAGTGTCAGCGCCTCCATCAGTTCGTCCAGGGTACCGAAGCCACCGGGCATCACGACGTAGGCCGTGGCGAACTTGACGAACATCACCTTGCGCGCGAAAAAATGGCGGAAGGTCTGGCTGATGTTCTGGTAGGGGTTGGTGTGCTGCTCGAACGGCAGCTGGATGTTCAGGCCGACGCTGGGGGACTTGCCGAAAAAAGCGCCCTTGTTGGCCGCTTCCATAATGCCCGGGCCACCGCCGGAAATCACGCTGAAGCCGGCATCGGACAGCTGCCGGGAAATTTCCTCGGTCAGCTTGTAATAAGCATGATCGACGGAGGTGCGGGCGCTGCCGAAAACGCTAACCGCCGGACGGATACAACTCAGGCGCTCCGTCGCTTCGACGAATTCTGCCATAATCTCGAACACGCGCCAGGATTCCCTGGCTGAATAAGCGTGCCCGGCTATGTCCGCGCCCTGCATTTTGGGAATTTTTTCTGAGCCGTTCATAAAGGTTTAACCGCAATATGGAAACTAAAACGCTGCTGCTGGTGGATGGATCGTCTTACCTGTACCGCGCATTTCACGCGCTGCCGGATCTGCGCAACCGCCACAACGAGCCGACTGGCGCGATCTACGGCGTGCTCAACATGCTGCGCCGCCTGCACAAGGATTATAACGCCGATTATAGCGCCTGTGTGTTCGACGCCAAGGGGAAAACCTTCCGCGACGACCTCTACCCGGAATACAAGGCCCACCGCCCGCCGATGCCGGATGACCTGGCGCGCCAGATCGAGCCGCTGCACGAAGCGATCCGCGCCATGGGCTGGCCGCTGTTGATGGTAGACGGGGTAGAGGCCGACGACGTCATCGGCACCCTGTCCGAGCTGGCTTGGCGCCAGGGCATCCGCACCGTGATCTCGACCGGTGACAAGGACATGGCGCAGCTGGTCAATCCGCACGTGACGCTGGTCAACACCATGAGTAACGAAAAGCTCGACGAAGCCGGGGTCGAAACCAAGTTCGGCGTGCCCGCCACCCGCATCGTCGATTACCTCTCCCTGGTCGGCGACGCGGTAGACGGCGTGCCGGGAGTGGACAAGGTCGGCCCGAAGACGGCCGTGAAATGGCTGGCCCAGTATGGCTCGCTCGATAACCTGATCGCCCATGCCAACGAAATCGGCGGCGTGGTTGGCGAAAACCTGCGCAACACCCTGGACTGGCTGCCCAAGGGCAGGGAACTGGTCACCATCAAGTGCGACGTGGTGCTGCCGGTGGAACTGACCGAACTTGGCCCGCAACCGCCGGACACGCCCAAGCTGATCGAACTGTTCGAGCGCTGCGAGTTCAAGACCTGGCTGAGGGAGTTGTCATCAGAGATCAGCGCACAGCCTTCGGTTGGCAGCGTACAACCATCGGCGGGCGAGCTGAATTTTCAGCCGCCAGCCAGCTACGAAACCGTGCTTACGCAAGAGGCGCTCGACCGCTGGCTGGAGAAAATCGCCGACGCCGAACTGATTTCTGTGGATACCGAAACCACTAGCCTCGACCCGCTGGCAGCGCAGATTGTCGGCATTTCGCTGGCCACCGAGGCCCATCTTGCCGCCTATATCCCGCTCGGCCACCACTACGCCGGCGTACCGCAGCAGCTTGATCGGGAAATGGTGCTGAACCGGCTAAAACCCCTGCTGGAGAGCAAATCCCGGCCCAAGCTCGGGCAGAATCTCAAGTATGACAAGCACGTGTTCGCCAACCACGGCATCCTTCTCGACGGCATCGTCCACGACACTCTGCTGCAATCCTACGTGCTCGAAAGCCACAAGCCCCACGACATGGACTCCATGGCGCTGCGCCACCTTGGCGCCAAGACCATTACCTACGCCGAGGTCGCCGGCAAGGGCGCCAAGCAGATCGGATTCGACCAGGTCGACCTCGAAACTGCTACCCGCTATGCCGCCGAGGACGCTGACATCACCCTGCAACTGCACCAGAACCTGTACCCGCAGATCTCTCCCAACGACAGGCTGGACTTCGTTTATCGCCACATCGAAATGCCCCTGCTCGACGTGCTGTTTACCGTAGAGCGCAACGGGGTGCTGCTGGATACCCAACTGCTTGCCCAGCAAAGCCACGAACTCGGCACCAGCATGTTGCGGCTGGAGAAGGAAGCGCACCTGCTGGCGGGCCAACCGTTCAACCTCAATTCCCCCAAGCAGATCCAGGAAATCCTGTTCGATCAGCTCAAGCTGCCGGTGAAAAAGAAAACCCCGAGCGGCGCCCCCTCCACCGACGAGGACGTACTGCAGGAGCTGGCGCTGGACTACCCATTGCCCAAGGTGCTGCTGGAATACCGCGGCGTCGCCAAGCTCAAATCCACCTACACCGACAAGCTGCCGCGCATGGTCGACCCGCAAACCGGCCGCGTCCACACCCGCTACAATCAGGCCGTGGCGGTCACCGGCCGGCTGGCCAGTTCCGACCCCAACCTGCAGAACATTCCGGTGCGTTCCCAGGAAGGGCGGCGCATTCGTGAAGCCTTCATCGCCACGCCGGGCAGCCACATCATCGCCGCCGACTACTCGCAGATCGAACTCCGGATCATGGCCCACCTGTCGGGTGACGAAAGCCTGCTCAAGGCTTTCGCCGCCGGCGAGGACATCCACCGCGCCACCGCAGCGGAAGTTTTCGGCGCCACGCCGGCCGAAGTCAGCAGTGAGCAGCGCCGCTACGCCAAGGTGATCAACTTCGGGCTGATCTACGGCATGTCCGCATTCGGCCTGGCCTCGCAGTTGGGCATCGAGCGCTCCGCCGCCCAGTCCTACATGGAACGCTATTTCGCCCGCTACCCCGGCGTGGCCCGGTACATGGAGCGCACCCGAGAAGCAGCCAAGGCGCAGGGCTACGTCGAAACCGTATTCGGGCGCAGGCTATGGCTGCCGGAAATCAGCGGCGCCAACGGCATGCGCCGCCAAGCCGCCGAACGCGCCGCGATCAACGCGCCGATGCAGGGCACCGCCGCCGACCTGATCAAGCTCGCCATGATCGCGGTGCAGGGCTGGCTGGAGAAAAACCGCATGCAAAGCCTGATCATCATGCAGGTGCATGACGAACTGGTGCTGGAAGTGCCGGACGCCGAACTGGAAACCGTCCGGCGCGAACTGCCCGGCCTGATGTGCGGTGTAGCGCAGCTCGCCGTACCGCTGGTGGTGGATGTGGGGGAGGGGCCGAACTGGGAGCAGGCGCACTGAAACAGGCGCCAGAACCATGACGAACGAGTAGCCGTGCCGCGAAAAAGCTGGCAAACTGCCCTAATAATGACAAAATAATAAAGGCTGCCGCATGAACGACGAATCGCAACACCCCGCAACGGTCAACGAATCCAGCTACAACGAACTCGGCCATCTGATACGCCAGCTCCATGAAACCCTGCGAGAACTTGGCTGCGACGAGGCAATCCAGAACCTGGTCGGCGAACTGCCGGACACTCAGGATCGTCTCAGCTACATTGCCCAGCTTACCGAGCAGGCCGCCCAGCGAGTGATCAACGCCGTGGAAAAGGCTCAACCCCTGCAGGAAAAGATGGGAACTGAAGCCCAGGAACTGGCCAATGAATGGCGAAATGCCCAGGGGGATGGAGAACGCCAGCGCATCGGCGAAAAAATGCACGCCTTTCTCTCCGAAATTCCCAGCCACACCCGGGAAACCTCATCGCAACTCACGGAAATCCTGATGGCCCAGGATTTTCAGGATCTCACCGGCCAGGTCATCAAGAAAATCTCCCAGCTCACCCAGGAGCTGGAGCACCAACTGGTGCATATCCTTCTCATCAGCAAACCGGCTGACGACACCAAAAACGACAGCCTGCTTAACGGCCCGGTCGTCAAAAAAGAAGGGCGCACTGATATCGTGAACGGGCAGGAGGAAGTGGACGACCTGCTGACTAGCCTGGGGTTTTGATCACCTGACTACATACATAGCGATCGAAACATGGGGTCCGGAATAGGGCTGGAGACAGGGCAGAGCCACTTAAAACAATCCGACTTCGACACCTTTTACCATAGCTGTGTTTTCCGGAGACTTTTGGGTGACCACTTCTTCAAGTTAGCGCTTTCAACAAGGGAGATGTACGCATGAAAAATACCGTAGGAATATTTGTGTCTGTTTTGGTCCTGCTGCTAACAGGATGCGCTTCAGTTCCAATGGCACCATTGGATCAAGACACCAAGGCGAAGGATTTTTCACCCGTTCCAAACAAAGCATCTTTGTACATCTATCGCAACGAAAGTATGGGTGCCGCAATACCGATGACAGTATCTGTTAATGGAAAAGCCTTGGGCCAGACGGCAGCACAAACATATTTCAGGTTAAACCTCTTGCCAGGGAAATATAATATCGAATCCCACGCTGAGAATGTTTCAAGCTTTTCTTTGCCTGTTGAGGCAGAAAAGAACTATTTCGTATGGCAAGAAGTAAAGATGGGAATGTGGATGGCAAGAAGTTTGTTGCAACAGGTAGACGAAATCACTGGGCGAGCTGGCGTATTAGAGTCGAAGCTGATTGCATCGTCAATTTCAGATAATGATTTGGCACCGCTTGATGTGCAAATGGCCACGCTTCCCGCATCCCAATCGACCTCAAATGAGTCCGTAAGCCAAAAGCTACGAGAATTACAAAATCTACGAAAGGATGGAATCATCACCGAAGAAGAGTTTCAGAAAAAGAAACAGCCGCTTATGGAAAAGCTCTAATCCGGCAATCGAGAGGGGTCAACTTCGGATTGTTTTTCCGGAGACGAAGCCCTATCCAAGCAACCCGCTCTGTGCGATCCCGTCGAACACAAACTGCACCGCCAGGGCAGACAGCAGGATGCCGAAAATCCGGTTGATCACCTGCATGCCCGTTACGCCAAGGAAACGGTGGAGCTGGCTGGCGGTCAGCATGGCGACGAAGGTGGCCAGCATCACTGCCAGCAGGGCGGCCAGGACGATCAGCTGATGCGTGACATGCCCCTCGGCATTCGCCATCAGCAGGATAGCCGCCCCGATGGCGCCAGGGCCGGCGATCAGGGGAGTGGCAAGCGGAAATACGGCAATGTCGTGCTTGTGTTCAGCCTCCCGGTCCTCCTCATCCGTCGTCGAAGTGGCGCCGGAGGTGCGCGCGAACACCATATCGATGCTGATCAGTAGCAGCAAGATACCTCCAGCTGTCCTCAGCGCCGCCAGAGAAATCCCCATTCCGGCCAGCAGAAATTTCCCGAGCAGTGCAAACACCAGCAGGATCACGGTGGCGATCACGATCCCGCGGATAGCGATAGAACGCCGCTCCGAATGGGCGGCTGTTGCCGTCAGGGCGGCAAACATCGCCGCCACATCTATCGGAGCGACCGTTGCAAAGAAGGTTGCCAGGGCAATGCCCGCTGTCTCAAACATTGAGGCTCTCAAAAGGTTTTGCTGCACATCATTCATTGAAGCACATATTGCGGGGTTGCCCCGGTCAAACGATAGCACGCTATGCGCCACACTTTACCCCTGCACCAAAGCAGGGCATATACCGGTTGAATTAAACTCTGCATTCCTCTTCACGACAAGCGCCCTCTCGCAGGCATGGCACGCACCACATCAAGGCATGGCCCTATCCAGAAACCGGCTTGCCGGCCTCCATCAGAGATGTGGTTTTTCGTTGAGTGAATCCCTTTCCCGGCAACGGGTTTGGGATTACAATACCGGCCTTCCCGCTCAAAAAATAAGCAATGAAAATCGGCCCCTATTCCCTGAATAGCAATTTGGTCGTTGCCCCCATGGCAGGGGTGACCGACCGTCCTTTCCGCAAACTGTGCCGCAGCTTCGGCGCGGGACTTGCCGTTTCTGAGATGGTCGCCTCCAATTCCCTGCTCTATGGCAGCGAGAAAACCAAGCGCCGAGCCAACCACGAAGGCGAGGTTGGTCCAGTGTCGGTACAGATCGTTGGCGCCGATCCGGATATGCTGGCCGAGGCGGCGAAATACAATGCGGACCGCGGCGCACAGATTATCGACATCAACATGGGCTGCCCGGCGAAGAAAATCTGCAACGTCATGGCCGGTTCAGCACTGCTACAGAACGAACCGCTGGTGGCGCGCATCCTGGAAGCGGTAGTCAAGGCGGTGGACGTGCCGGTGACTCTGAAGATTCGTACCGGCTGGGACAAGGACAACCGCAACGCCATCAACGTAGCGCGCATCGCCGAAACCTCCGGCATCCAGGCGCTGGCCATCCATGGCCGCACCCGCGCCTGCGGCTACAGCGGTGATGCCGAGTACGACATTATCGCCGCAGTCAAGGCTGCGGTAGGCATTCCAGTTATTGCCAACGGCGATATCACCACGCCGGAAAAAGCCAAATTCGTGCTCGATTACACCCAGGCCGATGCCGTCATGATCGGTCGCGCTGCTCAGGGCCGACCCTGGATTTTCCGCGACATCGCCCATTACCTGAAAACCGGCGAGTTGCTGCCGCACCCCGATGTAGCTGAAACTCACAGCCTGCTGAACAGCCACCTGCATGAACTTTACGCCTTCTACGGCGAACACACCGGCGTGCGCATGGCGCGCAAGCACATTGCCTGGTACACCCGCGGCCTGCCGGATTCCGCCGGATTCCGCCATGCCATGAACCAGTTGCTAACCACCCGCGAGCAACTTGAATCCGTTGAGCGCTTCTTTGCCGAATCTACCGGACATACTTATACGATGGAAAACGAGATGGCAGCATGATCAACGAAAACGAAATTTCTACCTGCGTGCGCAAAGCTCTGGACGGCTACTTCAAGGATCTGGACGGGGAAAAACCCAGTGCCATCTATGAAATGGTGGTGGGCTGCGTAGAAAAGCCGCTGCTGCAGGTGATCCTCGACCACGCCCAAGGCAACCAGACCCGCGCCGCCGAAATCCTCGGCCTGAACCGCAACACCCTGCGCAAGAAAATGAAAACTCACGGCATTAAATAATGATAGTGAGGTGTGAAGAGTTAGGAGTGAGGAGTAAAAGCGGCGTGGCTGTTGCTCCTCACTCCTAACCCCTTACTCCTCACCGTATCCAGGATCAAACATGACCAAAATCAGTCGAGCCCTCATCAGCGTTTCCGATAAATCCGGCGTTCTCGAATTCGCCAAGACCCTGCGCCAGTTCGGTGTGGAAATCCTCTCCACCGGCGGCACTGCAAAAATGCTTGCTGACGCGGGCGTGGCAGTTACTGAAGTCGGCGATTACACCGGCTTTCCTGAAATGCTGGATGGCCGGGTCAAGACCCTGCATCCGAAAGTGCACGGCGGCATCCTGTTCCGGCGCGACCTGCCGGCCCATGTATCGGCTGCGGCCGATGCGGGCATCCCGCCGATCGACCTGGTCATCGTCAACCTCTACCCGTTCCGCGCCACCATCGCCAAACCCGACTGCTCGCTGGAAGACGCCATCGAGAACATCGACATCGGCGGCCCGACCATGGTGCGCGCTGCTGCCAAGAACCATCGCGATGTGGCGGTAGTGACCGACCCGGCCGACTACGCCGCTTTGGCGACCGAACTGCTGGCCAATGGCGGAGCGCTCAGCAGCGAAACCAAGTTCAAGCTGGCGGTGAAGGCTTTTTCCCACACCGCCGAGTACGACGGCGCGATCAGCAACTACCTCACCGCCATCGCCCCGGACGGCAGCAAGCAGCAATTTCCGGAACGGCTCAATTTCCAGTTCGCCAAGGCTCAGGCCATGCGTTACGGTGAAAACCCGCATCAGCAAGCGGCGTTTTACGTTGCCCCCGGCGAGAAGGAAGCGAGCATTGCTACCGCCCGTCAGTTGCAGGGCAAAGAACTGTCCTACAACAACATCGGCGATGCCGATGCTGCACTGGAATGCGTCAAGCAGTTCGACGAGGCGCCGTCCTGCGTTATCGTCAAGCACGCCAACCCTTGCGGCGTGGCCTACGGCGCCAACCTGCTCGAAGCCTATGACCTCGCCTACAAGACCGACCCGGAATCCGCCTTCGGTGGCATCATCGCCGTCAACGGCGAACTGGATGCCGCAACTGCGCAGGCCATCGTCGAGCGCCAGTTTGTCGAAGTCATCATCGCCCCCAAGGTTTCAGCAGCGGCCAGCGAAATCGTGGCGGCGAAAAAGAACGTGCGCCTGCTGGAATGCGGCCAGTGGTCGAAGGAACCGGCGCAGCGCCTGGATTTCAAACGCGTTACCGGCGGCCTGCTGGTACAGGGAACCGACCTGTCGCTCTACAATGAGCTCAAGGTGGTCACCAAACGAGCGCCGACCGAAGCCGAGATGGCCGATCTGCTGTTTGCCTGGCGCGTGGCCAAGTTCGTCAAATCCAACGCCATCGTCTATGCCAAAGGTAAAATGACCATCGGTGTCGGCGCAGGCCAGATGAGCCGAATCAATTCCGCGCGTATCGCTGCCATCAAGGCCGAACATGCCGGCTTGCAGGTCAGCGGTTCGGTAATGGCCTCGGACGCCTTCTTCCCGTTCCGCGACGGCATCGATTCAGCCGCCCAGTCCGGCATCGTCGCCGTAATCCAGCCCGGCGGCTCGATGCGCGACGAAGAAGTCATCGCTGCCGCGGACGAGCACGGCATGGCGATGGTGTTCACCGGGATGCGTCATTTTAGACATTGATTTTTTCACCACAGAGGCACAGAGAGATCAAAAACGCTTTAAACATGGTTTTCTCTGTGACTCTGTGACTCTGTGTCTCTGTGGTTAGGAATAATTTTATGAAAATATTAGTCATAGGCAGCGGCGGACGTGAGCACGCACTAGCCTGGAAACTTGCCCAGAGCCCGCGCTCTACCAGGATCTTCGTTGCCCCCGGCAACGCGGGCACCGAGATCGAACCCGACCTGACCAACGTCGCCCTTACCGCTATTCCCGAGCTGCTGGAGTTCGCCAAACAGGAAAAAGTCGCCTTTACCGTGGTTGGCCCGGAAGCGCCGCTGGCTGCGGGCATCGTCGACGCATTCCGTGCCGAAGGGCTGAAAATCTTTGGCCCAACCCAGTTCGCGGCACAACTGGAAAGCTCCAAGGATTTCGCCAAGGCCTTCATGGTGCGTCATAACATCCCGACCGCCGCCTACGCCACCTTCACCGATGCAGCCCCGGCCCACGCCTACATCGACCAGCAGGGCGCCCCCATCGTGATCAAGGCTGACGGTCTGGCGGCAGGCAAGGGCGTGGTAGTGGCTCAGGACCTGAACGAAGCGCACGCCGCCGTGGACATGATGCTGGCCGGCAACAAGCTGGGCGCCGCCGGTGCCCGGGTGGTGATCGAGGAATGCCTGCTCGGCGAGGAAGCCAGTTTTATCGTCATGGCCGACGGCAAGCACGTGCTGCCGCTCGCCACCAGTCAGGATCACAAGCGCCTGCTGGATGGCGACCAAGGCCCCAACACCGGCGGCATGGGCGCTTATTCGCCGGCTCCCGTCATCACGCCGGCACTGCACGCGCGCGTGATGCGCGAAGTGATCGACCCGGTGATGCAGGGCATGGTGCAGGAAGGGGAGATGTTCACCGGCTTCCTCTATGCGGGCCTGATGATAGACGCCAATGGCAATCTCAAGGTGCTGGAATTCAACTGCCGCATGGGCGACCCTGAAACCCAGCCTATCATGCTGCGTCTGAAGAGCGATTTGCTGACTCTGGTGGAACACGCCGTCAACGGCACGCTCGACCAAGTCGAAGCGGAATGGGACCGCCGCACCGCGCTGGGCGTGGTCCTGGCTGCCGCACACTACCCCGACGACCCGCGCAAGGGCGACATCATCAACGGCCTTCCGCCACTCAACGACCTGCTGGAAGAAACCCCGCGCGATTATCACGTCTTTCATGCCGGCACCACCATGAAAGACGGCAAGGTCGTCACCAGCGGCGGTCGCGTGTTGTGCGTCACCGCCCTGGGCGACAAGGTGCAGCTGGCGCAGCGACGTGCTTACGAGATCGCCGAGCAGATCAAGTTCGACGGTTGCCAGATGCGCCATGACATCGGCTATCGGGCGATCAAATCCAAACCCTGATCGCAAGGGCTGATGCCTTATTCCGCTGCCCTGATCCGGAAAGTGCGCGCCCACATCAGGGGTGACGGTGTCATCGCGTATGCCACCGAATCCTGCTATGGTCTGGGCTGTGACCCACGTAGCTATCGCGCCGTCAGGCGGATTCTCCAGCTCAAGAACCGCCCCCAGTCCAAGGGCCTGATTCTGATCGCCGACCGCTACTGCCGCCTGCGGCGCTACGTGCTACCGCCCACGGTGGAAAAATCGAGGCAACTCGACCGCACTTGGCCGGGACCGCACACCTGGCTGATGCCTGCTTCCCGACACACGCCACGCTGGCTACGTGGCCGGCATGAAAACATTGCCGTGAGAGTGACCGCACACCCTGACGCCTCCGAATTGTGCCGCGTTCTTGGCACGGCACTGGTTTCGACCAGCGCCAACCGTGCTGGTCTGATGCCATTAAAAACCCGCTCCGCCTGTTTCAAAGCCTTTGGCCAAAATGTTCTCGTACTGCCGGGTCGGGTCGGCGCCCGCAAAACCCCCTCCACCATCCAGCATCTACTAACCGGCAAGATCATCCGACCCTGAATATGAACCGAGACGCTGTCAAAACCTATCTTACCGATTTGCAGGAACGCATCGTCACCCTGCTGGAGCAGACCGATGGCCATACCTTCCTGCGCGACGCGTGGCAACGGCCGGAGGGCGGTGAAGGTTTGAGCTGCGTGATCGAGGAGGGCAAGGTGTTCGAACGTGGCGGAGTCAATTTCTCCCACGTGCGCGGGCAAAAGCTTCCCGCCAGCGCCACCGCCAAACGCCCCGAACTTGCCGGATGCGGCTTCGAAGCGATGGGCCTGTCGCTGGTGCTGCACCCGCGCAACCCTTATGTGCCCACCACCCATTTCAACGTGCGCTTCTTCTGTGCGCAACCGCCCGGCGCTGAGCCGGTGTGGTGGTTCGGCGGCGGCATGGATCTGACGCCTTATTACGGCTTTGCCGAGGATACCGTGCATTTTCACCGCACCTGTCGCGATGCGCTGGAACCGTTCGGCGCGGAATATCACCCGCGCTTCAAGCAATGGTGCGACGAATACTTTTACCTCAAGCACCGCAATGAACCGCGCGGCATAGGCGGGATCTTTTTTGACGATTTCCATGAACAGGATTTCGATTTCAGCTTTAGCTTGATGCAAAGCGTCAGTGAGCACTTCCTGTCTGCTTATATGCCCATACTACAACGCCGCAGCGCAATGTCATATGGTGAACGCGAGCGGGATTTCCAGGCTTATCGCCGTGGCCGGTATGTCGAGTTCAACCTGGTGTGGGATCGCGGCACCTTGTTCGGCCTGCAATCAGGGGGCCGTACCGAGTCTATCCTGATGTCGCTGCCGCCCATCGTCAAATGGCGCTATGACTGGCAGCCGGAGAAAGGCTCTGATGAGGAGCGTTTATATCGCGAGTTTCTGGTAGCGAAAGACTGGCTTGCGTAACACAGGTCGACGGCTCTTCCATTAACGGAAGAGTTTCTGGTTATAATCCGCGGAATTACCATAAAAATCAGCCGCCACAGCGGTCAAGGGGAAACAACATGCAAACAATCGAAACGCTGATCGCGACACTGTCCGGCTGGGTATGGGGTCCACCCATGCTGACCCTGCTGGTGGGCACTGGCCTGTACCTGACCGTGCTGCTGAAGGGCTTGCAGTTTCGAGTGCTGCCGCTGGCATTCCGCCTGGTTTTTCACAAGGATCACGGCCACGCCGGCGACATCAGCCATTTCGCCGCACTGATGACGGCACTGGCAGCCACCGTCGGCATCGGCAATATCGTCGGCGTTGCCACCGCGATCTCGCTGGGCGGCCCTGGCGCAGTATTCTGGATGTGGATGACCGGTCTGGTCGGAATGGTAACCAAGTATTCCGAGGCCGTGCTGGCGGTCAAATACCGCGAAAAAGGGGAGCACGGAATGCGCGGCGGGCCCATGTATTACCCTGCCAAGGGTGCCGGACTGCCATGGCTGGGCTGGCTGTTCGCTCTGTTTACCGCCCTCGCCACCTTCGGCATCGGCAACATGGCGCAGGCCAACGCCACCGCCAAGATCTTCGAGGCCACTTTTCACGTCGAGCCGTGGGTCACCGGTGTCGTGCTGATGGTGCTGACGGCTCTGGTGATTCTGGGCGGCATCCGCTCTATCGGAAAATTCACCTCCTTTCTCGTGCCGTTCATGATCATCGGCTACGTGGGTTCGGCACTGGTGGTGCTCGCACTCAATGTTACCGAAATCCCCCATGCCTTCGGCCTGATCTTCAGCCATGCCTTCTCGCCGGCCTCTGCCACCGGCGGCTTTGCCGGCGCTACCGTGGCCGCAGCCATGCGCTTCGGTATCGCGCGCGGTGTGTTCTCCAACGAATCCGGCCTGGGCTCGGCGCCGATTGCCGCCGCTGCCGCACGCACCAATGATCCGGTCAAGCAGGCGCTGGTCAGCATGACCCAGACCTTCATCGACACCCTGGTGGTCTGCACCATGACCGCCCTGGTGATCCTCAGCGCGGACTCGTGGACGCAGGGCGTCAGCGCCGGCCAGCTGACCAGCGCCAGCTTCGGCGAGACGCTTGGCAGCACCGGCGAGATCATCGTCGCCCTGGCGACGGCCGTGTTCGCCTATTCCACCCTGATCGGCTGGAATTACTACGGCGAGAAGGCCATCGAATATCTCTTCGGCCCGCGCTCCATCCGCATCTACCGCATCATTTTCATCGCCATGGTGGTTGTCGGGGCGATGATGAATCTGGAATTCGTCTGGAACTTCTCCGACCTGATGAACGGGATGATGGCCATCCCCAACCTGATCGGCCTGCTGTTGCTGTCCAAGGTCGTCAAAGCGGAGACCGACCGTTATTTCAAGTCCTGACCGTCGATGACCCAGACCCAACACCGCAGCCACTGGACCAGCCGCTGGACCTTCATCCTGGCCACGGCCGGCTCGGCCATCGGGCTCGGCAACATCTGGAAATTCCCTTACATGACCGGGGTCAACGGCGGCAGCGCCTTCGTCCTGGTGTTTCTTGCCTGCATCGCCGTGGTCGGGATCCCGCTGCTAATGTGCGAGATCATGCTCGGACGCCGCGCCCAGCGCAATCCAGTGGATGGTATGGCCGCCTTGGCAAAGGAGGCGGGTGCGCCGGCGCTGTGGCGATGGGTGGGTATCATGGGCCTGATCGCGGGTATGCTGATTCTGGCCTTTTACAGTGTCATCGCCGGCTGGGTGCTGGATTACGTGGTGCGCGCGGCCAGTGGCTCCTTCAAGGGTATCGATGGTGCGATGGCGCAGAGCCAGTTCGATGCCTTTCTTGCCGCGCCGCTGGAGTTGGGTTTGTGGCATAGCCTGTTCATCGTCATGACCATGAGCGTAGTCGCGCGCGGCGTGAATTCGGGTCTGGAAAAAGCCAACAATATTCTGATGCCCGCGCTGTTCGCCATTCTGCTGGTGCTACTCGGCTACAGTCTGGCCGAAGGCGATGTCGCTCGCTCCGCTGATTTCATGTTTACCCCGGATTTCTCCAAAGTCACGCCGGTGGTGGTACTTTCGGCACTCGGCCATGCCTTCTTTTCCCTGAGCCTGGGCATGGGGGCGGTGATGGTATACGGCTCCTACCTCCAGCGCCATGTCTCCATCGCACGCACCTCACTGTTCGTAGCCCTTGCCGACACCGCTATCGGCCTCCTGGTGGGGCTCGCCATTTTCTCCCTGGTGTTCGCCAATGGACTCGAGCCGGCGGCAGGGCCTGGGCTGATCTTCCAGACCCTGCCTATCGCCTTCGGAAAAATGCCGGGCGGAGCCTTCATCGGCACGCTATTCTTCCTGCTGGTCGCCTTCGCCGCCTGGACATCGGCGATTTCCCTGGTCGAACCGGCAATCTCCTGGCTGACCGAAAACACTCGCCTGACCCGCAAGGGTGCGGCATTGCTGATCGGCCTGACCGACTGGTTGCTCGGAATTGCCGTGCTGCTCTCGTTCAACGTCTGGAAAGACGTGCGTCTGCTATTCAGCCTAGGCATTTTCGACACCCTCGACAAGCTAACCACCAATATCCTGTTACCTCTGGGCGGGCTGCTCATGGCGCTGTTCGCAGGATGGGTGATGAAGACCCATCATGTTCAGGACGAACTTAATGTAAGCGCATGGCCTTACCAACTGTGGCGCTTTACTATTCGCTTCGTCTCGCCGCTGGCGATCATCGCCATCTTCCTTTACCTGTTCGGGCTGGTGACATAAAAAAACCGGCCTTCAAGGCCGGTTTTTTCAGCATCAGAGAAAGCCTTGCTTATTTCAGGGTCAACACCCAAGCCACGATCTTCTTGATGTCCCCGTCCTTGACGGAGGCGTTGCCACCCTTAGGGGGCATAGGCACGGGACCCCACACGTCCTTGCTGCCGGCGATGACATGCTTGGTCAGCCTGTCGACCGCACCGGCGTCGCCGGCATATTTCTTGGCCACATCCTTGTATGCCGGGCCAACCACTTTAATGGCGACCTGATGGCAGGCCATGCAACCGCTCTTTTGTGCCAGCGCGGTTTCATCCGCAGCACTGGCTTGTCCAGCCACCAACAAGGCCGCAGCAGCGGCAATTCCCAGAATTGCTTTCATTTAATACTCCTTGTTTAACTTGAGAAAAAAACTGACCCGCCATCTTATCCAATTTTTCCGACTTTGCAAACCTGTAGCAGGATATCAATATCCGATATTGCTGGTAAACATATAACGCCCTGGCACACCCAGGCGTTGACAACAGACGTTGCCGGCTTGTCGAGGCTGCCGAGCAGCCTTTTTGGTCAACAATTAGATGCCGTAGGGCGGCGGGGCGACTTTCAAAACTTCCTCTATGGTGGTGAACCCGCTCGCAACCTTCTGTGCGCCGCTGATCCTGAGCGGCTTCATGCCTTCCTTGTAGGCCTGCTCGCGCAGGGCGGCGACATCGCAGGCCGGCTTGATCAGCTTGCGCAGGCCGGGCGACATGATCAGCATCTCGTACAAACCAATGCGCCCGAGATAGCCGGTCATGCGGCATTCCAGGCAGCCTTTCGGCGCGCAGGCCGTCGCCGGCGCGGCGGCTTTCCACGGTTTGACCATGGATTCCCAGACTTCGCCGTCGAGTGCTTCGCGCTCCTTGCAGTGTGGGCACAGGGTGCGCACCAGGCG
>JAHJJI010000020.1 GCA_018823025.1 Gammaproteobacteria bacterium | reverse complement strand
GCCCAGCACCCAGATTTCTTCCGCGTCGTCGCCGGCGTTCTCGACGTCGATTTCGTTGGCGAACTCCATCAGGCTGACGTGCTTGCGCACCTGCTTGGGGGCTTCGTAACCCGCCGACATCGCTTTTTCGAAATCGAATTCCTCGAATTCCCAGAAATAGCGGTTGTCATCGCGGTAGGGTGCGGTGAGCAGGTCGCTGCGCGGATTGAAAGCGATACGCTTAGCCATGAATTCATGCGCCAGCTGCACGCCGATGTCCCAGGAAACCTGGTTGGTGTCAAGGAGGTCCGCAGCCTGCTTGAACAATACCCGCCCCTGGGCGATCCACGGATCGTCGTCCTGGTAGTTGTCATCCAGCAGGGCACGCGCCAGGCGGTTGAGATAATCCCCCGCCGACTTGCCTTGCCCGGATTCTATGGTGTGCAGCTGCGCCCACAGGTGCTTGAGGCCAGGGAACTTGCGCACCGCCAGGGTTTCCACCCGGGCATCCTCGATCACGCTGATCACAGCCATCTGAAAGGGATTGAGCGACTCGGCCGAGATCGGATCGCGGGTATAGACGATATGGGCGGCGCTATGGGCGGCGGCAGCGCGGTACATTTCCAGGCCTGGCAGCTTGGTTTCCCCTACGCTGTGATCGTCATAGGCGTCGGGCAAGTGGATGAAATACCCCTCCACGTAGGGCCGGTAGCCTTCACGCGTTTCGAAGTCACCGGAAGTCGGTTTCATGAAGAAATCCCGTGCCCACAGGGCGCGCAGATACATGTTGATGCGGCGCTGCACGTCGATGAACAGCGTGCCCTTGCGCTCCTTCTGGAGCATGGCCAGCGATTCCTTGGACTGCAGGCTGAAATAGTTGCCCTGCTCCGGGTAGTTGGTGCGATGGGCATGCGCACCCCATAGCGCCCAACGGCGCAAGCCGCCCAAGGTGAGCTGGCTGAACAATTTTTCCAGGTTTTCCAGCATTGGGCGCACGCCACGCGGTGCCTGAGACAGCAGGGTATTAAGGAATTGCAGGTAAGCGCGGAACAGCATCTCGTCGCCGAGGCGGTTGGCCGCCGTGGGCGCAGTGCTGAGAACCAGTTCGATCACCGCCCCCGAGGTCTTGGAGGCCAGTTCAAGTGCGGTCTGCACCAGATCCGGCACGACATCCTCGCCGATTTCCTTGGCCACCAGCGGTGCATGATCGATCCAGGTGGCGATCAGGTCGTCGCCCTTGCCCAAAGTTTTCAGTGCGGCAGCGCCCTTGAGATAATTGTCCAGGCCGCGTGCGCTGAATACCTTGGTCGCTTCATGCCACGCGGAATGCAGGCTTTCCTGCAATGCGGGTGAAAGCGAGTCTAACAGTTCCTGATAGTCTTCGAGATTGATAGCCATGACGCCTCCGTAAGGGGTGAGGGGATAGGGGTGAGGGGAAAAACCCGTGTTCTTCTACGCCTCACACCTTACGTCTCTCGCCTCACCTAAAAGAATGTGGTGACTGCCGCATCGAGCGCATCGCGCATATCAGGATCGTCAGTGATCGGGCGCACCAGAGCAACGCGGCAGGCCTTGACTGGATCGACGCCGGTGGCGATCAGGCTCCCGGCGTAAATCAGCATGCGCGTCGAGATGCCTTCGTCGAGTCCGTGTCCCTTGAGGTTGCGCGCGCGTTCGGCGATGGAAACCAGTTTGCCGGCCACTTCCGCATTGACGCCGGTTTCATGGGCGACGATCTCGGTTTCGATGGCATGATCGGGATAGTTGAAGTCGAGTCCGCCGAAACGCTGCTTGGTGGATTGCTTCAAATCCTTCATCAGGCTCTGGTAGCCGGGGTTGTAGGAAATCACCAGCTGGAAGTCGGGGTGGGCATGGACCAGTTCGCCTTTCTTTTCCAGCGGCAGCACGCGGCGGTTGTCGGTCAGCGGGTGAATCACCACGGTGGTGTCCTGGCGCGCCTCTACCACTTCGTCCAGATAGACGATGGCGCCGAAACGCGCACCGAGGGCAAGCGGGCCGTCCTGCCAACGGGTGCCTTGAGCATCCAGCAGGAAGCGACCAACCAGGTCAGAGGCGGTCATATCCTCGTTGCAGGCCACGGTGATCAGCGGCTTGCCCAGCTTCCAGGCCATGTGCTCGACGAAGCGGGTCTTGCCGCAACCGGTCGGGCCTTTCAGCATCATCGGCATGCGTACGCTGTAGGCGGCTTCGTACAGTTCCACCTCGTCGGAGACAGGACGGTAGTAGGGTTCTTTTTCGATCCGGTACTGCTGGATGATGTCGCTCATGGTCACGCTCCTTGATAGGGTGGTAGAGGAAACAAACCGATAAACACGGGTCAGTGTTCATGAGATTGCATCCTGATTTGGTGAAACCCCCCGCACCTT
This sequence comes from Gammaproteobacteria bacterium, assembly GCA_018823025.1. Classification (GTDB taxonomy): domain Bacteria; phylum Pseudomonadota; class Gammaproteobacteria; order Burkholderiales; family Sulfuricellaceae; genus Sulfuricella. Next base: position 1,078 of record JAHJJI010000020.1, on the reverse strand, counting down.
GTGGCTGCGGGGGTCGTTACTATTTACTCAACCGCGTTGCTGCTTAAACCGTCTTGCCGCGGAAAATCACCATCGCCGCGCCCTGCGACTGGTTGAAGTTGTTGTAACCGATCAGACGGACGTGGTTGTTGGGGTTGGCCTTGTGACAGGCTTCCGCTTCAGCCAGTACCTTGGTCACATCGGTTTCGCCGAACATCGGCAACTTCCACATATACCAGTAGGAATCCATCAGGTACTCGGGTTCGACGTGCTCGATAGCCGGGTTCCAGCCTTTGGAAACCAGGTATTCCACCTGCGTCTTGATTTCAGCCGCAGTCATGGCTGGCAAGTAGGAGAAGGTCTCGAACTTGCGGCTGGCCGGGTCGGACATACGCGATTTGTAATCCATTACTTCGCTCATGATTTGCTCCTTAAGTATCGTTAGGGGTGAGACGGGAGGCGTGAGGCGGGTTGGCTTTTTCGCCTCACCCATTACCCCTCACCCCTCACCGTGTGTCATTATTTATGTGCCACGTCCAGTTTGTCGACGGTGTCGAACTCGAACTTGATCTCTTTCCATGTTTCCATGGCGATTTTCAGTTCAGGGCTGCTGGCGGCTGCCTTGGTCAGGATATCTTTGCCTTCTTTTTCGATATCACGACCTTCGTTACGCGCTGCCACGCTGGCTTCCAGCGCAACGCGGTTGGCCGCTGCGCCGGCTGCGTTACCCCAGGGGTGACCCAGCGTACCGCCACCGAATTGCAGCACCGAGTCGTCGCCGAAGATACTCACCAGCGCAGGCATGTGCCAGACGTGGATACCACCGGAAGCAACCGGGATCACGCCGGGCATGGAGCCCCAGTCCTGATCGAAGAACAGGCCACGGCTGCGATCTTCCTTGATGAATTCATCACGCATGGTGTCGATCCAGCCCAAGGTCGCCTCGCGGTCGCCTTCCAGCTTGCCCACCACGGTACCGGAGTGCAGGTGGTCGCCACCGGACAGGCGCAGTACCTTGGTCAAGACGCGGAAGTGAATACCGTGGTGCGGGTTGCGATCCAGCACAGCGTGCATGGCGCGGTGGATGTGCAGCAGCATG
>JAHJJI010000019.1 GCA_018823025.1 Gammaproteobacteria bacterium | reverse complement strand
GGATGCATGCGAAAGAAGCGCCAGACGGTCACGCCCTGATCGACTATCGCCATGGGCACACGCCAGACCTGACAGGCATCCCCCAATTCAGCGCGTTGTGCCGCACTATTCGCCACCAGTTCGGCACGCCGTCGTGCAAGTTGGACCAACCGTTGATCGGCGCCCATTACGGCAACAACTGCTGGCGATCTTTGCCCAACTCTGCCAGGCTGGCCGCAAATAAACGACCACCGGCCGAAGCGCGAGCACGAAACATCACGACACCCACACCGCCCAGGCTAAAAAAAAGCACGGCCAAACTCCCCAGCACCAACAGTCGGTGACTATCCCATAGCAGGACGGTGATGAATATCGCAAAAAACACACTGCCCATAGCCAAGCAAAACAGCGCGATACTGCCGAACAACAGCAACTGAGCAAAGCGGAGTTTTTCCTCCTCCACTTCATTCGCCAGCAACTCCAGTCTTGTCTGCGCTACGCCTGAAAGCGTAGCGGCAAAATTGCGCAGAGAGGCAAACAATCCAGTGGCATGTGCTATGCCTGCATCGGTTTCCGTCATAACAATAAGAATGTTAGCGACGTGCGATCAGGACACCAATTACCAACCCGACACAAGCAGAAATACCCACTGCCTTCCACGGATTGTCATGCACATATTGATCAGTGGCACGGGCGGCCTGCTTGGTTTTATCAATAATCGCGGCTTCAGCCTGTGCCAACCGCACTTTAGCGTCAACCAGACTAGCCTGAATTTTTTCGCGCGCGGCCGCTACTTTTTCACCTGCATCATTCGCAGTCGCCCTGAGCAACGCTTCAGCATCGGCCACCACTACTTTAAAATCCGCAACCAGCTTTTCCTTGTTTACATCGGCTACTTCATCGACTTCGTTGTACATGATCATTTCCTTTTTCTTATTAAACGGTAATTACAATTATAGGCTACTGCTATTCCCAGTCCAAATCAATCCGATAATCCCCTTGTTTTCGGTTAAAATTGCGAATTCGGAATTTGATTACGGGAATCCCCATGCGTGTCTCAAAATTTTTCCTGTCCACCCTCAAGGAAGCGCCAACCGAAGCCGAATTGGTCAGCCACAAACTGATGCTCCGCGCCGGCCTGATCAAGCGCATCGGCAGCGGTCTGTACACCTGGATGCCCCTCGGCCTCAGGGTGCTGCGCAAGGTCGAAAACGTCGTGCGCGATGAAATGGACAAGAGCGGCGCAGTCGAACTATTGATGCCGGCGGTAGTGCCCGCAGAGCTCTGGCAGGAAACCGGACGCTGGGACGTTTTCGGCCCGCAGATGCTGAAGATCAAGGATCGCCATGAGCGCGACTTCTGCTTCGGACCGACCCACGAAGAGGTCATCACCGACGTCGCTCGCCGCGAAATCAAGAGCTACCGCCAGCTGCCGGTAAACTTCTACCAGGTCCAGACCAAGTTTCGCGACGAAATCCGCCCGCGCTTCGGCGTGATGCGCGCACGCGAATTCGTGATGAAGGACGCGTATTCCTTCCACGCCAACTTTGCCAGCCTGGAGCAGACCTACCAGGTGATGTACGACACCTACAGCCGCATTTTCACCCGCCTGGGATTGAAGTTCCGTGCCGTGGCAGCGGATACCGGCGCGATCGGGGGCACCGGCTCGCATGAGTTCCACGTCCTGGCCGATTCCGGCGAGGATGCCATCGCCTTCTGCCCGAGTTCCGGCTATGCCGCCAACATCGAGTTGGCCGAGGCAGTTTCTCCCGCCACTCCTCGCCCCGCTCCGTCTGAAGCGATGCAAAAAGTCGCCACGCCTAGAAAACACAGCATTGAGGAAGTGTGCGAATTTCTTAAAATTCCCGCACACCGGGTCGTTAAAACACTGCTGCTGGAAGGGCGTGACGGCGATGTGGTAGCGCTGTTGCTGCGAGGCGATCACCAACTCAACGAGGTCAAGGCCGGCAAACTGCTCCAGCTTGCACAACCGCTGCGCTTTGCCACCGACGCACAAATTCGTACCTCTGCCGGTTGCAACGCCGGCTCGCTCGGCCCGGTCGGCCTGAATGTTACGACAATTGCCGACCGTGCTGTGGCCGCAATGAGTGACTTCATCTGTGGCGCCAATGAGGACGGCCACCACCTCACCGGTGTCAATTTCGGCCGTGACCTGCCGGAATTGAAAGAACTGGTTGATCTCCGCAACGTGGTGGAAGGCGATGGAAGCCCGGACGGAAAGGGCACGCTGGAACTGTGCCGCGGCATCGAAGTCGGCCATATTTTTCAGCTACGCACCAAGTATTCCGAAGCGATGAAAGCCACTTTTCTGGACGAGAATGGCAAGGAGCAGGTAATGGAAATGGGCTGCTACGGTATCGGCGTATCACGCATCGTTGCCGCCGCTATCGAGCAGGGCCACGACAACCACGGCATCGTCTTTCCGCCCGCTATGGCACCGTTCCAGATTGCCATTGTACCCATCGGTATCAACCGGAGCGAACTGGTGAAGGAAACAGTCGAGAAGCTATACACTGATCTCATGGCCGCAGGTATAGAAGTACTACTGGACGACCGCGACGAGCGCCCCGGCGTCATGTTCGCCGACCTTGAACTGATCGGCATCCCGCACCGTATCGTGATTGGCGAACGCGGACTGAAGGACGGTAACGTGGAATACCAGGGACGTCAGGATGATAAGGCCACAGCTATTCCCTTGCAAAATATCGTGAGTCACATAGAATCAATGATATGCGTAAGCTAATTATTGCCTTTGCTTTGCTGACCTGCCTGCCGGCCCAAGCCGGCAGGCAGCTTGAAGAACCGTTGAGCGCCAGCGTACAGGCGGCACTGCATAAAACGGTCAGCGATGGCGCGGCTCCGCGCCTCGTCTTTACCTCACAAGCCGATGCAAGCATCTGGATGGCGGAAATGTCACAACGCCTGGAGAAGCGCATGCCGGACAGAAAAGTGCGCCAGGACTTCCTCAAAACCGTACACTACGAAGCTTCCCGCGCGGGCCTCGACCCACAAATGGTGCTGGGCTTGATCCAGGTCGAAAGCGGCTTCAAGAAATATGCCGTATCAAGTGCCGGGGCACGTGGTTACATGCAGGTCATGCCGTTCTGGGTCAAACATATCGGCACCCCCGACCAGAACCTGTTCCACATCCGCACCAACCTGCGCTACGGTTGCACTATCCTTCGGCACTACCTCGACATCGAGAAGGGTGATCTGTACCGAGCCCTGGGGCGCTACAATGGCAGTCTGGGCAGGCCGGAGTATCCCAACCTGGTGATCGGCGCCTGGCGCAACGGCTGGGCCTATCCGAGCAAAATCGGCAAAGCGGCATCAACCCCTTCATCGTAATCTGGTCATGAAATGAAAAAACCCGCTAAATGCGGGCTTTTAAAGCTTCTTTGGAGTATGGGTGGTGCCGATGACCGGAATCGAACTGGTGACCTTCGCATTACGAATGCGCTGCTCTACCAACTGAGCTACATCGGCACACAAGCTCGGCATTATATCCCCCTTCGCCCTCAGCCATCAACCGTTACAACGCGCCATAACGGGTCGAGCGGGCAATGTCGACAGAACGAAAAAAGATTTTGGTCAGGCAGGAACAGCCTGGGGGCGGATACGGACGATGATGTCGATACCTTCGGTAATCACGCCCGGTGGCAACATGGGCAAACCGCTGATCTTGAAGTCCGCCGCGTCGATATCGGTCAAATGGCCGCTGACCACATCATAGAAGTGATGATGCTCGTAAGTGTTGGGGTCGTAGAATACTTTGCTGGGATCAACGATCACTTCACGGATCAGCTTCTTTTCAACGAACAAATTCAAGGTGTTATAAACCGTTGCCTTGGAGGTTTCGCTGTGCTTGGTATTGACGATCGCAAGGATCTGATCGGCAGAAAGGTGCTCCTGCCTGGAGAACAGTGCATAGGCAATCTCGAGCCGCTGATGCGTCGGATTGATCGCATGCTGCCGCAGCAGGTCAGCCATGTTGTCGCGAGTGTAAGTTTTCATATCCATAAATTCATGCTAAACCAAACATTGGACTTTGTCTAACAATTTAATTGACTTGGCCAATTATAATTCGATATATCCAAGGGCTGGTCCCGGTTAAATAATCGGTTAGCCAGAATTTGAGCACTTGCCGGCGCCATGGTGACACCATAGCGGAAATGTCCGCTGTTGAGGTACAGGTTCTCCAACTGCGGATGCCGGGCGATGGTCGGAACATTGTCAGGCGCAGCGGGGCGCAACCCTGCCCAGTGCTTTATAAACTCGGCTTGGGCCAGTTGAGGCAGCATGCCGAGTGCCCGTGCGTGAAGTGCGACCCTGGCCTCCTCGGTCGTCGCCTTGTCGAAACCGACATCCTCCAGGGTGCTGCCAACCAGGATATGTCCGTCATCACGAGGAATCAGATAAGTCCCATTCTGAAGGATAATATGCTGCAGCATTCCAGGCTGCGCCCTGTACAGCAGCATCTGGCCGCGCACGGGCTTGATATCGAGTTGCACGCCCTGTTTTCCCAGCAACGTCTTGCTCCAGGCCCCGGCGGCAACGACATAGTGCTCCGCCGTAAAAGACCCCGCCGTGGTATCCAGTCGCTCCACCCGATCATCCGTAGAAACGATCCCGATCACCTCGGCCTGTTCCACAATCCGCACCCCCATCCGCTCCAGCGCGAGGCGCAATGCCTTGATCAAACGTGGATTTCGCACCTGCGCAACATCCGGTAGCCACAAAACATCCCCATCCATCTCCAGCCGCACATTATGACTGGCGCACCATTGCACGGCACGCTCGGCATCAAACAGGGACATAACCCGCATACCGCTGACCCGGTATTCCGGGTCGATACCACTCAAATCGGCGATACGCTCCACCCATTCCGGGAACAACCTGCCACTCAACTGCGTCAGATCGATCACAGCCGGCAAATAATCCCAAGGCAACAGCGGCGATAATATCCCCCCGCCCGCCCAGGAGGATTCGCAGCCGCATTCTCCTCGATCCATTACAGTGACAGTAGCTCCGCCCCGTGCAAGCTCAAGCGCACTAGCTAAACCAATCACACCACCACCGACAATCAAAATATCCATGTTCAAATCTTGATGACTCCTTGTTTTTGCCGCTTATTCTAGCAAACCAACCTTTAGTCGGTTTATGCTAGCGTTATTTTCAATCCTGCGATAACGTTTAAAACGTAAAGATAGGGGAATACTCATGAAAGCACAAAAGGGCTTCACGCTGGTCGAATTAATGATCGTTGTGGCAATTATCGGGATACTGTCTTCCGTTGCATTGCCCGCCTATACCGACTACGTGACACGCGGAAAGCTGGTAGAAGCCACGTCGGGACTATCCGAGGGGCGAATCAAGATGGAGCAGTTTTTCCAGGATAATCGCACTTATGTTGGTGGCCCCTGCCCAGTAGCGACTAAAAATTTCACCTACAACTGCGCCAACCCCGCCGCCACAGCCAGCACTTACACGATAACAGCAACCGGCACAGGCAACCTGGCGGCTTTTAGCTACGCCATCAATGAATCCAACGTAAAGACTTCGACCACGTCCTGGGGTAACAGTGCAACGTGCTGGGTCATGAAAAAAGGAGGTGCGTGTTGAACGCCTGCCCAAAATCCAGGCACTCGGGATTTTCGCTGATCGAGTTGCTGATCGGCATTGCGATCCTGGCTATCCTGGCGGGGATCGCTTTGCCCAGCTTCCAAACATGGTTCAAGAATACCCAGATTCGCAACGCGGCCGAATCGATTGTGAATGGGTTGCAACGGGCGCGGGCAGAAGCGGTGGCGCGCAATACCAATGTTGCATTTGTTTTAGGGGCAGGATCTTCCTGGACTGTCAGTGTGGTTGCACCCGCCTCGGTGATTGAATCCAGGTCCAGCAGCGAAGGCTCCAAAGATGTGGCTGTCACAGCGCTTGCAGCAGATTTCGCAACCACTGCAACAACCCTCACTTTCAACAACTTCGGCGGAGCCGTGGCCAGCGTGACTTCACTCACGCGAGTCAATCTTTCAGCACTTGGGGGAACACAGAATTTGCGGGTTGAAATTGGTGCTGGCGGCAGTAATGTCAGGATGTGTGATCCCAGCCTGACTGTAGGTTCAAGTCCACGCGCATGTTTGATTTGAGATGAAACCATGAATAAACAGAAAATTACCAGCCCCGGTTATACACAACAAGGTGTTGTGATGCTGGAGGCGTTGATTGCCATCCTGATTTTTTCCATGGGAGTGCTGGCCGTCGTGGGCTTGCAAGCAGCCATGATCAAAAACACTACCGGTTCAAAATACCGTGCCGATGCCAGTTATATCGCCCAGCAAAGGATAGGTTTGATGTGGTCTAATCAGGCCAATATTGGCACCTACGTTCAGCCAGATCTCGACATCTCCACATTGTTGCCAGGTGGCTTATTAACCGTCACCCAACCAACCGCTGGTCGGTTTACGGTTACAGTCGGCTGGACTGAGCCGGGGGAAACGCCGGCCACTTCTGCGGCAACAGCACCATGCTTCATGCTCGTGGCACATTGTTTTACCACCAGCGCCAGCATCTCCGGGGGCTAGAAACATGAAATCGAACCGCACACACGCACCCTCTTATCAAGCCGGATTCACCCTGGTGGAAATCATGGTCGGGCTGACCATCGGTATGCTCTTGACCTTGGTCATCATGCAGGTCATGTCGGTCTTTGAAGCTCAAAAACGCACCACCACGGGAACCGCCGATGCACAAACCAATGGCGGTATTGCACTCTATAGCATAGGGCGCGAGCTTCAAATGGCAGGTTACCCTCTGCTACCTTCTACCAACTCGCCGCTCGAATGCACTACGCTAACTGTCAAAGGCACACCAGATACGACCATTCCCAACCGCCTCTCTCCCGTCGCCATTATCGACGGCGTGGCAGCTACAGGCGTTAGCGCCAGCGACACAATCACCATACGCTATGGCAACTCACCCAAGGGAGGCGTCCCGACCCTGACTACCGCTGCGCCCCTTCCTTCATCTACCCTTTCACCTGCGCCGGCGCGAGATCTGGCCGTCACCAGCAACTTGGGTTGCAGCGCTAATGACATTATGCTGATCACCAATGGCACCACTTGCACCATGTCGAATGTCGTCGCCGTGCCGGGCACCACAACAGTCACATTTGCAGACCCCATCATCATTCCCGCCAACCTTACTAATGCCACCATCGCTGCCACCACGGTTACCGCCAATGCCGCAGTCGTCGGCGCCAACCTGGCCTGCCTGGGGACCTGGAATGAAATCACTTTTGCCGTAAGTAATGGCAACCTGACACGCAACGGTGTTCCCATCGTAACGGGCGTTGTCAACATCCAGGCGCAATATGGAATATCTGCCGCGGCAAACTCCAACCAGGTCACCCAATGGGTGGATGCCAGCGCTGCCGCGGGCTGGAATACACCTACCGTCGCCAACCGCAACCGGATCAAGGCTGTGCGCATCGCGATCGTGGCGCGCAACGCAAAAATGGAACCGGCTGCAGTGACTGCCGCTTGCTCCTCCACCACGGCCGCGGCCCCTACCGGCCTGTGCGCATGGGATGCCACCTCTGCTGCGCCAGCCACGGCATCTCCTGCGCCAACGATCAACCTGAGCGCGGGCGATCCGAACTGGTCGCGTTACCGCTACCGGGTGTTTGAAACCATCATTCCCCTGCGCAACGTGATCTGGTCCAAGGATACGCTATGAAATCACTGCCGAAACCCCGTTTTGAGCGGCTGCATATGATCAAGCAGCGCGGCGTGGTACTGTTTTTTTCCCTGATCGCCCTACTTGTCCTGTCACTCGCGGCGGTAGCGCTGATACGCTCGGTGGATACCAGCACCCTGATTGCCGGCAACCTGGCCTTCAAGCAGTCTACGACCACTTCCGGCGATGCAGGCGTTGAAGCCGCCATTACCTGGTTAACGGCGACACAGGCGGCAAACAGCGCCTTGAATGTTTTAAACAGCACTGCCCACGCCTTCAATAATGACAATACCGCAGCAGGTTACTACTCCAGTGTCCATGACAACCCCCTCCTACCCAACAATACTGCCAACCCCGCCTACTTGAACCTCTTCGCCGATGCCACCTGGAACGTTTCTACCATCCCTGAGATCACCGATAGCAGCGGCAACAAAATCCGCTATATCATCCAGCGCATGTGCCGCAACGCCAACGTCACGGTTCAAAATGCAGACTGCCTGTTCAGTGGTGCAACTGCAGACAAAAACGGGCAGAACATCCCCCTGCCACAAGACATCTGTACGGGGGCAGGCTGCCCTGCAGCAGGCTCCAACCCGCAGACACGTATTACCGCCAGAGCCACAGGGCCGAAGAACACCTTCAGCTACGTGCAAGCATTTGTTTTTTAGGAGGCAACCATGAAACGTTATCTGAAGAATCTCTCTACTGCCCGTTATCAGTTGCTATCTATTGCGCTGGCCGCCAGCCTCGCCTTGCCATTGCCCTCGCTGGCCGCTTCGGTCGTGCTGGCGACGTCACCGCTGGCGTCGGCCACCACCTCCACGGTGAAGCCCAATGTGATGTTCATACTTGACGATTCAGGCAGTATGGACTGGAATTACCTGCCGGATTGGGCGAGCGACACAAATCCATTGAATGGCATTGCTTACACTAGCACGGCAAGCTTGTTCCGAAATAACGGATTTAATGGCGTTGCCTACAATCCGGCGATTACCTACACTCCACCGGTTTATTATGATACAAACGGCACGCTTAACACGACAAAGTATCCCAATATCGCATCGCCGTGGACATCAGTGAAAAACGATGCCTATGGCGTCCAATCGACAAGCACCAGCAATCTGGTCGGCAATGCTTCGCACTATGTTTTTGTGCCCGGGGAATATTGCTCATCGGAAAGGATGACCAGCTGTGTGACCGCTACCGCGCCCACCACGGTCAGTGGCGTTTTATACAACAAGCCGGCAGGATTGCGCTGGTGCGATAGTGCGTTTCTAACCAATTGCCAGATTATCAACAATACAACCTACAAATATCCGCGCTATCCTGGTCTTCAGTACGGATCTGTAGCAACCATTGAAGTAACGGGTGGAGGCACAGCAACTAGCATCATTGTAAACGGATTCGAAATCCTCAGTGGAGCAACCAATTCTTCGAGCACGAAGAGCACCGTAGCCAGCAGAATCGTGAATAATATCAATGATTGCACTGCCAGTACCACCGGAAATTGTACGAAAGCAGGTTACAGCGCGTCCAGATCCGGCAATTTCGTCATAATTATCGCACCGGTAGCACTTGGTGCAATTACTTATCTACCTACAGCCTCTGGAACCATGAGTAAAACCATCACCGCGTTCAGCGGCGGCGGAACGGTACCCGGCTCCAACCTGTATACCAATATCGTTTCCACCACCACCAGTTACCCCTACCCGGGCGCAGCCACCAAAGCCTCGACCCGCACCGACTGTGCCGGCACGACATGTACCTACAGCGAAGAAATGACCAATTACGCCAACTGGTGGACGTATTACCACACCCGTATGCAAGCGATGAAATCCTCGGTCAGCCGCGCTTTCAAATCGATCGACAATCGTTATCGGGTAGGCTTCAGCACTATCAGCAACACCGGTGCGACTAATGGCTCAACATTCCTCGGTAATGACACCTTCGAATTGACGCACAAAAACAGCTGGTTTACCAAACTCTTCGCAGCCGATCCATCAGCTTATACCCCGCTGCGCGGCGCGCTTTCGAAGGCAGGACGCTATTATGCAAAAAAAATTAGCGGCCAAGTCGATCCAGTGCAGTATTCTTGCCAGCAGAATTTCACCATTCTTTCCACTGACGGTTACTGGAACACGAATAATGAAACCAGCTCCTACACTTCGCTTAATTTGACCGGCGGTGCTATAGGCAACCTGGATGGCGGCACCACAGCACGTCCGATGAAGGAAGGCACCACGGCCGTTTCCGACACCCTGGCCGATATCGCTAAGTACTACTATGACACCGATTTGCGCACCAGCACTTTGAACAACTGCGGCGGCGGCATCAGCACCGACTTCCCCTCAGGTAACCCTGATGTGTGCACGAATAACGTTTTTGTCAGCAGTACCGACAACAACATCAAACAGCACATGACCACCTTCACCATGGGTCTGGGCGCGGATGGCACTCTGGTTTACAGCCCGGATTACATCAACATCAGTAAAGATATTCCTTCAGCAACACCACCACAAATATACCCGGCACCGACTTCGGGTCTGGATTATTACAACCTCTTGAATGGCTATGGGTCACCCACAATGAACTGGCCCGACCCGATAGCCAACACGGAAGGAGAACGAATTGACGACCTCTGGCACGCCGCGGTCAATGGGCAAGGGATTTACTTCAGCGCCAAGGATCCAGATCAAATCATCAAGGGCTTCAACAAAGCGCTTTCATCCATTACTGCCAAACTGGGTTCAGCCGCTGCCGCCGCGACCAGCACACTGAATCCGGTTGCCGGCAACAACTATGCCTACGTTGCCAGCTATACCACGGTAAAATGGATAGGCAACCTGGAAGCGCGCAGCATCAACACGACCACTGGCGCGGTCAGTGAAACCGCAACCTGGTGTGTGGAGAATATCGTCGCGGAAACCTGCGCAGCACCGAGTACCGTCGTTGCCGACACCAGCGGATCCAGCACCATTTACAACTGCGTCACTACCGGCTCCACGGCCACTGCCTGCACCTCTCCGGGCATATTTGATTCGGTCACTTCTATATGCAAGACACAGATAGCGAACGCCTGCAGCGGCACCATGGCCTCCTTGGTAGGCACGACCACCGACACCCGGAACATTTACACCGCCAACAGCACGGGCACGGCTCTTGCGAGCTTCACCTATGCAAACCTCACGGCGACCCAAAAGGCCTATTTCAATGCGCCGAATATCAGCGCGCTAAACCAGTGGGGCACGCTTACCAGCCCATATACCACAGCCGGCACACAGCAGGCTAATGCCCAAGGCGTGAATCTGATCAATTATCTGCGTGGCCAGAATGGATATGAGGATCGCACCTCTAACATCGCCGCTAACCGGCTGTATCGCGCCCGCGAAGCCGTGCTGGGTGACGCGCTGGAATCGCAACCGACTTTCATCAGCGCACCCGTATTCAGCTACCCCTACGCGGGCTACAGCGCCTTTAAAACAGCGCAAGCCAGTCGGGCCGGGACCGTATACATGGGAACCAACGACGGCATGATGCATGCCTTTGCTGCCAGCAATGGCGCTGAACGCTGGGCTTACGTGCCGAGCATGGTGATTCCCAATATGTGGAAGCTGGCAAGCAACAGCTACGACACTTCGCATGTCAATTATGTCAACGGCAGCCCGATCACCTCGGATGTATGCACTGCCAATTGCTCCAATGCAGCGACCGCCGTCTGGAAGACCATCCTGGTGGCAGGCCTGAACGGCGGCGGACGCGGTTATTATGCACTGGATATCACGAATCCCAGCACGCCGGTCTTGTTATGGGAATTCACGACGACCACCGGCATGGGTACCATCAAAGACGACGATCTTGGCTATAGCTACGGCCCGCCCATCATCACCCAAAAGGTCAACGGCACATGGGTGGTGACAGTCACCTCCGGTTACAACAATACCAGCCCCGGCAATGGCCAAGGCTATCTCTTTGTGCTCGATGCCGGCACGGGCACCATCCTCAGCAAAATCGCCACCGGCGTGGGCAGCACGACCACCCCCAGCGGACTAGCCAAGATCGCCGGCTGGAACGATGAACCGGCGGGCAACAAAGTGGGCTACATCTATGGTGGCGACCTGTTGGGAAATCTCTGGCGTTTCGACATCAACAGCGCGGCTACCGCGGCGATCGGCACCGGTTCTGTCATGAAACTGGCAGAACTGTACTCAGATACCGCCGCCACCACCCCGCAACCCGTTACCACCACTCCGATACTGGGAAAAATCAACGACAAACGTGTCGTATTCATCGGAACCGGGAAATATCTGGAAGTGAGTGACCTGACCAGTACCGGCATACAGACCCAATATGCCATCAAGGATGATAATGCGACCACCACACTGGTCAATCCGCGCACGACATTGGTTCAACAAACGTTGACCGACAACCCGAATGGCACGGCGACCCGCATTACCTCCAACAACGCGGTCGATTTCTCCACTGGTCGAGGCTGGTATGTTGATTTCCCCGTCAGTCCAACCGGTTCGGGTGCAGAGCGTGTGAACATCGACAGCAAGCTGGTAGAAGGCACGCTGCTGGTCCCTACAATCGTTCCATCGAATACGGTTTGCTCACCCGGCGGATATGGCTGGCTCAACTATCTAGACTATCTAACAGGCGGTGCAGTTGATACGTCAACCAACCTGGCCTCGCAAAAATTTGACTCTACCATCGTCGGTATTAACATTATCTACATCTCCGGGGTACCCAAGGTTGAAATCGTAACCTCCACGAACCCAACACCTGAGTTAGCTTCAGGTGTGCCGTTCAAGGCCGTAGCCCCCGGCTTTACCGGAAAACGGGTGATATGGCGCGAATTAATACCGTAACCAGGTATCATGCCTAAAGAAAAAGCGGCCCAGCGGCCGCTTTTTCTTTTTTGCCATCACTGCCGTGCAATGTAGGGTGGTTACCTAGAGCCGCTCTTTAAAGCAGGTTCTTCGGCAGGGGAAAGACGATATTTTCCTCAGTGCCTTTGAGTTCTTCGACTGTTGCCGGGCTGATTGCATTGATCCGCTCGACCACGGCCGCTACCAGCACCTCCGGCGCGGAGGCGCCGGCGGTAACACCCACCTTATTCTTGCCAGTTAACCATGCCGGTTCGATCTGGCTGGCGTTGTCCACCATGTAGGCGGCCACCCCCATGTTCTGCGCCACTTCGCGCAGGCGATTGGAATTGGAGCTGTTGGGCGAGCCCACCACGATCACCACGTCGCACTGCTGCGCTAGGGTTTTGACTGCATCCTGGCGGTTCTGCGTAGCGTAGCAGATGTCGTCTTTCTTCGGACCGCTGATACTGGGAAAGCGCTGTTTCAGCGCGGCGACGATACGACTGGCGTCGTCCACAGACAGGGTGGTCTGGGTGACATAGGCAAGATTGTTTTCGTTGCTAACGTGCAGCCCAGCCACGTCATCCGGCTTTTCGACCAAGTACATGCCGCCCGCCGCCTGTCCCATAGTGCCTTCCACTTCCGGGTGGCCCTTGTGGCCGATCATAATGATTTCCTTGTCCTGCTTGCGCATCCGCGCCACCTCCAGATGCACCTTGGTCACCAGCGGGCAGGTCGCATCGAATACCTTCAGGCCGCGCGCTTCAGCCTCCTGCTGCACGGCTTGCGAAACACCGTGGGCGCTGAAAATCAGCGTGCTTCCAGACGGCACTTCGGCGAGATCCTCGATGAACACCGCTCCTTTGGCGCGCAAGCTCTCCACTACGAACTTGTTGTGGACGACCTCGTGGCGCACGTAAATCGGCGCACCGAACAGTTCCAGCGCGCGCTCCACGATCTCGATGGCGCGATCCACACCAGCGCAGAAGCCACGAGGGTTGGCAAGCAACACTTCCATAATTACTCCAGAATTTCCTGAATCTCGACTTCGAATTTCAGCGGGTAGTCGCACAGGGGATGATTGAAATCCACCAGCGCATCGGTCTCGGTTTTGTCGAGAATCACCCCCATCACGGCCTCGCCGCTGGGCAGGTTGAATTCGATCAGACTGTCGACTTCGACCACGATGTCATCCGGAAACATGTCCAACTCGATCCGCTGCACCAGCTCCGGATCACTAAGGCCGAACGCCTGCTCAGGCTCAAGCAGAAATACGCGTTGTTCGCCCGGTTCCAGGCCGATCAGGCACTTCTCCAGGTTTTCCGCAATTTCACCGGCACCGATCTCCAGGACGACAGGCTCATCTTCCTCGTAGGTATCGAAAATCACCTCGCCCTCTTGAACAGAGATGGTGTAATGCACGCTCACTTTATCGCCGGCAGCGGCAGTTTGTTTACTCATGGTTGCCTCCAGAATTTCAGTAGTAAAGTCATCGTAGGATGGGTGGAGCGGAAGCGATACCCATCAATCACATTTCAATTGCATATGGCCATGGAGGCGCTTTTTCGAACGATGGGTATCGCTACGCTCCACCCATCCTACTTTCCCCTCACCCCTCACCCTTCACCCCTCCCGGTTTTTAAAGCTGTCCCAGATCAGCAGTCCTGCGCCGCCAGTGATCGCCATGTCGGCGACATTGAACGCGGGCCAATGATAGGCTTGCACATAAAAATCGAGAAAATCCACCACGTGGCCGAGCAGAACACGGTCGATAAGGTTGCCGAGCGCACCACCGAGGATCATGGCAAGTGCCAGGCTGAAAAGCTTTTCCCCGCGATGCTTGCGTAGCAGGTAGACGATCACCACTGCCGCAACTACTGCAATCCCGCTAAAAAACCCGCGCTGCCACCCCCCGGCTCCAGCCAGAAAGCTGAACGCCGCGCCGGAATTATAGGCCAGAACCAGGTTGAAGGAGGGCATCACCGCGATCACTTCGCCAAAGTCTAGCGACTGCGACACCCACTGCTTGCTCAGCTGGTCGAGCACGACAATGACCGCGCTGAGCGCGAGCCAGATGGTCCAACGCATCGAGCTAGCCACCGTACTCACCCCTCACCCTAACCCTCTCCCCAAAGGGGAGAGGGGATTTGTTTATCCTAGCCATCACTGGGGGAAAAGGGAACCTGTTCAGAATTGACTTACGCATACTGGCGCGGCTCGCCTTCGCCGTGCAGATTGGAAACACAGCGTCCGCACAGGCCCGGATTGGCGGCATCGGCACCCACATCGGCGCGATAGTGCCAGCAGCGTTCGCACTTCTGTTCTGGGCTGGCGCTGACACGGATACCCACCCCGGTTTCGCCAGCCACCGCTTCGGGATGGCTGCCCTGATGTAAACGGGCCTGCGATGTAATGAACACGAAACGTAAGTCATCGCCGAAAGAATCCAGGAGGTCGAAGATTTCGCCGATGGCATAAAGATCCACCTCGGCGGCCAGCGAGGAACCGATTTTCCCAGCCACCCGCACTTCTTCCAGTTGCTTCTGCACATCGGCACGCACGCGGCGCAACTGCACCCAGCGCTGCCTGATCACATCCTCTTCCGGCTGTGTCGGAAGCACATCGTTCCAGGTGTGCAGGAACATGCTGTCTTCCGGGGTTTTAGCCAGCACCTGCCACACTTCCTCGGCAGTAAAGGAGAGGATGGGTGCCATCAACCGCACCAGGCTGTGAGTGATATGGTAAAGCGCATTCTGCGCCGAGCGGCGGGCACGGGAATCAGCACCGGCGGTGTACAGCCGATCCTTCAGGATATCCAGGTAGAAACCGCCCAGATCTTCGGAACAGAAGGCTTGCAGCTTCTGGACGATGAAGTGGAACTCGTATTTTTCATAGTGTGCTTTGCAATCGCTCTCGAAATCCCTTGCCATCGCCAGTGCGTAGCGGTCGATCTCCAGCCATTCTTCAACCGGCAGAGCGTGCTGCGCCGGATCGTAGTCGGCGATATTCGACAGCAGAAAGCGCAAGGTGTTGCGAATGCGGCGATAGCTCTCGGACACCCGCTTTAGGATCTCGTCGGAAATGGTCAGTTCGCCAGAATAGTCGGTGGAAGCGACCCACAGGCGCAGCATGTCGGCACCGAGACTGTCCACCACCTTTTGCGGCGCAATCACATTGCCCTTTGACTTGCTCATCTTGTGGCCGTTGCCGTCGACCACGAAGCCATGGGTGAGCAGGGCTTTATAAGGCGCGTGGCCATCCACCCCGCAGCCAGTGAGGAGCGAGGACTGGAACCAGCCGCGGTGCTGGTCGGAACCTTCCAGATACAGGTCCGCCGGGTGCTGCAGATAGTCGCGCCGTTTCAATACGCAGGCGTGGGACGAGCCGGAATCGAACCAGACATCGAGGGTGTCGCTCACCTTCTGGTAGGTTTCCGCCTCGGCGCCGATCAGTTCGTCGGCATCCAGACTGAACCAGGCTTCGATGCCCTGCTGTTCCACGCGTTGCGCCACCTGCTCCAGCAGTTCCGCGGTGCGCGGGTGCAGTTCGCCGCTTTCCTTGTGCACGAACAGCGGCATCGGCACGCCCCAGTTGCGCTGGCGCGAGACACACCAGTCCGGGCGATTCTTGATCATCGCCTCGAGCCGAGCGCGGCCCCATGCCGGGAAAAACTCGGTGTTTTCGACCGCCCTCAACGCAGCTTTGCGCAAGCTGCTGTGCTGCCCGGCAGTTTCCATGCCGATGAACCACTGGTGCGTGGCGCGAAAGATGATCGGCGTCTTGTGCCGCCAGCAGTGCGGATAGCTGTGCTTGAGCTTGATTTCCAGCAGCAGCGCGCCACTGTTGGCCAGGGTTTCAACCACGGTCTTGTTCGCCGCCCAGATCGACTGGCCGCCGACCAGGGGAACGCTGGCGTAAAATTTTCCATCGCCGCCTACCGGGCAATCCACCAAAAGATCGTATTTGCCGCCAACTGCGTAGTCCTCCAGGCCATGGGCCGGCGCGGTGTGCACCAGCCCGGTACCCGCTTCGAGCGTGACGTGGTCGCCACAGATCACCGGCACGGTGCGGTCATAAAATGGGTGCTGCAATTGCAGATGTTCCAGCGCCGAGCCTTGCACGGTCGCCACCACTTCTACCGCGTCGAAACCGTAGCGCGTGATGCAGGCCTCGGCCAGATCTCGTGCCAGGATCAGAATGCCTTTCGGCGTCTGGATCAGATCGTAAATAAAATCGGGGTGAACACACACCGCCTGGTTGGCCGGCAGGGTCCACGGCGTGGTCGTCCAGATCACCGCATACACCGGCTGATGAGGCTCTTTCATGCCCAGCGCCTTGGCCAGCGCGGCGACATCCTTCACGGCAAAGGCGACGTCGATTGCCGGCGAAGCCTTGTCCTCGTATTCCACCTCGGCTTCCGCCAGGGCGGAACCGCAATCCACACACCAGTGCACCGGCTTCTGCCCTTGGTAGAGGTAGCCATTGGCATGGATATGGCCCAGCGTGCGCATGATGTCGGCCTCGAACCTGAAATCCATGGTCAGGTAGGGATTATTCCACTCGCCCAGCACGCCCAAACGAATGAAATCAGCCTTCTGCCGTTCGATCTGCGAAGCCGCATATTCCCGGCACAGCTCGCGGAATCTGGCGGCGGGAATCTCCTTGCCGTGCTGTTTCTCCACCTGCAGCTCGATCGGCAGCCCGTGGCAGTCCCAGCCGGGCACGTAGGGCGCATCGAAGCCGGACAGGGTCTTGCTCTTGACGATGATGTCCTTGAGCACCTTGTTGACCGCATGGCCGATGTGAATATCACCGTTGGCGTAGGGCGGGCCGTCGTGGAGAATGAACTTGGGCCGTCCGGCGCTGACCTCGCGGATCTTCTCGTAAAGCTTTCTTTCCTGCCACTGCTTCAGCCAGCCCGGTTCGCGCTTGGCGAGATCGCCGCGCATCGGGAAGGGAGTGTCGGGCAAGTTCAGAGTGTCTTTGTAATCAGCCATTTATAACCTCTCACCGCAAGGGACGCAAAGGACGCGAGGGAAAACAAAAAAGATTTTCCTTTGCTTACCTTTGCGTCCTTAGCGGTTAATAAAGAATTTTTTCGCGTTTTCCACATCCGCCGCAATCTGTGCGGTCAGCGTTTCCAGATTAGGGAACTTCATTTCGTCGCGCAGCTTGAGCAGAAATTCCACGTGCAGGTGCTGGTTGTAAAGGTCGCCGTTGAAGTCGAACAGAAACACTTCCAGCGTAGCCTTGCCTTTGTCGTCGATGGTCGGGCGCACGCCCAGGCTGGCCGCGCCCTGCAGCGGCTTGTCGCCGATCCCGTGAACCTCGACCGCAAAAATACCGGCCAGCGGCGGCTTGTTGTGCTTCATCTGAATGTTGGCAGTGGGGAAGCCGATCTTGCGGCCGAGGCTTGCGCCGTGCACCACCTTGCCGCTGATGCTGTAGTGGCGACCGAGATAGCGCTCGGCAAGGGCCAAGTCGCCATTCGCCAGCGCCTCGCGCACGACGGTACTGGATGCGCGCTGACCGGACACTGTCACGCTGTCCATGGCTTCCACCTCAAAATCGTATTGCTTTCCGGCCTGCTGCAACATGGTGAAATCGCCGGCGCGCTTGGCGCCGAAACGGAAATCATCGCCCACCAGAACCCAGCGCGTCTGCAAGCCCTGGTAAAGGATGCGGCTGATAAAGTTCTCAGCGCTGACCTGTGCGAAGCGTTTGTTGAAACGCAGGATAAACACCCGCTCCACGCCGAACCGCTCGAACAGCTCCAGCTTTTCACGCAGATTGGAAAGGCGCGCCGGCGCCTGCTCAGGGGTAAAAAATTCGCGAGGGTGCGGCTCGAAGGTCATCACGCAGGGCGACAATCCACGCTCCCGCGCCGCCTGCGTGAGACGGGCGAGCATGGCACGGTGGCCAATATGCACGCCATCGAAATTTCCGATGGTGAGCGCAACCGGAGAAAGGGACTGAGCAGGTGTTCCGCGGTAAATCAGCATAGCCGTGTGCAAAAAAGATGCGATTATAACCCAAAAAGCGGTATTTCACCGCAGAGGCCGCGGAGGACGCAGAGGAAAAACAAGGGTTTAAGACCTACTTAGGCGAGGGCTTTATGGCGAGTTAGCCTTTGTATTACTCTGCGTCCTCCGCGGCCTCTGCGGTTCATATCTTTTACCAAAAAAAACAGCCTGTCATTTAGCGCCGTGGTGGATGAAATCCTTGATCCTCACGCCGAACAGAGTGAGTGCGGCGAAATAGGCGGCGGCGCCGGCGAGGACGGTCCAGCCCAGATGCACCACGCGGGAAACGATGCCGCCCTTGAGCCAGGACTCTTCCGCGCCCATGGCGAACCACAGCACCCCGCCCATCACCGCCAAAGCAGCCGCCACCTGCAGAAAAAACTTCAGCCAGCCTGGCTGAGGATGATAGATATCATGCTGGCGCAAATGGTAGAACAGCAGCCCGGCGTTGAGACACGCCCCCAAGCCGATGGACAGCGCCAGTCCGGCGTGTTTTAGATCCAGAATAAAAACAAAAACGATATTCATCATCTGCGTCGAGAACAGGGTAAAAAGCGCAATCTTGACCGGCGTACGAATATTTTGCCGGGCATAGAAACCCGGCGCCAGCACTTTCACCATGATCAGACCGAGCAAGCCGAGACTGTAGGCGAGCAGCGCTTCCCTGGTCATCCACAGGTCGGTGAGCGTGAATTTGCCATAGAAAAACAGGGTAGAAATCAGCGGCACCGAGAGGATAGCCAACGCCAGAGCAGCGGGCAGCGCCAGCATCAGGGTCAGGCGCAATCCCCAGTCGAGCAGGCGTGAATACTCCACGGTAGAGGCATCGGCATAGTGTTTGGCCAGACTGGGCAGCAGGATGGTACCCAGCGCCACGCCAAGTATGCCGGCAGGAAACTCCATCAGGCGGTCGGCGTAATACAGCCAGGACACGCTACCGGTGATCATGAACGAAGCAAAGATGGTGTTGATCAACAGGCTGATCTGGCCGATCGACACGCCGAAGACCGCCGGGCCCATCAGCTTCAGAATTCGCCACACCCCCTCATCGTTGAACTTCAGGCGAAAGCGCGGCAGCATCCCGATCTTGGCCAGATAGGGCAGCTGAAAACCAAGCTGGAGCAGGCCGCCGAGCAGCACCGCAACACCCAGCGCCAGAACCGGCGGGTCGAAATACGGTGCCAGCCAGAGCGCGCAGCCGATGAAGGACAAGTTGAGCAGCGTCGGCGTGAAGGCTGGAACGGAAAACTTGCTGTAAGTGTTGAGGATGCCGCCAGCCAGCGCAACCAGCGAGATGAAGAAAATATAGGGAAAAGTCAGGCGCAGCAGATCTATGGTCAAATTGAACTTGCTCGGTTCCGACGAAAAACCGGGCGCGCTGATATACACCAGCACCGGCGCGGCCAGAACCCCGATTACGGTAACAACAACCAGAATCAGCGCCAGCAAGGTTGTGACATGATCCACCAGATCGCGTGTCGCATCATGTCCGCGCTTTGCCTTGTATTCCGCCAGAATAGGTACGAACGCCTGGGAAAATGCCCCTTCCGCGAAGATTCGCCGCAACAGGTTGGGGATCTTGAAGGCGACAAAGAACGCATCGGAATACAACCCTGCGCCGAATACCCGGGCAATGATGGTGTCGCGCAGGAAACCCAGGATACGGGAAATCAGGGTCATGCTGCCGACGGCGGCCAATGCCTTCAATAAATTCATGGATTACGCGATAAAACCAAAAGCGGCTATGTTATAGCGTTTGCCTTGTGCTTTCCAGACAAGAGAATTGGTCTATCATTGAGTGTTGCTGTAAACAATGAAAGTCGATACAATTAAACTTAGTCTAATTTACTGACTTGTTTTAATCCACCCACCATCTGGAGCACAATACACTATGGAACACACCCTGCCAGCACTGCCCTATGCCATGGACGCCCTGCAACCGCACATGTCCAAAGAAACCTTCGAATACCACTACGCCAAGCACCATCAGGCCTATGTCACCAACCTGAACAACCTGATCAAGGGCACCGAATTCGAAAACCTGGACCTGGAAGCCATCATCAAGAAGGCCCCGGCCGGTGGTATCTACAACAACGCCGCACAGGTGTCGAACCACACCTTCTTCTGGAGCTGCATGAAGCCGAACGGCGGTGGCGAACCTACCGGTGCGCTGGCTGATGCCATCAAGGCCAAGTGGGGTTCTGTCGACGATTTCAAGAAAGCCTTCCAGACCTCCGCTGTCGGCAACTTCGGCTCCGGCTGGACCTGGCTGGTGAAAAAGGCTGACGGCTCCGTCGACATCGTCAACATGGGCGCCGCCGGCACCCCGCTGACCACTGGCGACAAGGCTCTGCTGTGCGTGGACGTGTGGGAGCATGCCTATTACATCGACTACCGCAATATGCGTCCGAAGTTCGTTGAGACCTTCCTGGCTAGCCTGGTCAACTGGGACTTCGCGGCAAAGAACTTTGCCTAAAATATTGATGTTTCGTAACAATAAAGGTTTGAACTTTTAAGGTTACCGAAGCAATAAAGTTTTGGCCAAATGCGGTTAAAAAGGGTTCGAAGATTAATCTTCGAACCCTTTTTTTATGGGCGAATAATCCGTAGTGAAAAGGCACATGAACCGGGAAATGTGTTGTGGAGCAGTGCCGTGAATCACAACGATATGGCGTCTGGAATTGTGTGTAATTATCGCATTAATTGACTATAATGTGCATTATGCACAATACAGATTTGAGAAGGAGCCTAAAATGAACCTCGCTGCCATTCAGGACATCGACAAAGCCAGTGTCCTCGCAGAAGCATTCATCAACGCCGGGAAGAATCTGGGTATGAACCAGTCCTGTTTGGGCGACATCATCGGCAAGGATCGCTCCGCCATCAGCCGTGGCAGGATTGAACCGGGCAGTAAGGCCGGTGAATTGGCGCTACTTTTTATCCGTTGCTATCGCGCCCTTTACGTCCTGGTGGGGGGGAATTACCAGCAGATGCAGCATTGGATGCAGACTGAAAACATCCATACAGGCGGCATACCGGCTGAGCAGGCCAAAACGGTACAAGGTCTGGTCACGGTGCTTGAATACCTTGATGCCATGCGAGGAAAGCTTTAAGTGGTCAACTGGAATGCCTGCCTGACAACCAGCAAGCCGGTCAGGCTCTCAGGCAGATTGCTTCGTCTTGTGGAAAGTCAGGAGCAGGTGGCAACACACCAGCTTGTCAGCTCACTTGGTCGGCAGGCCGCACTCGAAGACATGCTGGAAGCAACCAAGCCTCCTTTGCGCAAACACTCCGAGGGACT
>JAHJJI010000018.1 GCA_018823025.1 Gammaproteobacteria bacterium | reverse complement strand
TCCAGCACCGGGCGCTTGATCACGCTGGATTTTTCCAGCATCAGCCGGATCGCGCTGGCGTCATCGCAGACTGCGGCCTTGGCTTCGTCCGGCAGTTGGCGCCAGGTGGTGCCTTGGCGGTTCACCAGTTTTTCCCAGCTGATCTGCTTCAGCCAGGTTTTTAGCAGTTCCTCGCTCACGCCTTGCTTCTTGAAGTCGTGGAAAGAGGTGTCGATGTGGTTTTCCGTCAGCCAGGTGCGGGCCTTCTTGACGGTGTTGCAGTTGGGGATGCCGTAGAGTTTCATGCGCCTATTTTAACAGTGGGAGCGATGTCCGTGGATTTTCTCTTGATGTCTATCGGAGTTTGGGTGATTCAGTATCGGGTTCGCAGACCGGTCGAAGAGATCGTGCGGCAGGCGAGGCACCTCTTGTATACTTCTCCTAATATTTACACTCAACTGTTACCCACCATGTCCATGATCGCCCAAGCCCGAACCGCCGCCCATGAGCTAATCGACTTCATCGACGCCAGTCCCAGCCCTTGGCACGCAGTGGCGAGTGCCGAGGCGCGCCTGTTGGCAAACGGCTTTACCCGGCTTGAGGAGGGCGAGCGGTGGCAACTTGCGGCGGGCGGGCGCTATTACGCAGTGCGCGGTGGTGCGTCGATGATTGCATTCGTGCTGGGCAGTCGTCCGATGGCGGAAACCGGCTTTCGCATCGTCGGTGCCCATACTGATTCTCCGGGGCTGAGACTCAAGCCGAAGGCAGCTTTGGCCGGCGATGGTCTGGCGCGCCTGGGGGTTGAAGTTTATGGTGGGCCGATACTGGCTACATTTACCGACCGTGACTTGAGCCTGGCCGGGCGCGTCGTGTTGCGCACGGCGTCAGGTCAGGAAACGCGGTTGCTGCGCTTCGAGCGCCCACTGGTGCGGTTGCCCAACCTGGCTATACACATGAACCGGGAAGTGAATGAACAAGGACTGAAACTCAACAAGCAGACTGAATTGCCGCTGATCCTGGGCCTGCTGGGCGAAGGCGAGGATGCGGAAGTGCAGTTGCGCAAGCTGTTGGCCGATAAAGTGCAGGGGGAAGCGACAGACCTGCTGAGCTGGGAACTGAATGTTTATGACGCGCAGAAGGGCTGTCTGTGGGGCGCGAAGGAGGAGTTCATCGCCAGTCGCCAACTGGACAATCTGGCGTCCTCCTATGCTGCCCTCGCGGCCCTGATCATGACGGAGCAGCCGACGGCTACCTGTGTGGCAGCCTTCTTCGATCACGAGGAAGTCGGTAGCGAGAGCGCCACCGGGGCCGGCGGCAGTTTCGTCAACGACGTACTGACCCGCATCGGTTTCCAGGCGGAACTGGACGAGGAGGACAGGCGCCGTGCCATGGCGCGCAGTTTCTTTATCAGCGCCGACATGGCCCATGCCTACAATCCGAATTTCCCGAATGCCTATGAACCCGGTCACAAAGTGATGGTGAACGGCGGACCGGTCATAAAGACCAACGTGAATCAGCGCTACACTACTAACGCGGAGACGTCGGCTCGCTTCATGGGTCTTTGCGAGAAGGCCGGGGTGCCGCACCAGCAGTACGCACATCGTAGCGACCTGGGTTGCGGCAGTACAATCGGCCCTATGGTGGCGGCACAGTTGGGCGTCGCCAGTGTGGACGTCGGCTCGCCCATGTGGGCGATGCATAGCGCGCGCGAAAGCGCCGGTGTTCATGACCTTGCCTACATGAATGCGGCCCTGGCGGCGGCTTTCGGCAGTTGAAACAAAAGTGGGTATCCGCTCCTCGTAGCGGGTATTCGTTGGAGAACTCTGGAAATCTGCCGATGTCCACTTTGGGGTGCATGGCTAAACTGGCGCTTAGTGCCATAACCGGCCGCTCCAAAAATTTGCTCCATTGCGGACGTTCAGCACTAAATCAGTCAAATTAAACCATAGATAACTGGATTGCCAATTGACTGACTCTGCTACTCCCAACCGTTTACTAGGCAAGTTGCGAAAGCGACATGATCAGCTTCATTAGTTTGGCGCGATTGTTGGTACCGGTCTTGGTGTAGATGCTTTGCAGCTGCGTCTTGATCGTGCTTCTGCCTACACCCAGACGATCCGCAGTCTCGTCCACGGTCATACACTCCACCAGCATCTCGGCGAGACGAACCTCCGCAGGCGTCAGCCCATAAGCTTTCTTGAGCAACTCGCCATCTAGACTGATCGGCTGGGCACTGTCGGTGATGAAGGCGATCGCGCGGGGCGCATCGGCGCCCGAGCCGAATTCATTCTGGGCGGCCAGCGAAGAAAAGTTCAGCAGGTAATCCTGTCGTCCGGAAGGCCGCGGCACGGTCACGGCACTCGAGAAATGTGCGGCATGCAGGATATCCGGCGAGACGGCGCTGCTAATGGCAGAAACCAGTACATCCTGCGATCGCTGCTTCTCGATGATGATTTCTCCGAGCGAGGAATCGTTGAAGCAATGTTGCAGCTTTAAACCATCTTCCTCTTCCAGAATGCGGCGAGCAGCCTGGTTAGCGAAGGCCAGCCTGCCGTGAGCGTCGAACAACAACACGCCGGCGCTTAAACGATCAAGCGCGGCCAGGCTGGCTGTTGCCTTGAGTTCCAGGTTACGCAAACGGGTCATTACGGCCAGCGAACGGGAAAGATGCGGAATCAGAATGGCGAGGCGATCACGCTCCAGATGGGTGAAGGATGCTTCCTTCAAACCGCGATAGAAGGAACACAGCGTCGGCAAATTAGGTTGCAGAGAGTCCATACCAAACACGACACCGCCCATCATGTGCGCCATATCGTACTTGGAAAGGAAATCTTGATAGAACTCGGTACGGCTCAATTCCTCGAAGGGCACCATTTCATCGCCGATGCCGATGCTACCATCGTCCATCAACCCAAGCTCGATGGCGCGATTACTCCAAATATCCTGGCCCTGGTATTTCGTCGACCAGAGCTGCATCATCGAATCGGGAAGCGCGTGATTGAAATAGAAGCCACCGTTGTCCAGGGTATTGAGCGGCGTAAATAGCAACCCGCGTAGCGCCCCGACCCAGTCGACGACAGCGGGGAGAATAACGTCCCAGTGCGAAGGCTCTGTCGCTCCTTGATAGATGGTATCGATCAACTCACTCAGGCGAGCGAGTTCTGCCGTAGAGGTAGATGTGGTTTCTTGCATGTACTCCCCTCCAGTTTTTTTATTACCAAGATATCCTATTTTGGATATCTGAGTTTAACCGACCTCTAGCATCCAATTTTACAGTTAGGGTTAATGTTATCAGCTTTTATGCGTGACGGAATAATTTACACGTTTTATGCGGTTTCAATGGGACTAATTTTTAGTGCCTGTTATTTAAACCAATAAATTAGAACTAAATATCACCCAAACGGTTGAGGCGAAAAACTTTACACTTATTTGCAGTACGACGATTGTCGTTTCCCGCGCTGTAGCTAAATAAACTAAGACAGATCACGTCGTTACCCGCTTCACGTACCATCATGGCACGAATCATGCTGTGTATCTGAGTCATACCTCCAGGCCGCAAGGATGGCTACCAAACGCGGTAACAATTTAATAGATATCTTGCTCATGATCTGTCGAGCATCAATTACAAGAAGAACCCCATTACATAACTGGAGTAACCCATGAAACAAATACACAACAGATGCAAACAATCTAACCTGATAGCCCTGTTATTAGTTGGCCTTGCCGTCAGTAGTCCTGCATTGGCGGTAGGCTACTCGATCACCGATCTCGGCACCTTGGGTGGCACATACAGCTTTGCCACTGGCATCAACGACGCCGGCCAAGTGGTGGGAGGTGCCTATATTGCGGGTGATGCCACTATTCACGCCTTTCTTTACAGCGGTAGCACAATGAGAGATCTCGGCTCATTGGGTGGCACATACAGCAGCGCCGCCACTGGCATCAACGCCACCGGTCAAGTGGTGGGATATGCCGATCAACACTCCTTTCTTTACAGCGGTAGCACGATGAGAGATCTCGGCACCTTGGGTGGCTCACTAAGCCAAGCCTATGCCATCAACGACACCGGTCAAGTGGTGGGAGCTGCCACTGCTACTACTGTGGGTAATGACGCTTATCACGCCTATCTTTACAACGGTAGCACGATGAGTGATCTCGGCACCTTGGGTGGCAAAAGCAGCTTTGCCAGTAGCATAAACAACGCCGGCCAAGTGGTGGGTCGGGCCGATATTGCGGGTAATGTCTATTATCACGCCTTTCTTTACAGCGGTAGCATGATGAAAGATCTCGGCACCTTGGGTGGCGGCCTAGGCAGCGAGGCCACTGGCATCAACGCCTCCGGCCAAGTGGTGGGATATTCCGCGATTTCGTATGGCGTTAGTCACGCCTTCCTTTACAGCGGTAGCACGATGAGTGATCTCGGCACCTTGGGAGGCTCAAACAGCTATGCCGCTGGCATCAACGACGCCGGCCAAGTGGTGGGATATTCCAGAACTGCGAGTTATGCTTTTCACGCCTTTCTTTACGATGGCGTGAACATGGTAGACATGAATAGCCTACTGGACCTTGGTTCGGGATGGGTATTAGGTCGTGCTAGTGGCATCAATAACCTAGGTCAGATTGTAGGTACTGGGACAATCAACGGACAGACTCACGCCTACCTCATGACCCCTACCACCGTCCCGGTTCCGGCGGCGGCGTGGCTGCTAGGCTCTGGCTTGCTGGGCTTGATTGGTGTGGCGCGGCGCAAAGCAGCTTAATAGTTCTCTTTGCTCAAAATTTCATAGTAGATACAAGTACATAAAAAACATTAACCCAAACAGGATAAACCACATGAAATCACATACCTTTTCGCGTCTACTCATATCGCTAGCCGTAACCTTGTCCTTGGG
This sequence comes from Gammaproteobacteria bacterium, assembly GCA_018823025.1. GTDB lineage: Bacteria > Pseudomonadota > Gammaproteobacteria > Burkholderiales > Sulfuricellaceae > Sulfuricella. The sequence continues at coordinate 36,176 of JAHJJI010000018.1, read as the reverse complement.
CGGCCTTGCGTTTGAAGCCTCCGCCTCTAGTATCGTTGGAAGTTGGGGTGGTGCTGATACAACCGGTGGCATCGAGCTTATTTTTATGAGCGATGGCACGTTTATGCACATTCAGGATGCTGATGGAGGCGTGGGAGGAATGCCTGGCATAGAGCGCGGTACGTATAACTGGAATCCAGTAACTGGCTCGTTTTCGAATGCCTTGTCGGTGGATACCAACGGCGAATGGGGCTCATCGCATCCACAGGGCTCGCTTGCATTTCAGATAAGCGGCGATACGATGACGATTAGCGAAGGCGGTATTGAAACAGGCACTATTTCTCGCATTGCCGATGTACCCAATTCGATCCTGGGCACCTGGTACGTAAACGACCCCACTGCGTACGCCCCTAATTCCGGCCAAGCAGGCGGCTTAGTCGCCATGACGTTCATGAGCAATGGAACATACTTGATGGGCCAAGACGGCAGTTCCTTATCTGACCCAACGGGGCAAGATGGTATGGAACGGGGTACATATACTTGGGATTCTGTTACTGGCGACTTCAGAAGCACTTGCCCGGCGGTGGATACAAATGGCGAATGGGGTCTCTCACATGGTAAAGCTGGGGGAGCAGATGGCTGTACAGGTACGATGGCGACTTTAATTGTGGACGGAAATACGCTGAAATTTAATGGCGGCGATTTACTTGCCACCCGAGTAGCTTCCGTACCGGTTCCTGCGGCGGCGTGGTTGTTAGGGTCTGGCCTGCTAGGTTTGGTTGGTGTAGCGCGGCGTAAAGCAGCTTAATAGCGTTCTCGCTCACAATGACGGAGGCCTTAGCTCCTGCACCATTGTAAACATGGAAGACATTTTGTTGGCTGAATAATTGAAGAAGAATTAACAACTAAACTGGAGGGGAATAAAATGAAAATCAAGCAAACAATGCGGTTTTTAAAATCAGCGTCAGCCGCAACTGCTTTAGTATTGGCAACCAGTGTGAATGCTGCTCAAATCAGCAGCGCATCCACAACGATAAACTGGAATGACATACAGGTTTATTCAAACAATCAACTTCTCTTAAATTCGGAGTACACACTCAGATTTCCTTCATTCGGAGGGGGGTTGGCGTATTCAAATGCGAGAACTTACCCTTTTCCTAGTGGCAGTATGCCGTATTCCTCCGCACCTCAATTCAACCAATCTGTTGCGGAGGGAAATGTCGGCACAGCAAGCAGTACAACAACTGGAATGTCAGCAACTGCTCTAGCTCAAAATGGTTTGGCTGGCGCTCTTAGCTTCTCAGAGTATGGAAGTCAGCCGTTGACTTTGACTTTTAATACCGCCGGGACTTACCAAGTCATTATTCCCTACCAACTTTCTATAAATGTTACGGGACTGGCTGAGATTGGAGAGCGTGTATCTACAAATTCAAGTATTGATTTCCGTTCTTTTAACGGCGGCATGATCAATCAAAAACTTTTTTACGAGGCGGCGGATGGCTTATCCTATTTAACCACTGATCAATGCGTCGGAAATCAGTATGGGTGTCCGATAACGACCCCTGTGAACTCAAACACTTTTAATGGCTCCTTCAGTGCGTTAGTAAGTGGCAGTTCGGTGGCTCTTAATCTGGGCGCCAATGCTCTTGCCACAAGCTACATACCTTCAATCGTTTCTGCACCTGTCCCTATCCCCGCCACTGCATGGCTGCTCGGTTCGGGTTTGCTTGGCTTGATCGGCGTGGCGCGGCGTAAAGCAGCTTAATAGATCTTATTGCTCACAATTACAGCGGCTTTCGGGTCGCTGTTTTTGTTTGTGGTTTTGGTTCTGAACGTCTGCACTCACATGGCACGACTGGCCGGAATGGGTCGATAGCGCCAGTTCAAGATTTTTGAAAGCAGGCATTCCGGCGCGATTCCGTTTTGTCGAATTCGGCAAATTTTGGATGGCGGTTTAGGCCGACAAGCTGAGGGTCGCGTAAAGCTGGTAAGAGGTGGCTATCTTCTAGCCGTTGTCTACGTTCAGTTGCAGCCATAGTTCCAGCAGTGCCAGGTGCCATAGCTTGCTGCCCTGGATGCGGGTGAAATGGGCTTCGGGTTCGGCCAGTAGCTTTTCCACATAGGGGCGCTGGTAGAGGCCGCGTTTGATGCAGGCGTCCGACATCAAAATTTTGCGCATGAACTCGAGGAAATCGCCGCGCACGTATTTTAGCGCCGGCACCGGGAAATAGCCTTTAGGGCGGTCGATCACTCCATCCGGGATCAACCCGCGGGCGATGGCCTTGAGCGGAAACTTTCCGCCTTCCTTGAGCTTCAGCGAAGGCGGCATCTTGGCTGCCAGTTCCACCAGTTCATGGTCGAGGAAGGGGACGCGCGCTTCCAGGCCCCACGCCATGGTCATGTTGTCGACGCGCTTGACCGGGTCATCGACGACCAGCGTGGTGGCGTCGAAGCGCAGCACCTGGTCGAGGAAACAATCGGCCTTGGGCTTGGTCAGTTCACGCTCCACCAGTTCGGCGGTGACGTCCGGCACATGCCAGGCCGGGGCGATGGTTTCCAGGTATTCCGCATGGTCGCGGTCGAAATAGTGGTTGCGGAAGCGGTCGAGGGCGGAGCCTGTGGCTTCGTCCATGCGCGGATACCAGAAGTAGCCGCCGAACACCTCGTCCGCGCCCTGGCCGGAAAGTACGACCTTCACCTCATCCGCAACCCGTTCGCCAAGCAGGTAGAACGCCACCGCATCCTGGCCGACCATCGGCTCGGCCATGCTGGAAACAGCCTCGGGCAGGCGCTTCAGGACTTCAGCGTTGGGAATCAGGTATTTGTGGTGGCGGGGCTTGAAGCGTTCCACTACCTGGTCTGAATACTCGAATTCGTCGGCTTTCTCCGCGCCTTCACCGACATCCTCGAAGCCCACCGAGAAGGTCAGCAGGTCGTCGACGTGGTCGGCCAGCAGGCCCACCAGCAGGCTGGAGTCCAGCCCGCCGGAGAGCAGCACTCCGACCGGCACATCGGAGGCCAAACGGTGGCGCTCCACGGCACGGGTCAGGACTGCGCGGGTGGCCTTCAGCCAGTCCTGCTCGGACAGATTGTGCGCCGGGCGGGTGGCGTCCAGGCTCCAGTAGGTGCGCTGGGTAACCTGGCCTTCGGCGCTCACCGTCATGGTGGTGGCCGGGGGCAGCTTTTTCACGCCGTTGAGGATGGTGCGCGGAGCCGGTACCACGGCGTGCAGGGTGAAGTAGTGGTGCAGGGCGATCGGGTCGATGCTGGTGTCCACGCCGCCTGCGGCAAGCAGCGCCTGGAGGCTGGAGGCGAAGCGCAGGCTGGCGCCGTCCAGCGAGTAATACAGCGGCTTGATGCCAAAGCGGTCCCGCGCCAGGAACAGGTTGGTGTGGCGCATGTCCCACACGGCGAAGGCGAACATGCCGTAGAAGCGTTCCACGCACTTCTCGCCCCAGGCATGGTAGGCCTTGAGGATGACTTCGCTGTCGCCTTCGGAGAAGAAGGTGTAGCCCATCTCCACCAGTTCGCTGCGCAGTTCCTTGTAGTTGTAGATGGTGCCGTTGAACACCAGGGAAAGGCGGAGTTCCTTGTCCACCATCGGCTGGTCGCTGCTGGGGGAAAGGTCGATGATGGACAGGCGACGGTGACCGAAAGCCAGCGGACCGTCGCTGATCAGGCCTTCGTGGTCGGGGCCGCGGCGGGCGAGCTTGTCCGACATCTGCTGAATGGCCGCAGTGTCAGGAGAGGTGTTGTCAAAGCGCAATTCGCCGCAGATGCCGCACATGGTTAAGGCCTATGCCACAGAGTTCACAGAGAACACAGAGGCAAATCTTACAACGTCCGCTCTGTGATCTCTGTGCGCTCTGTGGCAAAAAGGGTTTAGATCCCGCGCAACAATTCGTTGATGCCGACCTTGCTGCGAGTCTTCTCGTCAACTTTCTTCACGATCACGGCGCAGTACAGGCTGTAGCTGCCGTCCTTGGAGGGCAGGTTGCCGGACACGACTACCGAACCGGCGGGGACGCGGCCGTAGGTGACTTCGCCGGTTTCGCGGTCGTAGATCTTGGTGGACTGCCCGATGTAGACGCCCATCGAGATGACCGCGTTGTCTTCCACAATAACGCCTTCGACCACTTCGGAGCGGGCGCCGATGAAGCAGTTGTCGCCGATGATGGTGGGGTTGGCCTGAACCGGCTCGAGCACGCCGCCGATGCCGACGCCCCCGGAGAGGTGGACGTTCTTGCCGATCTGGGCGCAGGAACCGACGGTGGCCCAGGTGTCGACCATGGTGCCTTCACCGACATAGGCGCCGATGTTGACGTAGGAGGGCATCAGCACGACGTTTTTGCCGATGAACGAGCCACGGCGTGCAGCGGCAGGCGGCACCACGCGGAAGCCGCCATCGCGGAAATCCTTGGAGTTGTAATCGGCGAACTTGGACGGCACTTTGTCGAAATAGTTGGTAAAGCCGCCCTTGATGAAGAAGTTGTCTTCCATGCGGAACGACAGCAGCACCGCCTTCTTCAGCCACTGGTGGGTGACCCAGTCGCCATTGATTTTTTCCGCTACGCGCAACTCGCCTTTGTCCAGCAAGTCGATCACCTGCTCGACGCTGTCCTTGAGTTTGGAATCGACGTTGCGCGGGGTGATGTCGGCGCGGCGTTCAAAGGCTTCATCGATAATGCTCTGTAGTTCGTTCATGTTGTTTTTCCTGATGACAAGGTTTTGACGAGATTCTGGATTCTTTCCGCTGCTTCCACGCATTGCGCCAGTGGAGCGACCAGTGCGATGCGGACGAAATTCGTACCGGGGTTGAGGCCATGTGCCTCGCGCGCGAGAAAACTGCCGGGCAAAAGGGTGACATTATAATCCCGGTACAGTGCTTTCGCGAATTCCGTATCGGAGACCGGTGTCTGTGCCCACAGGTAAAACGCGGCATCAGGCTCCTCTACTTTGAGGGCTTGCTGCAGAAGCGGGGTGACGGTGGCAAATTTTTCCCGGTAAAGGCGGCGATTTTCCTCGACATGGGCTTCATCGTTCCAGGCTGCTGCGCTCGCTGCCTGCACCGCAGGGTTCATGGCGCAGCCATGGTAGGTGCGGTAAAGCAGGAATTTTTCCAGGATGGACTCGCAGCCGGCGACGAAGCCGGAGCGCATGCCGGGCACGTTGGAGCGCTTGGACAGGCTATTGAAAACCACCAGCCGGCCATAGTCTTCGCCGCCCAGCTGGTGCGCGACCTGCAGTGCGCCGAGCGGGGGTACATGCTCAAGCGGATACAGTTCCGAATAGCATTCGTCGGCGGCGATAATGAATCCGTATTTGTCGGACAGATCGAACAGATGTGACCATTCCTCGATATCCATCACTTTGCCGGTAGGGTTACCGGGGGAGCAGGCATAGACCAGCTGGGTGCGTTTCCAGATTTCCTCAGGGACGCTGGAAAAATTCATGGCGTAGCCATTTTCCGGTGTGGTGTTGAGGAAGTACGGCGTAGCCCCGGCGAGCAGCGCCGCGCCCTCGTAAATCTGGTAAAACGGGTTGGGGAAAATGATGACCGGGTCCGGCTTGCTGGTGTCGATGACCGCCTGGGCGAAGGCGAACAGCGCCTCGCGGCTGCCGTTCACCGGCAGGATCTGGGTGTTCGGGTTGAGCGGTGGAATGCCGTAACGGCGCTCGATCCAGGCGCCGATAGCCTGACGCAGCGCATCGCTGCCCTGGGTTGTGGGATAATTGGCCAGTCCGTCCAGATTTTCAGCCAGTGCGCGGCGAATGAAGTCGGGCGTGGCGTGCTTCGGTTCACCGATGGAAAGATTGATCGGACTGTAATCCGGGTTAGGCGTCACGCCGCGGAACAGGTCGCGCAGCTTCTGGAACGGGTAGGGGTGGAGCAGGTCGAGGTTGGGGTTCACGATTTTCGGTATGGTAACGTTTCTAGATGCACAACATTATAAAGGCTCGCAGCGTGGCATCCAAAGAAAAACTTCTGGCCATTTCCGGTTTGCTCTCGGGCGCGATCATCTGGGGATTGATCTGGTATCCCTATCGGCTACTCGAACAGATGGGTGTTTCAGGCGCGCTTTCCAGTTTTGCCACCTATTTGATCCCTCTGATACTGGGCTTCACCCTGTATTCAGAGCGTTTGCGGCTGCGCCATTTTCCACCGATTCTGCTGCTGATCGGGCTGACGGCGGGCTGGACCAATCTCGCCTACGTGCTGGCAGTCATCGACGGCGAAGTGATGCGGGTGTTGTTGCTGTTTTACCTCTCGCCGCTGTGGACGGTGCTGCTGGCGCGCCTGCTTCTGCACGAGCGCCTTCACTTTCACGGTTACCTGGTGATGGTGCTTTCTTTTGCGGGCGCCGTGGTGATGCTGTGGCGGCCGAGCCTGGGTCTGCCGCTGCCGCAGAATACGGCAGAGTGGATGGCGCTTTCCGCAGGGTTGACGTTCGCCGCCACCAATGTGCTGTCGCGCCGCGCCGAGGCATCCGATATCTGGCTGAAATCGCTGAGCGTATGGGTCGGCGTCAGTGTGCTGTCGTTGCTGGCGCTGATTTACCAGCCCGCCACGCTGGCGGCTTTGCCGGTGTTGCCTGTTTCTGGATGGGCTTGGCTGTTGTTGGTCAGCATCCTGATTTTTGCCGTGACGCTGACCGTGCAATACGGCCTGGCAAGGGCGCCGGCCAACCAGGCGATCGTGATCTTCCTGTTCGAGCTGGTCGTGGCGGCGGTAGCAAGCTACCTGCTTGCCGGTGAGGTGATGACAGCCCAGGAATGGCTGGGCGGCGCGATGATCGTTGCCGCCAGCCTGTTTTCCGGTAAGCTGGAGCATGATACTTCCCCAGCCTAGTAAAATTTGAGCGGACTAAATATTCTATGCCTGAAATTAGCGGATTTTTGCATGCCTCCCTGCTGGTCTCAGACCTGGCACGGGCTCGTACCTTCTATGAAAACGTGCTTGGGTTGACTCCTTCATCCGCCAGGCCGGAGATGTCCTTCGCTGGCGTGTGGTACGAGATTGGCGAGCAGCAGATTCATCTGCTGGCGCTGCCCAATCCTGATCCAGTGGATGGGCGGCCCGCGCATGGCGGACGCGACCGCCATATCGCCCTTGCCATTAACGACCTGACGGCGCTTAAACAGACCCTGGATCTGGCTGGCGTTGCCTATACTCTGAGCAGCACCGGCCGGCCCGCATTATTCTGTCGTGACCCTGATGGCAACGCGATCGAGCTGATTCAACAGGTGCGATATTCGCATGACTACAGCACTTGATACCGTGCTGGCTTACCACCAGCGCAGCAAGCACCAATTCCAGCGTTATGCAGCGGGGCCGGACGGGATGGACTGGAACAGCCAGCCTGATCCCTTCCGCACCTACGCAGGCAGCCCGCGATTGGAACTGCCTTTGCTGGATGCGTCTGCCGGCCCAGGCTATGCCGAGTTCTATCAGCAGCCAGGCATCGAGCCTCAGCCGCTTGATCTGAACAGCCTGGCGGCATTGCTGCAGTTGTCTTTCGGTATCTCGGCCTGGAAGCAATATGATGAGACTCGTTGGGCACTTCGCTGCAACCCGTCCAGTGGCAATCTGCATCCGACTGAAGCCTATGTGGTGGCGCAAGGCTGTGCCGGGGTTGTGGATGGGGTGCACCATTATTTGAGCCGCGATCACCTGCTGGAACAACGTTGCCGCTTTGCGGACGGAGAGCGTGGCTTGCCGACGAACGTCATTCTGATCGGACTGACCTCGATTCATTGGCGTGAAGCCTGGAAATACGGTGAACGCGCCTTCCGCTATTGTCAGCACGATGTCGGCCATGCCATCGCCGCTGTGCGCTATGCTGCCGCTACGCTCGGCTGGACGGTGAAATTGCTGAATGGCTGGTCGGATGCCGAGATTGGCCGAGTGCTTGGCACAGACCGGAGCGGGGATAATGTCCAGGCTGAACGAGAACACCCTGACATCATGTTGCAGGTGTCGCTGCAGGCCGTAGCAGAGGCGGTTGCGCCAGAAAAACTGTTGATGGCTGCTGGCGCTGGCGTGTGGCTAGGGCAGGCGAATACGCTCTCCGTTAATCACATGCACGACTGGCCGGCCATAGACAAAGTCGCAGAGGCCTGCGCCAAACCTGAAACGCAGGAAAGCACCTGGCAAGTACCGAAGTTGCCTGTGCCATTGAATTCGTCCTGTACCCGCAGCGCCATCGAAATCATTCAGCAGCGACGCAGCGCCCAGTCTTTTGACGGTATCGGCAGTATTTCGCGCAACGTCTTTTTCCGCATGCTCGACCTGACCCTGCCGCGCCCTGGCATCCCGCCCTGGGATGAGATTTCATGGGCGCCACGGATTGATCTGGTGCTGTTCGTACATCGTGTCGATGGTCTGGAACCAGGATTGTATCTATTCCTGCGTAATGCGGAACGCGGGGACATGCTACGCACTTTGTTCAGCAAGGAGTTTGAATGGAAACGGGTGGACGGCTGTCCTGCGCATTTGCCGCTATTCCGTTTGGTGGCGGCCGATATGCGCGATGCCGCGCGCGCTTTGTCTTGCCATCAGGAAATTGCTGCAGACGGCGCCTTCAGCCTGGGTATGCTGGCCGAGTACGAAGCCAGCCTTGCTTTGGGACCTTGGGTTTACCGGCAACTCTTCTGGGAAGCGGGCATGTTGGGACAGGTGCTGTATCTGGAAGCAGAAGCGGCCGGAGTGCGCGGCACGGGAATCGGGTGTTTCTTTGACGATGGGGTACATGAGGCGCTGGGGCTGAAGGGGAAAAGGATGCAAAGCCTTTATCACTTCACTGTTGGGGTGCCTTTAACGGACACCCGCTTGCAGACCTTGCCCGCCTACGGTCACCTGAAACGCTGATGCATCCTGGCAGCCTGCCAGACCTAAAGGAAATCGGCTGCAAATCCGCCTGGCCGGCCCATATTTCGCCGCTTTTTTGGTCAATAGAATGACTATTGACCCGCAAAACCGGCAAAATCTGCTCTCGCCCAGCCGAATTCTCACCTCGATTCTTCAAGTCCGACAGGCTGCTAGCGTGAATGTTGCTGCACTTCGCGGCGATGGTAGCGGAAAACGGTGCGGGAGAGCCAGTCCTGGGCTTCTTCGCTGAGATGAGTGAAAGTGGCGTAGATCCTGGTGCCGCCTGACTCTGACTGAACAGATTTGATTTTTGCGGGCAGAACCAGCGGTTGTGGCAATTTCGGGCTGATGTAGGCGGAAAGAACAATGTTATCGCCCTCCATGGCCGCTTCTTTGCTGATCCATTCAATGCCCTCGGCGCTGACAAAGACGGGGCAGGTCGAGGGCCGGACTGCATGCTGTGTCAGCAGCTTGGCAACCAGGCTAAGTGTCAGGTCGATTTTGAATTCAAGGCGCTCCAGTACTTTGCCTACGCCAGATCCCAAGTCACCATCCAGCTCCGGTTGAATAGACTCGATCGTGGCCAATGCCCGTAGCAGCGTGACGTTACCATACATCCAGACGGCGATATCGCCATCCGAAAGCTCAGCCTCCGGGCGCCAGCTCAGAGGGATAGCGGTGAAGTAGGAAACACCTTCCTGAGATAAAACTCTATTCAGTCTGTCCATTTTAGTTTTTTCTCTCCGCTTGTGATTGCTCGTAGCATAGCAAATTTTATCCTCTGGCCGCCAGCAGTGCGCTGCCATAGGCGGCGTCAACGTGGGAGGAAGGCTGCACGGGTACGCCAAGGAATCGGGCGCGCATTGCGGTCCAGGCCGGATTGCCGGCCCCGCCTCCGGCGGTCAGCACAGATTCGAGCGGGTCTGCGCCCAACTCCTGTAGCAGGCGGTAACCCTGTGCCTCGATTCGGGCTATCCCCTCCAGCAAGCCATGCAAAAACAGGGCATCCTCTTGCGGTCTGGGTGTCAGGCGTGGTTCAAATTCGGGATCGTTGATCGGGAAACGCTCTCCAGGAGAGGGCAGGGGGTAATAATCCAGGCCGCTGTCTGTTTCTGAATGAATGCGGGCACTCAATGCTTCCAGTCGGGCGTCGCTGAAAAACGATCGCAGCACCGTACCGCCACTGTTGGAGGCGCCACCCGCCAGCCACAGGTTGCCGATACGGTGGCTGTAGATGCCGTATTGCGCAGCATCCACCCGTTTCCGGCTGAGCAGTTTCAACACCAGGGTCGATCCGAGCGATGTGACCGCCTGGCCGGGGCGGCAGGCCCCGCTGGCGATAAAGGCAGCGATACTGTCGGTGGTGCCGGCACGAATGAGGCAGTCGCGGGGAAGGGAGAAGCGCGCGGCGATTTCTGCGGTAACCGGACCGATCGTTGTTCCCGGTGCCAGAACGCGCGGCAACAGAGGGACTACCGCCAACTGCAACAGCCATTCCGGGTAGCGCAAGGTTTCCGGATCGAATCCGAGCTTGAGGCTGTTGTGGTAATCGCTGATGCCCGGTCTGCCATGCAAAAGTGAGGCCAGCCAGTCCGCCTGATGCAGAAAAAAACGGGCGCAGGGAAATTCGGGCTGTTTCTGGAACCAGAGCAGCTTCGCCAGACTGGAGCTTGCGCTCAGCACCGAGTGACCGGGTGGGGCAATCTGCGCCAGCTGCTTTGCCTCGTCCTGAGCCCGCGCATCGTTGTAAAGCAGCGGTGGGCAAAGCGGCTGGTTGTCAGCATCGCACAATAGCGCGGTGGTTGAAGTGCCGTTGATGACGATGGCACTGAGTAACCGCCGGATGTCTGCCGGAATCTGGCCGATCAGGTCAAACAGGGCTGCACGCCAGGTTTCTGCGGTTTGATCGCCAAAAACCTGTCGCGCCTCGGCGAGTATGGCTCCACTGCTGTCAATCGCAATGGCACGGGCACCGCTGGTGCCGAAATCGATACCTAAAAAAGCGTGAGGGGTGAGGGGTGAGGAGTGAGGAGTGGGTTTGCCCGAAGGTTTTATGTCTCCATGCCTCATTACCTTATCCTCGCGTATTGGAATTGGCCTCGAATACGGTCAAGTCAACGCGGGGTTGCGGTTCCCAGCCCGGTTTGCGGTGTTCGGCTACGACATTGGTGAAGATGCCGCCGCGTACGTAGAATTTTGCCGTCAGGCGCATGAAGCGCGGCTGAGTCGCGGCCACCAGGTCGTTCAGGATACTGTTGGTGACGGCTTCGTGAAATGCGCCCTCGTTGCGGAACGACCAGATATACATCTTCAGGCTCTTCAGTTCGACACAGTTTTGATCCGCGATGTAGTCGAGATACAGCGTGGCGAAGTCAGGCTGACCGGTTTTCGGGCACAAACAGGTGAACTCCGGGATTTCCATGTGGATATGGAAATCGCGTTCCGGGTTCGGATTCTCGAAGGTTTCCAGGCTTTTGCTGGGTTGGCTGGACATGGGTGTATTTTCCTAGGTTAGATGCCGGCAATTATAGCCTGATGAGTGGCATTTGGCGTTGATGGATGCTATGATGACCATGTAAATGACCATGAGAGGCGCTCTATGAATACCGTCAGCGTTGCCGAAGCCAAAGCCCACTTGAGTGAATTGCTGAATCAGGTCGAAGCGGGTGAAGAGATCGTGATTACCCGTCGTGGACAACCGGTGGCGCGCATCAAAGGGTTTGACAAGGCATTGAAGCCGATCGATTTTGAAGAAATGGATCGCTTGCGGGCGAGCTTGCCTGCCTCTACGGTGTCAAGTGCTGAACTGATCCGGCAAATGCGCGACGAAGGGTATTGATGCTCTACTTCGATACCAGTTTCATCGCTCCACTTTACATTCCTGAGCCGAATTCGGATGAAGTTCGTCAATTGACTTATACCCTGTCCCAGCAATACATCGCGATCAGCGAATGGACGTGCGTCGAATTTTCCAGCATGGTTGCGCGCAGGGTGCGCATGCAACAACTGGGCGAGAAAGTGGCGCAGGGTCTGCTGACCGCGTTTGAACGCATTTCTCATACCCAGTTCGTGATTTTGACGCCAAGTCAGGCGGATTACCGTCTGGCTGACCAGTTTCTGCGCAATTTCGCCACCAGTTTGCGCGCAGGCGATGCGCTGCATCTGGCCATTGCCAAAAACAATGGTGCCAGCCATATCTACAGCCTGGATCAGGGGCTGATCAAGGCCGCTGCAATGCTTGATCTTCCTGCCGGCAGCGGCCTCTAACCTTGCGCCTCACCCACATCAAACTCGCCGGCTTCAAGTCCTTCGTCGATCCCACCACGATTCCCGTCCCCGGACAACGGGTTGGCGTTGTCGGTCCGAATGGGTGCGGCAAGTCCAACGTGATCGACGCGGTGCGCTGGGTGCTGGGCGAATCGCGGGCGCGGGAACTGCGCGGCGAATCAATGCAGGACGTAATTTTCAGCGGCTGTGCCACGCGCAAGGCGGTAAGTCGAGCCAGTGTCGAGCTGATATTCGACAACAGCCTGGGTAAAGCCGCCGGACAATGGTCGCAGTACGCTGAAATCTCCGTCAAAAGGGTGCTCACACGCAGCGGGGAATCTTCCTACCATATCAACAATCTGCACGTCCGCCGCCGCGATATCACCGATATTTTCCTGGGTACCGGTCTGGGCGCGCGCGCCTACGCCATCATCGAGCAGGGCATGATCTCGCGCATTATCGAGGCACGGCCCGAGGAGTTGCGCGTTTTTCTGGAAGAGGCGGCGGGAATCTCCAAGTACAAGGAACGGCGTCGCGAAACCGAACTGCGTATGAAGGATACCCGCGAGAACCTGTTGCGCGTCGAGGACGTGCGTCAGGAACTGGGCAAACAGATAGCCAGGCTGGAAACTCAGGCGGAGGTGGCTCAGCAGTATCTGTCCTTGCAGACCCAATTGAAGCTGTCTCACAACCTGCTGGCTTTACTCAGAAAGCGCGAGGCGGCAGCACAGTGCGAGCGCTGGCAGCGCGAAGTGGCGCGCCTGAGCAACGAACTGGAAGCGGAAAATGCGCGCCTGCGCCAAGCCGAGAGCCAGCTGGAACGATCGCGGGAAGCCCATTACGCGGCCAGCGATGCGTTGCATGAGGCGCAGGGTGGCATTTATGCGGCCAATGCCGAGGTTTCCAGACTGGAACAGAACCTGCAGCACCAGCGTGAAAGCCGCCAGCGCCTGGCCGCACAGTCCTCTTCCCTGCGCGAACAAGGCGAGCGCCTGGCAAGGCAGCGAGACGAGTCAATCGCAGCCTTGGCACACTGGCGCGGCGAATTCGCAGTGGCGGGTGAGCGCTTGGTGCAGAACAAGGAACATCTGGAGCGGGAGGGCCATAATTTGCCGCTGGCCGAGGAGAGTTTCCGCGATTGCCAGCGTCGCTACAGCGAGCTGCAACGTAGTCTGGCCCAAGCCGAACAGGAGAAGCAGATCGAGGAAACCCATCGCACGCATGCGCAAAGGAATATTCAACAACTGCAAGCCAGGCAGCAACGTTTGCAGCAGGAGTCCAGCAGTCTGCCGCGCTTCGATGTTGCGGCACTGTCGCTGAAAGAGGTTGAGCTTGCCGAAGTGGCGGGCCAGTTCGAAACGCTTCAGGCTGAACTGGCGCGGCTACTTGCGGTGCTGCCCGAACTGGAAGTGGGCGCACATGAAGCCAAGGCCGGGCTGCAAGCGGAGCAGAGACTGGCCATCGAGTTGGAGGCCCGGCTGAATGCCCTGAAACACCTGCAGGGCCGCCTCGACCATAACCAGAAATTGCAGGCGTGGCTGGCAAAGCACCGGCTGGAAAGCTTGCCGAGACTGTGGAACAGCTTGCGCATAGCCGCGGGCTGGGAGGATGCGCTGGAAAGCGTGCTGGGCGATCGCCTGAATAGCATTGCAATGGAAAACATCGAGCAGGTGCAGGAATGGCTGGGGGATGCGCCGCCAGCGGCGGTCACTGCATTCGATCAAAGCCAGCGCTCTTCTCCATTGCCCCTTCTCCCCCAAGGAGAAGGTTGGGATGAGGGAATAATTCCGATATCCCGCTATGTTTCCTGGATAGATAACAGTGTCCCTGCATTCCTCGACGACTGGCTGGCTGAAATCTATGTAACCGAGAATGTCGCCGAGGGTTTTGCCCTGCGTAATGAATTGCCGTGCGGGGCGATGTTGGTGTCGCGCGCGGGCCATGTTTTCACTCGTCACAGCATTCGTTTCCATGCGCCGCAAAGCGAGCTGCACGGGGTGTTGGCACGCCAGCGCGAAATCGAGCAGTTGCAGGTTGATCTTGAAGTGAAGCAGACAGCATTGTCACAGCGGCAAACCACGGTGGTACAGGCCGATTCTGCGCTGGCGCAGCAGCAGAAAGAGATCGCTCGGCTGCGTAGCGCTACGAGTGAAGCGCAGCAGAAGCAGCACCGCCTGCAACTTGAGGTGCAGCGTCTGGTTCAGGTCAGGCAGCAGGCCGAGCAGCGTCAAAAAGGGATATCGGCGGAACAGTCGGAAATCGCCGAACAGCTTGAGTCTGAAAGCGAGCTGCTTGCGGCGGCGGAGGAAAGCCTGAAGCTGGGTCGCAACCAGACCGAGACGCTCCGCGAGCAACTGGATGAAACCCGCCAGGAGCGTTCCGGTGTCGAGCAAAATCTTAACCGGCAACGCGAGGCGCTAAGGCAGACAGAACGTGCCGCACAGGAGGCGGTGTTCGTAGAGAAGAACTGCCAGAACAAGATCGGTGAGCTTGAAATTTCAAGCGCCCAACTCGCCGAACAGGCCGAAGAGGCGGTCATCCAGCTTGAAAACCTGCTCGCCGAGCAGCAGGGGGTCAGCGAGGAACCGTTAAGCCATGCGCTACAGCAGGCGCTAACCCAGCAGCAGGAGAAAGAGAAGGCTCTGGCGTTGGCGCGCGATGCCCTGGCCGAAGCGGCTAACCGTCTGCGCGAGCTGGAGCAGCAGCGCATGAGCAGCGAGCAAAAATTGCAGCCGCTACGCGACCAGATCAGCGAGATGCGCCTCAAGGAACAGGAAGCGCGTCTTGGCCAGGAACAGTACGAAGGCCAGCTCAGGGAAGCCGGAGCCGACGAGGCAGAACTGTTGCAAGCGATGGAGAAAAGCCTCAGGCCCAATGCTCTGCAGACTGAGATTGTCAGGCTCACGACGGAAATCGAAGCACTCGGCGCGGTCAACCTGGCTGCATTGGAAGAGCTGCAAGGCAGCCGGGAGCGCAACGGCTATCTTGAATCCCAGGCCAAAGATCTGAACGAGGCCATAGCCACGCTGGAGCAGGCGATCCGCCGCATCGACCGGGAAACGCGGGAGCGCCTGCAAAGCACTTATGATCAGGTTAATCGCAATTTCGGCGAACTTTTCCCATCGTTGTTCGGCGGTGGCCAGGCCAGACTGATGCTGACCGGCGAGGAGCTTCTCGATGCCGGGATACAGATCATCGCCCAGCCGCCGGGCAAGAAAAACAGTTCGATCCACCTCCTGTCCGGCGGAGAAAAGGCCCTGACCGCGCTAGCGCTGACTTTTTCCCTGTTCCAGCTCAATCCGGCGCCCTTTTGTCTGCTCGACGAGGTGGATGCACCGCTCGACGATTCAAATACCGAACGTTTCTGCGAACTGGTAAAAAAAATGTCGGTACAGACCCAGTTCGTTTATATCAGCCATAATAAGATCACGATGGAAATGGCAGAACAACTGGTTGGGGTCACCATGCAGGAAATGGGCGTGTCGCGCGTGGTGGCGGTAGACATCGAAGAGGCAATGCGGATGAAGGATGAAGTGCCGGCGTGAGTTATAATTTGCACAGCAATAACCCGAAAAAATGCGTTTACCGCAAAGGACGCGGAGGAAAAACAAGTCATTGCCTGGTTGTGCCAAGTCTCCCACTAGGCAAGTGCGTTTTTTCGTCAAGCATTTGAATTCCTCTGCGTCCTCCGCGGTTCAATAGCTTTTGTAGAATAATGGAAATTTTATGAGCGAATTGCAAATCAGTTTGCTGGCGATCGGTCTTCTGATCGTTGCCGGTGTGTACGGTTTTAACCGATACCAGGAAAGGAAATATCGGCGCATTGCCGAGAAGGCTTTCCCCGCCAGGCAAGAGGATGTGCTGCTTGAGAGCGGCTCCGACACGTTGCCCGATACCCCTACGGATACGCACGAAGTTGCCGATTTTCGCGATGAGTCGCGGATCGAACCAGTTATTTCGATGCCGCCAGAGGAGGTTTCAGTGGCGCCGACTGAAGAGCTGGCAGTAGAGGACGTGAACGTTGAGCAAATCGAGCCAATCCCTGCTGTTGTATTGCCTGAAGAGAAGCTAAAGCCACTTCTCAGCACTCAGTATGAAGGCACACCGGTCGTGTCGCAGGATGAAACTATCAATTACCGGGTTCAACTTCACCCGAGCGAATCGGTTGGTGCGGTTGCTCTCAATGAGGCGATACAGCGCCAAGGCGATTTCGGTAAACGTGTGCACTGGTTCGGCATGAATTCACTGTCCGGCGGATGGGAAGAAGTCGGGCAGGGAAGTGCTGAGGAATACCTTAATATTGCCGCGACATTGCAGCTGGCGAATCGCACTGGGCCTGTTTCCGATTCTGATCTGGCGGCTTTTTGCAGCCAGGTTCAAACTGTTGCAGACGAACTGGTGGCGGTCGCCGAATTCCCGAAACGGCAGCCCGCATTGGCGCTCGCCGCTGCACTTGACCAGTTCTGTGCCGATGTCGACGTGCTGATCGGCGCCAATATCATCACGCAGAATGGCGAAGCCTTCGCTGCCACCAAGGTCAGGGCCATGGCTGAAGCGGCCGGAATGAAATTGCAGCCGGACGGTGCGTTCCATTATTTCAACGACGAGGGAGCGGATTTGTTCTCGCTGGCCAATCTGGACCCGACGCCGTTCTCCGCAGAAAACATCCGCCAGCTCAGCACCCATGGCATCACCTTTCTGTTCGATGTGCCCAAGGTTGCCGACGGCGTGCGCGTATTCAACCAGATGCTGATGGTGGCCAGGCAGATGGCCTCCTCACTGGGTGGGCAGGTTGTGGACGATAACCGCCGACCGCTGAGCGATGCCGGAATCGCCAAGATCAAGCAGCAGCTTGCCGATATTTACGCAAGGATGGAGGCGCAACAGATCAAGAGCGGCAGTGCCCGCGCGCTGAGGCTGTTTTCCTAAATGACTGTTCCGCAGGAAGCCGTTGCGCGTGTGCGGCAGCTGCGCGAGGAGCTCGAGCGGCACAACTACCTTTACTACGTTCTTGATGAGCCGGAAATTCCGGATGCCGAGTACGATAAACTGTTCCGCGAACTGGAGCGGCTGGAAGCGGAAAATCCGCTGCTCGCTACTCCCGATTCACCCACTCGGCGCATTGGCGCTGCCCCCCTCGCCGAATTTTCCCAACTGACTCACCGCGTGCCCATGCTTTCCCTCAACAATGCGTTCGAGGATGAGGAAGTGGCGGCATTCGACCGGCGCGTGCGGGAGGGCCTCGGCGTCGAGAGGGTGGAATATGCGGTAGACCCCAAATTCGACGGTCTGGCGATCAGTCTGATCTATGAAAACGGCATCCTGCTTCAAGGGGCAACACGGGGCGACGGCTACACTGGTGAGGATGTGACCACCAATTTGCGGACGATCAAGGCCATTCCGCTGCGGCTGCATACGACAAATCCGCCGCAATTGCTGGAAGTGCGAGGTGAAGTGCTGATACTCAAGGCAGACTTCGAAAAGCTTAACCACCAGCAGCGAAATAAGGGCGAAAAGGAATTTGCCAACCCGCGCAACGCCGCCGCCGGCTCGCTACGCCAGCTTGATCCGCGCATTACGGCCACGCGTCCGTTGACCTTCTTTGCCTACGGTCTGGGTAGTGTCGAAGGGGTGAGTTTGCCACGTAAACTAAGCGCTGTCATGGATTACCTGGAAAGCCTGAGAGTGCCGGTTTGCCGTGAGCGCAAGGTGGTGCAGGGGGTTGAGGGCCTGCTGGAGTACTACCGCATGATCGGCGCCAGGCGCGATAGTTTGCCTTACGATATCGATGGCGTGGTGTACAAGGTTGACGACCTGGATAGCCAGGAGCGGTTGGGGTTTGTCGCGCGTGCGCCGCGCTTCGCCGTTGCTCACAAATTCCCGGCACAGGAAGCGATGACCGAACTACTGGGGATAACCGTGCAGGTAGGGCGGACTGGCGCATTGACCCCGGTGGCGCGGTTGAAGCCGGTTTTTGTTGGCGGGGCAATGGTGTCCAACGCCACGCTGCACAACGAGGACGAAATTCGCCGCAAGGATGTGCGCATTGGCGACACCGTGATCGTGCGTCGCGCCGGCGACGTTATTCCGGAGGTGGTGGGCGTCGTGATGGGGAACCGTCATTCTAGCGCGCAGGAATTCAGTTTGCTGGAACAATATCCGGTGTGCCCGGTATGCGGCTCCCATGTCATCCGCCTGCCGGATGAGGCGGCGGCGCGTTGCAGCGGTGGGCTGTTCTGCCCGGCGCAACGCAAGCAGGCTATCCTCCACTTCTCCAGTCGTCGTGCCATGGATATCGAAGGCATGGGCGACAAGCTGGTGGATCAGCTGGTGGACAAGGAACTGATCCACACCCCGGCCGACCTGTATAAACTGGGCATGACCACCCTGGCCAATCTCGATCGTATGGCGGAAAAATCCGCGAGCAATACGCTGGCGGCGATCGAGGCCAGCAAGAAAACCACCTTGGCGAGGTTTATTTTCGCCCTCGGTATCCGCAACGTGGGCGAGGCGACAGCCAAGGATCTGGCGCGCCATTTTGGCGGCCTCGACGCATTGATGGCGGCAGACGAGGGGGCGCTGCAACAGATGCCGGATGTGGGCCCGGTGGTGGCACAGAGTATTGCCCAATTCTTTGCTGAACCGCACAATCGCGAGGTAATCGCCCAGCTTGTCGCTGCCGGTGTGCACTGGGCAGAGGGCGCGGGGTCGCCAATCAGTACCAGCCCGATCAGTGGAAAAATCTTTGTGCTGACAGGAACCTTGCCGAACTTGACACGGGATGAAGCCAAGGAAAGAATCGAGGCTTTGGGCGGCAAGGTAACGGGTAGCGTGTCGAAGAAGACGGATTTTGTGGTGGCCGGCGCAGAGGCGGGCAGCAAACTGGTCAAGGCGAAGGAGTTGGGTGTGGTTGTGCTGGATGAAATTCAATTAAAAGAAATGTTAGGGGAGTAAGCATGGAAAGAAGGGTTTCTGGGGGAGCGGGCACGGAAAGAATCACCAAGGCAGTTTTTCCGGTTGCGGGTATGGGTACGCGTTTTTTGCCGGCAACCAAGGCTAGCCCGAAGGAAATGCTGCCGATCGTGGATAAACCGCTGATTCAGTATGCGGTGGAGGAGGCAGTAGCAGCCGGCATCACCGAACTGATTTTTGTCACCGGGCGCAGCAAACGCGCGATCGAGGACCATTTTGACAAGGCCTATGAAATGGAAGCCGAGCTTGAGGCTCGCGGCAAGACCAAAATTCTTGAGATACTGCGCAGCATTATTCCGCCCAACGTGACGTGCGTCTATATTCGCCAATCCGAGGCATTGGGCTTGGGCCATGCTGTGCTGTGCGCCAAGC
Organism: Gammaproteobacteria bacterium; assembly: GCA_018823025.1. GTDB lineage: Bacteria > Pseudomonadota > Gammaproteobacteria > Burkholderiales > Sulfuricellaceae > Sulfuricella. Next base: position 16,717 of record JAHJJI010000018.1, on the reverse strand, counting down.
AGGTGGTAGGGAATGAACCGTTTGCGGTAATCCTGGCGGACGATCTGCTCGATGGCGAACCGCCAGTGTTGAAGCAGATGGTTGACCTGTATGCGCATTATCACAGCTCGGTGATCGGGGTGCAGGAAGTGCCGCGCGAGGAAACCTCGGCGTACGGCATAGTTGATGGCAAAGAACTCGATAATGGTATCTACAAGATGAATGGTATCGTTGAGAAGCCTAAGCCTGAGGAAGCGCCTTCCACGCTGGGTGTGGTGGGGCGCTATATTCTGACGCCCCGCATTTTCAGGCATCTTGAGAAGGTACAGGCCGGTGCGGGTGGCGAAATCCAGCTGACCGACGGCATTGCCTCACTGCTCAAGCAGGAGCAGGTGCTGGCCTATGCATACAATGGCATACGTTATGATTGCGGCAGCAAGATCGGCTATCTTAAAGCAACCGTAGAGTTTGCCCTGAAGCATCCGGAAGTGAATGGCGAATTCCGGAATTATCTTTCTTCTCTTGAACTAAAAAAATGATTTCGGCGCAAGAAGCACTGGATATTCTTGATGGGGCGGAGCAAATCTGTCCCGCCGAGGAAGTTACCGCCACTGTCAAAAGGATGGCCGGTGAAATCGGCGCGTCCCTTGGGGAATCCCACCCTCTGGTGTTGAGCGTGATGGGGGGCGCTGTGGTCTTTAGCGGCCAGCTGTTGCCGCTGCTCAATTTTCCGCTGGATTTCGATTATATCCATGCCAGCCGCTACGGCAATGAAACGCAGGGCAACACCTTGCAATGGAAGGTGATGCCCAAGGAGAATGTGGCGGGGCGGGTAGTGCTGGTGCTGGACGATATACTGGATGAAGGCCACACCCTCGCGGCGATCCGCGACAAAGTGCTCGAACTGGGTGCCCGCTCGTTTCGCTGCGCCGTATTTTCAGACAAGGTAACAGGCCGGCCAAAGCCCATTCAGGCCGATTTTATCGGGATCAGCCTGCCCAACCGCTACGTGTTCGGCTTCGGTATGGATGTGCGCGGGGCATGGCGCAACTTGCCCGCGATATATGCGGTCAAGGAGTCCTGAGTTAAAAACAGTCCTGAGTCCTGAGTGGGAAGTGCTGAGTGCGTGGGTATCACTGCGCGATGACTCAGGACTCAGGACTGTATAGGGTGGGGGTGTCATGGTAGTTCAAAAGTTCGAGGACTTGGTTGCGTGGCAAAAGGCTCGTTTACTGACGAAACGAATTTATTTACTTACAGCGAGCGAAGTATTTTCACGGGATTATGGTTTAAAGGGTCAAATTCAGCGGGCTGCTGTTTCAGTGATGTCCAATATCGCTGAAGGGTTCGAGCGTAGCGGTTTGCCAGAATTGCACCAATTTTTGGTGATCGCAAAGGGTTCATGCGCAGAAGTTCGATCTCAGCTTTATATTGCGCTGGATATCGGTTATATCAGTGAAGCCGAATTCGATGAAGCCAGTATATTGGCTGAAGAAGTAGGTAAAATAATAGGTGGTTTAAGGTCTTCAATTAAGCGCCAAATTTAATCGGAACTCAGCACTGCTTTTAACTCAGCACTCAGGACTGCTTTCAACTCAGGACTATATTTATATGTTAGGAATTATCGGCGGCACCGGATTGGCCCAGCTGGCAAATCTGGAGATTACGCATCGGCAGGTGATTCGTACCCCTTATGGTGAACCTTCCGGCGCGCTGACTTTCGGCAAGATCAAGGATCATGAAGTCGTGTTCATGGCACGGCACGGTTACGGCCACTCCATTCCACCACACGAGGTCAACTACCAAGCCAACATGTGGGCGATGCAGGCTCAAGGGGTGAAGAATGTCGTGTCGATCGCCACCGTCGGCGGAATCAACCCGGATTACGAGCCAGGTTCTATTGTCATACCTGACCAGATTATCGACTATACCCACGGGCGCAAGGCCACTTATTTTGATGGAAATGGCAAGTCGGTCACCCACGTGGATTTTACCAAGCCTTATTGCGAAAAAATGCGCCAGCAGTGCATGCAGGCGGCATCGTTGGCCGGTGAGAAAGTCGTCGATGGTGGCGTCTATGCCGCAGTGCAGGGGCCGCGCCTGGAAACGGCTGCGGAGATCAACCGCCTGGATCGTGACGGTGCCACCATGGTGGGCATGACCGGCATGCCGGAGGCAGTGCTCGCCCGCGAGTTGGGGCTTTGTTATGCCGCCATTGCCGTGGTCGCCAATCACGCCGCAGGGCGAAATACCAGCAAGCACGCCATCAGCTTCGAGGAAATCGACGTCGTGCTGAATCAGGCCATGCAGCGTGTGCGACTCATCCTGGAACACGTGGTGGGGCTGGATGGCGATTAAAACCGTATTGCGCATGGGTGACCCGCGGCTGCTGGAGGTGGCAGCGCCAGTTGCCGCATTCGATACCGCAGAATTGCACCAGCTGTTGCAAGACATGCGCGATACCATGGCCGCCCTCAGCGGCGCAGGGTTAGCCGCCCCACAGATCGGGGTTGGCCTGCAAGTGGTGATTTTCGGCGTGGCCGTCAACCCGCGCTACCCGGATGCCGAACTGGTGCCGGACACGGTGCTGATCAATCCGGTGCTAACACCGCTCGGTGACGAAATGGATGAAGGCTGGGAGGGCTGCCTGAGCATCCCCGGCCTGCGCGGCTTGGTGCCACGCTACAAGCGATTGCGCTACCAGGGCTTCGATCAGTTCGGCAATTCGATAGACCGCACCGTGAGCGGTTTTCACTCCCGGGTGGTTCAGCACGAATGCGACCATTTACAGGGCATGTTGTATCCGATGCGTATCAGGGAGTTGACCCGGTTTGGGTTTGTCGAGGAATTGTTCCCAAACAATCCACCTGTTGCCGAGTAGACGGATGTCGGATAGTGCGCTTCATAATTCAGTTGGGTAAACCCCCGGCCTTGCCGGGGGACTGTAGTGGGTTTGACCTTTGTGGCAGTCGTGTTCCAGGTTATTACTATGAGCTACTTACTCTGCAAGGCGCAGTTGATGTTTTGACTAGATCACGGCCTTTGCTATATGTGGAAAATGATCGCCTCGATAAATCCCAAGCCTTGATCGAATGGCTCTGGTCTCAGAATTACCAGTTATTTTGGCACATGCCTCGTTTATTCAACAATCTGGCTCGGCGTCTGGAAGCCGGATCACAGGCCGCAGAACGCCAACAAATTCCATCGTCGAGTATCGTGAACGCTGATTCTGGAAGAAACCAAAATCAGTCACGTTCGCCCGGAATCAGCGGTCACGATGCGCCGGAATACCATATCTGCCACATACCACAAAAGGCCGCATCGGAATGAATAGAAAAATGCCGACCGTCCATGAGCTGTGATCACCAATATCGGTTGCTGAAGTCCAGTATGACGAAATCATTAGGATTGTCAGCGTAGGAATCAACCCTTCTCCTTGTTTGTATAATACTGACTTCAGCAACACGTGGTAACTCTTGCCCCATACAGGACATTGTGAAATGATGTGACACGGTCAATCTGCAGATGGATGGGAAGATGGCAAAGAAGCGACGGCCGAAATCAATTGTGAAGTCAAAACCGAAAATGACTGCGAGACCACAGGCGGTGTTTCCTGATTACTACCCAAAGTTTCGCTGCATCGGTTCAGAGTGCGAGGATTCCTGCTGCATCGCCGGCTGGAAAATTCCAATTGATCGTGTGACCTGGCTTCGTTATCAGGCTTGCCAGCACGAGACCCTGGCGCCGCTGTTGCGCAGTCATGTGATACTAGGAAAAGAGAATTCACCTCAGAGCGAACAGACTTACGCCTATATTAAGATGCAGGCGGATTTGCGGTGCCCGTTTTTGCAGCCAGACATGCTGTGCATGATCCAGAAAGAGTTGGGGTCGGAAGCACTGTCTGATACTTGCGCCACGTACCCGCGCTTCCACAACCTATTCGGCGCCCAGCACGAATACTCGCTGGGCATATCCTGCCCAGAGGCGGCGCGCCAAGTGTTGCTGCATCCAGAGCCGATCGGCCTGATCATGGCTGCACCGGATGCTGATCTAGGCGCACGCGATTTCATCAACTTCCGCGTACCGCAGATCGGCATCAGTGATCCCGATCAAATCTCTATCATGAATGATTTGCGCTCCTTGATGCTATATATCCTGCAATTCAGGGAATTGACCTTGGGCGCACGGATGATGCTACTCGGAAATCTGTTGGACGAAGTGGATCGCGTAATCAGCGACCCGGGGTTCAAAAATATCGCCGAAATCTTTCCTGTCCTGTCATCCTTCACCACTCTGTTTGCCGAGCCGTCTTTCATCGAAACGCAATTCGAGCAGATACCCATCGATTTGCCACGCAAATTGCTTGCCATCACCGCGTTCCTCGCCGAATTTCTGCACCATGCTGATCCGCGCTTCGCGGAATGTCTAAATGCCGGCGTCAATGGTTTAGTTGGCAACGAAGCATCACGCTTAGGTGTTGGAGCCGATCTCCTGGCTCGCTACCATAACGCATACGACTCCTACTATCTGCCGTATTTCCGCGACAAAGGTTATATCTTGGAAAACTATCTGGTGAATGATGTATTCAGTCAGTTGTTCCCATTCATACACGGCAGCTTTCTCGATTTATACAGGAAAATGGTGTTCAATCTCTCCATTATTCAAGTGTTTATGGTGGGAATGGCCGGTCATTACCAAGGGTTGACCGATATGCGGGTGGTTCAGCTTATCCAGTCTTTCGCACGCAGGACGGCACACGACAGCAGTTACCTAGGCAAGCTGACCGAAGCCGTCGCAAGCAAGGAGGCTCCCTCTTTTGCAGAGGTAATGTGGATGCTGAAAGAGCGTTAAGGTCGGCGTAATTCTTCATAACGAAGCCTGATCAAACTTGGCATCAAGTCTAAAATATACATGAATCCAAATTTATCCTGTCCTGTCTGTGCCGGAACTTGCTCTTTATTTGATGTTGTTGATTTCAACAAGTCTTGCGAGGAAGCAAATGGTAAATTCCTTCCCCAAGCGGGGATTCCCATCTATTACGCCCGCTGCGGCAAATGCGGCTTTTGTTTTGCACCTGAGATTGCGGCCTGGAGTCCCGATGAATTCGAGAAAAAAATATATAACGATGAATATGCCATCGTAGATCCGGACTACGTTGAGCTTAGGCCTCGTACAAATGCCACCAATTTGATCGCCATGTTTGGCGATCAAACTCATTCGATAAAACATCTTGACTATGGTGGCGGCGCTGGGCTTCTTGCCAGACTTCTAAAAGAATCAAATTGGCAGTCCAGTTCTTACGATCCGTTCGTGGACAGAAATACTCATATTGGTCAGTTGGGGAAGTTTGATCTGATTACAGCATTTGAAGTTTTCGAGCATGTTCCGAACGTACTTGAATTAATGTCCAACTTGCGTTCCTTGCTTGCCCCGAATGGTCTGGTATTATTTTCAACCTTATTGTCCGATGGACAAATCAATCCCGGCCAAAGAATTGATTGGTGGTACGCATCGCCAAGAAATGGACACATCAGTTTGTTTTCACGGAAAAGCCTCACAATTCTTGCTCAAAAATATGGATTTAATTTCGTAAGTTTTGACGTGGGAATGCACGCATTCTTCACCAAAATACCCCATTGGGCCGTTCACCTTGAGAAACTAATTACCGTTAATACCCTTTCGCAGCAACCTGACTCGCAATCGATCACGCAGCCTCTCCAGCAGGCAGTCACTCTCCACCGGTCCGGCCTGCTTCAAGAAGCCGGGGAACGCTACCAGGCTATCCTGCAAACCCAGCCGAACCATCCAGAGGCAAACTACAACCTGGGAATGATCGCGGTGCAGACTAATCAACCTGCTGCCGGCCTGCCCTATTTCATGGCGGCGCTGGATGCCGACCCGGCACGCGGGCAATACTGGTTGAGTTATATCGATGCACTGTTTCAGGCCGGCCAACTGGAGGATGCGCGGCAAATTCTGGCGCTTGCACGGCAACAAGGCTTGGAGGGAAATGATGTAGAAGTGCTGGCGCAGCGTCTGGAAGCTGGCCCACGGGCCGCAGAACGCCCCGGCACTCAAGCCGAAAAGAAACCCGATCCTCAAGAGATCAATACACTGCTGACCCTTTTTAGTAAGGGAAGCCTCTCAGAGGCGACATCCCTTGCTCAGTCAATGACTGAACGTTTCCCCTTGCATGAATTTGGCTGGAAGGTACTAGGGGCATTACTTAAGCAGATGGGGCGCAATGCGGATGCGCTGGCGCCCATGCAAAAAGCAGTCGAGCTATCGCCGGGGGACGTGGAGGCCCATCACATCCTGGGTGTCACACTTTACAACCTGGGTCGCCTGGGCGAGGCTGAAGCCAGCTACCGACGGGCATTACAAATCAACCCAGCTTACGCTGATGCTCACAGCAATCTGGGTGTCACGCTTCATCAATCAGGGCGACTGGACGAGGCCGAAGTGAGCCTGCGCAGGGCGCTGGAAATTCAGCCGGATAACGCCGAGACTTACAGCAATCTGGGCGTTACGCTTCAAGCGCTGGACCGGCTGGATGAGGCCGAAACCTGCTATCGACGCGCGCTACAGATCAAACCCGATAATGTCGAGGCTCATAACAACCTGGGCACCACGCTTCAGAAACTCGGCCGGATGGACGAGTCTGAAGCGAGCCTGCGCAGAGCGCTGGAACTCAAGCCGGATTATGCTCAGGCACATTGCAATCTGGCCGTTACCCTTCATGACATGGGGCGACTGGAAGATGCCTCCGTCTGTTACCGACGGGCCATAGAAATTAAGCCGGATTTGGCCGAGGCACATAACAATCTGGGCAACACTTTCCTCGATCTGGGACGACTGGCCGAGGCCGAGACCTGCTGCCGACGTGCGCTGGAAATCAAGCCGGACTATCCCAAGGCGCACCATAGCTTGAGCCTTATCCTGCTAACGATGGGAAGGCTCTCCGAAGGCTGGCCAGAATATGAGTACCGCTGGGAAACTTTCTCGCCAAAGCTTCTTCTTCGCCCCAACACCGATTTGTCCCAATGGAAAGGCCAAATCCCATTACCTGGTGACAGACTGCTGGTTTTCCGGGAACAGGGCTTAGGCGACCAGATTCAGTTCTCCCGCTATCTGCCTCTGGCGGCGAATCGCTTTGCGAATTGCGTCAGTATCGTGGTTGCTCCTCCATTGCTGACCTTGTTTCGCCGTTCGTTTCCCAATGTAGAAATCCTGGAGACTGCCCCTGCCGATCAGTCACCATGGCAATGGCAGTGCTCCTTACTCTCACTGCCATTGGCCTTCGACACGACACTGGATACCATTCCCAATCATGTGCCCTATCTGACCCCCGACCCAGCAAGGGTAAGCTACTGGAAATCCAGAATCACTGCACTTACCTTGCCAACTTCGGCACACAAAATCGGCATCGTGTGGAAACCAGGAAGCGGCATGAAAAATGCGCAATTCCGTGCCCTCTCCCTGCAACAACTGGGTCCGCTGCTGGAACTGCCCGGCCACACCTGGTTCAGTCTGCAAAAGGAGCCAGACCCGGATAAGGAGCCGTTCGTCATATCAGGAAAACTTGTCGACTGGACGGATGAATTCAGCGATTTCGACGACACCGCCGCCTTGGTGGTCAATCTTGACCTTGTGATCTCGGTGGATACGTCCGTCGTACACTTGGCCGGCGGCCTGGGCCGACCTGTTTGGTTGTTCAACAGCCATGCCAGCGAATGGCGCTGGATGCGAGATCGCGAAGACTGTTCGTGGTATCCCACCATGCGCATCTTTACCCAGAAAACAGCGGGGGACTGGGGTGAGGTGGTGTCGCGAATGGCAGCAACTCTCCAGCAGACAAACCAATCGGAGGAAGCGCGGCAGACACTGACCGCAGAACGCCATAACACTCAAGCTGAAAAAAGTCCTAATCCTCAAGAGATCAATACGCTGCTGACCCTTTTTAGTGAGGGGCGTTTCATAGAAGCGGCATCCCTTGCTAAAGGGATGACCGAACGCTTCCCCCTGCATGAGTTTGGCTGGAAGGCGTTGGGTGCGGTGTTCAAGCAGATGGGGCGGGATGTGGAGGCGCTGGCGCCCATGCAAAGAGCAGCGGCACTGGCGCCGGGGGACGTGGAGGCGCATTACAACCTGGGGGTCACGCTTCATCAACTCGGCCGGCAGAACGAGGCTGAAGCCAGTTACCGACGGGCACTACAAATCGACCCGGCTTACGCTGATGCTTACAGCAACCTGGGTGTCACGCTTCAAGACTTGGGCAGGCTGGACGAAGCAGAGGCCTGCTACCGAAGTGTTTTGAAAATCAAACCAGATAGCGCCGAGGCATACAGCAATCTGGGCGTCACCCTTCAAGCGCTGGGCCGGCTGGGTGAGGCCGAAACCTGCTATCGACGCGCGCTGCAGATCACGCCAGATAAAGCCGAGGCCCTCAGCAACCTGGGCATCACGCTTCATGAACTCGGCCGAATGGACGAGGCCGAAGGAAGTCTGCGCAGGGCGCTGGAAATCAACCCACATTACGCTGATGCGTATTTCAACCTGGGCATTACGCTCCAGCAAATGGGCCGACTGGACGAGGCCGAAGCCTGCTATTGGCAGGCGCTACAGGACAAGCCCGATTACGCCGAGGCTCACTACAATCTAGGCAACACGCTCAAGGATTTGAACCGGCTGGGCGAGGCCGCGGTCTGCTACCGGCGGGCACTGAAAATCAAACCGGATTACGCTGATACGCATTACAATCTGGGCAATACGCTCAAGGATTTGAACCGCCTGGACGAGGCCGCGGTCTGCTACCGGCAGGCGCTACAGATCAAACCAGATTATGCTGACGCTCACTTTAATCTGGGAGACACGCTCCAGGATCTGGAACGGCCTGACGAAGCAGAAGCCTGCTACCGACAGGCGCTACAAATCAAACCCGATTATGCTGAGGCACACAATAACCTGGGCATCATTCTCAAAGATCTGGGACGAGTGGACGAGGCCGAAGCCTGTTTCCGACGGGCGCTGGAGATTAAACCGGATTACGCCAGGGCGCACACTAACCTGGGAAACTGCAAGCTGGATCTGGGGCAGTTAGACGAGGCCGAAGTCCATTACCGAAAAGCGCTGGAAATCGAGCCGAATTACTTTCTTGCACATAGCAACCTGTTGTTCTCGCTTAATTACGCATCAAGTGAATCACCTGCAGATTGTTTCTCAGAAGCGGTTCGATATGGCCACAACATAAAGAACCAAGTCACGTCACAATTTACGGAGTGGACTTGTGCAAAACACCCGGAACGCCTGCGCGTCGGCTTTGTATCGGGTGATTTCAGCAATCACCCGGTTGGATATTTTATGGAAAGTCTGCTAAATCAAATCGATACGAAAAACATCGAGCTGATCGCTTACCCGACCTCACCCAAGACGGACGAACTCACCGCACGCATCAAGCCATTCTTCTCCGCCTGGAAAACCTTGTTCGGATTGAACGATGAAGTGGCCGCACATCTGATACACAGCGATAGCGTACATATTCTGATTGATCTTTCTGGTCACTCCTCTCACAACCGCCTGCCGGTTTTTGCCTGGAAGCCTGCTCCAGTGCAGGTGAGTTGGCTGGGATATTTCGCCACCACGGGAGTCACGGAGATAGACTATTTGATTGCCGATCCCTGGACACTGCCCGAAACGGAAGAAGCCTATTTCACGGAAAAAATCTGGCGATTGCCAGAAACCAGGCTTTGCTTCACACCGCCCGACATCGACCTGGCAGTTTCTTCATTGCCTGCACTCAGGAACGGATATGTCACTTTCAGCTGTTTCAATAACCTCACCAAGATGAATGAAGAAGTGGTAGCCCTGTGGTCAAGAGTGCTTTCATCTGTGCCAACCAGCCGACTATTTCTTAAAGCCAAACAACTCAACGAAGCAGCAGCACGACAACATACCATTGAACGCTTTGCTGCATATGGCATCGAAGCCAACCGTCTAATTCTGGAAGGTTTTGAGAACAGAGAAAAATATCTTGCCGTCTATCAGCGGGTGGATATTGCCCTGGACCCATTCCCTTTTCCAGGGGGCACGACGAGCGTCGAGGGGTTGTGGATGGGAGTGCCAGTGTTGACTCTGGCAGGGGAACGTTTCCTGTCCCGACAGGGCGTTGGTATTTTGATGAATGCAGGCCTCCCCGATTGGGTAGCAAGGAACGAGGATGATTATATCGCGCGTGCTACATCTCATGCCGCAGATCTGCTAGGTCTGTCCAAGCTCCGCAATGGATTACGACAACAAGTCATGGCATCACCCCTCATGGATGCCAAGCGATTTGCCAATAATTTCGAAGCCGCCCTGTACGACATATTTCAGGCATGAAGCGGGGGGGCAAGGATATTGAGCAGGAAAAGCAACTCGAGATTAACAGGGTGGCAAAATCAATATTAAATTTACCCTAAAGTTTTAAAATAGCCATCCGATAATGTATTCAACACCGGTTGATTAAGTTAACCAGCCATAAGGCGAACCGAGGTTGATGGCACTAGTGCCATCGTTCAAACTCAACCATGCATTAAAGGAGAATCATCATGGCACAAGTCATCAACACTAACGTTGCAGCACTTTTCGCTGGCGCAGCACTGAACAAATCAGCAATTGCCCTGCAAACCGCCCAACAGCGCCTGTCCTCTGGCGTACGTATCAACAGCGCCAAGGATGATGCGACCGGCTTGGTAAATGCAACGAATACTGATGCGTTGATTCGCGCTGCGAACGTGTCCATTCGTACTGAAAATGACACTATTTCAGACTTGCAAACGCAGGACGGTTATCTGGCTATCGTCACCGACAACCTGCTGCGCATTGCCGAAGTCGGTGCAAGCAGTACAGAAGGTACTGCGCTGACAACTGAAAACACAAATATATTGAAATTGGTTACCGCCGCTCCCGCACAAAATCTTAGTGCTGTAGGCGCCGCACGTGCAACTTTGGGTGGCGGCATGGCAGTGGCTGCATCCAAGGTGGCCACCCAGCAGGTTCTTTCGGTGAATTTGTCTGCAAAGTATAGCCGTATCATGGATACTGACTATGCCGTTGAATCCACTAACATGGCCCGCGCCAACATTCTGCAACAAGCAGGAACGGCAGCGCTGGCACAGGCAAACCAAACCCCTAACACCGTACTGACTTTGTTGCGATAAGTAGCTAAAATGAATACCTGATCGGGCAACCGGTTGGGTATTCGTAAATTAAGGGGGTCATTATGATTATCCAGAACACAAGCGCATTGACTCAGACAGGTCAGCCCGAGAGGCACATCAGCAATGATGCTAAGCTTGTTGCTGATTCGGCAACGCCAGCTACTGCACCACAGCCGTCATCTCAGCCGTCATCTCAGGCCTTGAAAAGCGCCGTAAACGATGTCAATAAAGCATTGCGACTATCCAATCAAAGCCTGGAAATCAGCCTGGACTCCAGTACCAAGCAACGGATAGTCAAGCTGGTTGACACGCAAACAGGTGAATTGATTCGTCAAATCCCCTCGGAACAAATGCTGGCAATTGCACAGTCGATAGACCAATATCTTCAGCATGGTCAATTGTTAAGCGAAAAGGTTTAGTTCAGGAGAGACGATCATGGCGACAATATCACCGACTTCGAGCGCTCTAGACGTGCCTTCCCTCGTCTCGCAGCTAATGGCACTCGAGCGGAGACCGATCGACAATCTCAACACCAAGGTTACCAGCTATCAGGCTAAGATTTCAGGGCTTGGAACCATTAGTGGATTAACCTCCACTTTCCAGAGTTCATTAAAAACCTTGCAAAACAATTTGCAGGGATATAGCGCCACACCCTCCAATCCAAGTGCTTTTTCAGCTTCTGCAACGAGTTCGGCTGTTGCGGGCAATTACACATTGAATGTAGCCAGTCTGGCTCAGGCCCAGAATCTGGCGGCAATAGGGCAGACCAGCAGCACAACCGCTATTGGCGCTGGCGCTGCAACTACGGTCACTTTCGACTTTGGTGCCACTTTAAAAAATGCGACGGTCGGCGTTGATGGTACAACCATAACCGTACCCAGCACGGCTAATCTTGCCGTTGGCACTACCATAACGGGTCCTGGCTTCCCACCCGGAACGACTATTGCGTCCATTTCCCCCGATGGCACCACTTTCAGCACCTCCTCTGCTGGCACGGCTGGCGCAGCAACGCTATTCGCAGGCAACGGCAGCGGCCCAAAAAGCATCACGATCGATGGAACAAACAACACGCTGGAAGGCATGCGCGACGCGATTAACGCTGCCGCCATGGGGGTATCGGCAACCATCGTCAACGATGGCAGCAATACGCCATACCGACTTGTCCTGACATCGAACAGTACAGGCATTAGCAATGGCTTCATGATTACGACGGATGGTGGAGATCCCGCAGTGGATAGCTTGCTCGCCAATGACCCGACGACAGGAATACAAAATCTGACTGAGACCGTTTCCGCAAAAAATGCGGAGTTCACTGTTAACGGCATCCAGATTACCAAGTCGTCCAATAATATCAACGATGCCATTCAAGGGGTCAGCCTGACACTGACCCAAATTACCACCACGCCCGCCACCTTGACAGTTGCGCGTGACACAAATTCGATCAACACCGCAGCATCCGGTTTTGTTGATGCTTATAATGCCCTGGTCAGCCAACTCAAGAGCCGCTCTGCCTATGGCACCGCCACAACGGCGGGGCCCGCTCTCGCAGGCGACGGATCGGTTCGCAGCATGCTGGAACAACTGCGCGGGATCGTTAATTCGCCAGCCACACCCGCAAGTGGCGGAACCCTGACCATGCTGAGTCAAGTTGGCATTTCGTACCAGAAAGATGGCACATTGAAGCTGGATAGCAGCAAACTTAACAGCGAAATGAATAAAAATTTCAGCGATGTTTCCAATTTGTTCTCTTCAGCAACAGGCTTCGTTACCAGGATGAACACATGGTCAACATCCGTTCTCTCTATCGGTGGCCTGATATCCACACGCACTGCAAACATAAACACATCCATTAAAAATACTAACGATCAGATTAGTCGATTGGAATACCGGATGGAGTCTCTCAAAAAACAATACACGACCACTTATACCAATCTCAACGCCTTTCTGAACAGTATGAACAACACTAGCGTTTATCTGACATCGCAGTTCTTTAAAGGAACATCATCATCATGAACGCAGCTACCGGCATAAATGCCTATAACAGTGTCAGCTTTGAGTCCCGTGTGATGGGCGCCGATCCACACAAACTGATTTCATTGCTGTTTGATGGCGCACTATTAGCGATCAGCGATGCAAAAAACGGAATATTACGCAAGGAAATAGCGGCTAAAGGCAAATCTATTTCCAAGGCAATATCTATCATTGGTGAAGGCCTGAATGCCAGCCTGGATAAAAAGGTTGGTGGTGAATTGGCGTTAAATTTGTCTGCACTATACGATTACATGGTCATACGCTTGGTTGAAGCCAATTTAAAAAACGACATTAAGATTTTAGATGAAGTGGCGCACCTGTTGTCTGAATTAAAAAGCGCTTGGGACACAATACGTCCCCAAGTTGTAGGCGGCCAGACACAGTTAAGCGCTCCAGGAAATTCACCCAGGACTTATGCAAGCGCATGAGAAAATGAGTTCTACGCAGGTCATCGCGAATTACGAATTGCTCTCTGCCCTGACAGTTCAAATGCGAGAAGCTGCCGAGCAAGGGAAATGGGAAGAGTTGATAAGCCTCGAGCAGAAATGCACTAACTTGGTCACCGCAATGAAGCCGATTGATGCCAGGTCAACCCTTGACGAAACTGCGCGCCAACGCAAAGATCAGCTAATCCATAAAATTCTGGCCGACGAATCCGAGATTCGTAATCACACACAGGCGTGGATGGGGGAGTTGCAAAATCTCCTGAAAAGCAACCGCCAAGCGCAACGCTTGCAGCAGAAATATGGGGTTAATCCATCAGCTGATTAAATTGTCTTGACGGCTACATCCGCGTAGCGGATGTCCTCAACTTCACTTGAACAACAAGCAATCAACAATGTAAAGGAAGCCAGGCCTTGAGCCTAGTATCCAGATTGTTTTCAAGTATCCAATTTGCATTGACGTAGTCGCGAAGTGCATTCCCTCGTCTAGCCAGTTCATCCATATCGGAAACATGTTCTCGAATCGCATCGACCCAGTCCTTGGTCTGGGTTTTGACGCGAGTTATGGGGTATGCGCCGCGATAGGGTGTGATGTCAGAACAAATTACCGGATAGCCCAACGCCCCGTATTCCAGGAGCCGTAGATGACTTTCCGCATGGTTATATGGAACGTCTGCCAAGGGTGAAATGGCAAGATCCAGATTCAAGCTTGCAAGCTTGGATGGATACACACTGTTCACCACCCCACCATGGTACTCAACCAGATTTCTGGTGCCTTCAGGGCAAAGGCCAAAGAACACCCATTCCACTTCTTCTTGCAGGATTTTTACCACATCGGCAATGATCGCCAAATCCACTTCATGAATAGCACTGCCAGCCCATCCCACACGTGGCTTGCGTCCTTGCCTGCGTTGCGGCGTTAATGTGCCCCATTTGGCATGTTCGATATAGTCGGGGACAACATGGATTTCAGGGCTGAATTTCCGGTATTCGTGCGCGAGATACGCCGTCGGCACCAAGAGTCGATCACTCAGGTTGAGAATATCAGCCAGACCATTGTCTTGATAAAGTTGGGCGTTACTTAAAAAAACATCCAGTTCAAAAATCCGGAATGCCTTGGAGTTGCGCGCATAACTTTCAATCAGTTTAGGTTGATGACCCTGTTGGTTGTGCTGGAAAATCAAGACATCGGGTGATATGCGAGCCAGCTCCGGGATGGACAGCAACTCTGCTGTATCAGTTCCCTGGATCATGGCTGCACTTACCAAGGCACGCATGGGCGCAATGATTCTATGCTCCTCGCGCGTTTCTCCCCCGCCAACAAAAGCCAGGATACGTGGCAGAGGACGAAAATCTGGATCCCATGTCAAGGCTGGCAAAGTTTCGATCTCGAAACCCTTAATATAAGCCTCGCTGCTAGCCAGACTCAGACTGAGATTACGATTATATGCCGGGTCGAAAGCGATGCGGTCTAGCCAACGGTCGAACATGACCTGTGCTGTGGGGCCTGGCAATATCCGAGATCGTTGTTTTTCAGTATCCTCATCCTCGTCATCCACCTCAATCTCCTTGGGTGGCTCGGTGCTGTGTTGTTGATACATGAGTGCGAAAGGTGTCCAGACCACCCGTTGGCTTGTCTTGCCAACTTTAAGGCAATAATCCACATCACTGTAGCCGTTAGCCAGTAACTGCTCGTCAAAGCCACCCAATTCGTCGAACAGGGTTTTTCTAGTCAACATGCAGGTGGAGGACACGGCAGAGGGATTACCCGGCACCTGCAAACGCCCAAAATAACCCGGATCATCCAGCGGCACATGAAGGTCATGAAAACCAGCCGGATGTCCACCCAAACCAAGAATATATCCAGCGTTGGAAACTTTTCCATCCGCCCCGACTGCCTTGGCTCCGACCACGCCCACACCAGGCTGCACTGCATACCCCAACATTTCATCCAGCCAGTCGCTCTGCAACGGCTGAGTAGAATCGGACAAGAACAGCAGATAATCCTGGCGAGCCACACTGGCTCCAGCATTCCGTAAGGCAGGCCAACTGGACGAGCGCGGCTGCGAAATGACACGTATCGCGTCATTATTAAAGCCCCTCAGATAATCCAGAAATACCAGGGTGTCCGCATCGTCACTTTCCTGATCGACGACAATGAGTTCCCAGTTCTTGAATTCCGTATTTTCCACGACCGCATTCACACTGACTTTCAGAACAGCACCACCATTCAGCGTCGGTATGATAATGGAGACTGCAGACTCTCCATTATGGTGGTAGCGGATGTGGAAAGTATCGGGCAACACGCCATCTTCGATGTCGGCGGCTGTACCGATTCTTGCAAGATGTTCCTGCAATATGTTTCGTCTTGAGTTAATAGTCTCATCTTGCCTTGATGCTCCGTATCCACTCTCAATATGTTGGTGGTAAAGGACTTCGGAAATATGACCAATTCCACTTATTCCAGAACTCTCAAAGACACGCAGCATCAACTCAAGTCGTTCAGTTCCATAGGACGCACTTCTCAAACCACCCAACTCAAGGAAAGTGGCGCGTCTAATTGTCAGCAACCCATCGGCGAAGAAGGGCGCCGATCGCAACATTTCAGGCTCAAAGTCAGGGTTAAAGAAGGGTATGTTAAGTTTATCATCAGCCTGGAATTTGACTTGGTCGGTAAACGCCATGTCCCAGGTGGCATGCTTTTCAAACGCATGTGCAATTGACTTAAGTGCATGTGGCTCGATGACATCACCTTCATCGAGGAAAATCAAGAAATCCGAGTCCTTATCCCCGACCGCAAGTCGGTTCACTTCTTCAATAAAATTTGCGCTCGAGATATCCGACCATGTATCCCTTTCTGATAGTTCAAAACCCTGCGGGACTTTAGTCTGAGCAAAATAGGTAAGTCGCGAATAGGGGTATAACTGATTTAATATGGAAAGCTGAGTTCCAGTTACACTGTCAGCGGCCCCTTCTGAAACAAACACAACCAGATGAAACGAGTAGCCTGCACGAATTAAATCCGATGCCAAATTATTGGATTTCGACACATCAGTGTGCACAGTA
>JAHJJI010000017.1 GCA_018823025.1 Gammaproteobacteria bacterium | reverse complement strand
TTCATGTCCTCGTGCATGCCGTGCATGTAGCGGGCAGGCTTGAGGTTGTGCCCTCCGGTGTCGAAGCAGATACCCTTGCCGACCAGGGCGATGTTTTTCCTTGCCTCGGGATGACGATAGCGCAGATGGACGATGGCGGCATCGTCCTCGCTGCTGCCCTGGGCCACTGCAACGAACGCCCCCGCCCCGATCTTGCGCAGCTTCTTCATGTCGTACTCAACGCATTTCCAGCCATTCTCCTTGGCCAGCTTACTGATGCGTTCGCGGTACAGGCCCGGCGTCAGCTCGTTGGCAGGCAACATGGTCAACTCCCGCGCCAGTTCATTGCCTGCGGCCTGCCCACGCAGCAGGGTAAAGTCGTCTTCGGCCTTGTAGCCGTGCAGGGTGATTTTTTGCAGCGAGCGGCGGTCGTCCTTTTTCTTGCGCTGCGGCAACACGGCGCCATTGACCAGAGCCGCATAGATTGCCGCTTCAGCGGCCAGGCGACACTCCTCCGCACCGCCAATGACGACGATGGCAATTTCCCTGGGTTGCTCATCCAGCAATGGCATCAGCGCCTTGCGCATCAACGTATGCCGCTCGAATGTGGACTGTTTGGCATCCAGCATGACCCAGACCGCCAGCGTACCCGGCTCCAGGTCGCCGCTCAGCGGGGTCTTGGCCAGCTCTTCCGGCTTCATATGGCGGCGCGCCAGGCGCGCCCGCAGGGTATCGACTCCGGGCAGGTTCATGGCAAGGCTTTTCGCCTTCGGCATGACGAACAGCACATGCGATGCCTTGGCAAGCGCATTGTCCGATACCGGGGATGGGTTCTGTACTATCTTTATCATTTCCGCTCCAAATAACTATCCTGACTGTTTACACATTATCGCCGGAGTTAATCAATCAATAAAAAATAAATTCACTTTCCCGCCCGGGTAAAAGATAATACATCCTTACCAAGTAGAAAAAATTCAAGAAAAGCTATAAGACTTACAGACAGAACAAATATTACGCTGTTTAATCAGGAGATTATAAATGTCAGAAATTCCGGACGTCGATCAGCAAGAAACGCAGGAGTGGCTGGAAGCGCTCGATGCGGTGCTGGAACGGGAAGGCGCGGAGCGCGCCCACTTTCTGCTGGAAAAACTGACCGAAAAGGCCCGCCGTTCCGGCGCGCACCTGCCTTTTTCCGCGAACACAGCCTACCTGAACACCATCCCGGTGCACCAGGAGGACCGCTGCCCCGGCGACCTCGCCATGGAGCGCCGCATCCGTGCCTTTATCCGCTGGAACGCCATCGCCACGGTGATGCGAGCCAACAAGCAAAGCCCTGGCGTCGGCGGCCATATTGCCAGCTACCAGTCCGCTGCCACGCTTTACGAAGTCGGCTTCAACCATTTTTTCCGCGCCCCGACGGAAGATCACGGCGGCGATCTACTGTATATCCAGGGCCACCTCGCCCCCGGTATTTACGCCCGCGCCTTCCTCGAAGGCCGGATCACGGAGGACCAGCTGCTCAACTTCCGCCAGGAAGTGGATGGCAAGGGCTTGCCCTCTTACCCGCACCCCTGGCTGATGCCGGATTTCTGGCAGTTCCCCACGGTGTCGATGGGGCTGGGGCCGCTCACCGCGATCTATCAGGCGCGCTTCATGAAGTATCTGCAGGATCGTGGCCTGGTCAAAACCGAGGGCCGCAAGGTGTGGGCCTTTCTCGGCGACGGCGAGACCGACGAGCCGGAATCCATGGGAGCGATCAACCTCGCTTCGCGCGAGAAACTCGACAACCTGGTTTTCGTCATCAACTGCAACCTGCAACGACTGGACGGGCCGGTGCGCGGCAACGGCAAGGTCATCCAGGAGCTGGAAGCCGGTTTTCGCGGCGCTGGCTGGAACGTCATCAAGGTGGTCTGGGGCCGTCACTGGGACTCTCTCCTGGCGATGGACAAAAAAGGCCTGCTGAAGAAACGCATGGAAGAATGCGTCGACGGCGACTACCAGAACTACAAGTCCAAGGATGGCGCCTACGTGCGCCAGCATTTCTTCGGCAAATATCCCGAGCTGCTGGAAATGGTCGCCCACATGTCGGACGAGGATATCTGGCGCCTCAACCGCGGCGGCCACGATCCGCTCAAGGTCTATGCCGCCTACTCCGCTGCGATGCAGCACACGGGACAACCGACCGTGATCCTGGCGAAGACGGTAAAGGGCTACGGCATGGGTGTATCCGGCGAGGGCCAGAACATCACTCACCAGGCGAAGAAGATGTCCGAAGCGTCGCTCAAGCAATTCTGCGAGCGTTTCAACATCCCCATCCCCGACGACAAAATCGCCGAGGTGCCTTTCTACAAGCCGGCCGAAAACAGCCCGGAAATGCAGTACCTGCGCGAGCGCCGCATGGCGCTGGGTGGCTACCTGCCGGCGCGACGCATGGCCGCCAAGGCGCTTGCCGTGCCCGATCTCTCCGCCTTCGAAAGCCAGCTTGCCGGCACCGGCGACCGCGAAGTTTCCACCACCATGGCCTTTGTACGGGTGCTTTCCACACTGCTCAAGGACAAGGCCATCGGCAAGCTGGTCGTGCCGATCATCCCGGATGAGGCGCGCACCTTCGGCATGGAAGGCATGTTCCGCCAGCTCGGCATCTACTCTTCGGTCGGCCAGCTCTACGAGCCGCAGGATGCCGACCAGGTGATGTACTACAAGGAAGACAAGAACGGACAGATCCTCGAGGAAGGCATCAACGAGGCCGGCGCGTTCTCCTCCTGGCTGGCTGCGGGCACCAGCTACAGCAACCATGGCCAGGCCATGATCCCGTTCTACACCTTCTACTCGATGTTCGGCTTTCAGCGCATCGGCGACCTCGCCTGGGCGGCGGGCGACGCCCGTGCTCGCGGCTTCCTGATGGGCGGCACTGCGGGGCGCACCACCCTGAACGGCGAAGGACTGCAGCATGAGGACGGCCACAGCCACATCCTGGCCTCGACCGTCCCCAACTGCATCACCTACGACCCGACCTACGCCTACGAACTGGCGGTGATCATCCAGGATGGTCTGCGCCGGATGTACAAGGATCAGGAAAGCATCTACTACTACATCACCATCATGAACGAAAACTACGTTCATCCGCCGATGCCCAAGGGCGCCGAGGAAGGTATCCTGAAGGGGATGTATTTGCTCAAGCGCGGCGCGCCGAAGAAGAAGATGAGGGTACAACTGCTGGGCTCCGGCACGATACTGCGCGAGGTGATCGCGGCAGCCGATCTGCTGGAAGCTGATTTCGGCGTGTCCTCCGACATCTGGAGCGTCACCAGCTTCAACGAGCTGCGCCGCGAAGGCCTCGACGTGCAACGCTGGAACATGCTCCACCCGGAACACACCCAGCGCACGACCTACGTCGAGAAATGCCTGAAAGACGGCTCCGGGCCGGTCGTTGCTTCCACTGATTACATGAAAGCCTACGCCGACCAGATCCGCGCCTTCGTGCCGCGCCACTACGTGACGCTCGGCACCGACGGCTTTGGCCGCAGCGACAGCCGCGAAAACCTGCGCCGCTTCTTTGAGGTCGACCGCTTCCATGTCGTGGTGGCTGCACTCAAGGCGCTGGCCGACGAGGGTGTGATCCCCGCCGCCAAGGTAGCCGAAGCGATCGCCAAATACGGCATCGACCCGAACAAGCCCAACCCCGTAACGGTTTAGGGAGAAACTCAATGCCCACAATAAAAGAAGTTCGTATTCCCGACATCGGCAATTTCGACTCCATCGACTTGATCGAAGTCCTGGTCAAGGAAGGCGACATCGTCAAGGCCGAAGATGCGCTGATTACGCTGGAAAGCGAAAAAGCCACCATGGACATCCCCTCACCCTGGAGCGGCAAGGTCACCGCCGTACGCGCCAAGGTGGGAGAAAAGGTTTCCGAAGGCAGCCTGATCCTGTTGATGGAAGTCACAGAAGAGGGCAAGGCTCCGGCAGCAAAACCGGCTGCCGCCGCACCACAACCGGCAGCTCCTGCAGCAGCTACAGCGCCGGCGGTCATCGCGCCGGTCAGAACAGAGGCCCCAGCCGTTCCTCCCGCCCCTGTCGCACCGGTTTCCCCGGCGCCACTCGCCGACATCAGCGACAACATCAAAGTGCACGGCAGTCCGTCGGTGCGTGCCTTCGCCCGCGAACTGGGCGTCAACCTCGCCCTGGTCAACGGCTCCGGCCCGAAACGCCGGATTCTCAAGGAGGACGTGCAGGCCTTCGTCAAAGCCGAGTTGTCGCGTCCGCGTGGAAGTGCTGCCGGAGGAACCGGCCTGTCGGTGCTAGACATGCCGCAGGTCGATTTTGCCAAGTTCGGTGCAATTGAAGTCAGGCCACTCACCAAGATCAAGAAAGTCTCCGGCGCTAACCTGCACCGTAACTGGGTCACTGCGCCCCACGTCACCCAGCACGAGGAAGCCGACATTACCGAACTGGAATCCTTCCGCAAGGCGATGAGCGACGACGCACAGAAACAGGGCGTCCGCCTCACCCTGCCGGCCTTCCTGATCAAGGCCGTGGCAGCGGCGCTGAAAGCCCATCCCCACTTCAACACCTCTCTCTCCGCAGACGGTGAAAGCCTGGTGTTCAAGCAATACGTTCACATCGGCATGGCGGTGGACACGCCGGACGGACTGGTGGTGCCGGTGATCCGCAACGCCGACCAGAAAGGCGTGCTGGATCTGGCGCGCGAGCTGATGACCATCAGCCAGAAAGCGCGCGACAAGAAACTCACCCCCGGCGAAATGCAGGGTGGCAGCATCAGCATTTCAAGCCTGGGCGGTATCGGCGGCAGCTTCTTCACGCCCATCATCAATCTGCCTGAAGTGGCGGTGCTCGGCATCTCCCGCGCCACCATGAAACCGGTGTGGAACGGCAAGGAATTCGTGCCACGCCTGATGCTGCCGCTGTCGCTGTCCTACGACCATCGCGTCATCGACGGTGCCCAGGGTGCGCGCTTCATCACCGACCTGAGCCAGATGCTGGCGGACGTGCGGCGGCTGCTGCTGTAGTTTTAAACAACACATTTACCGCTAAGGACGCCAAGGACGCGAAGGAAAAACATGAGGAATTCCTTTGCGCTACCTTGCGTCCTTTGCGGTTAACAAGGTTTTATTGAGGTGTTTGCATGGCCAAAATCATCGAAGTAACTGTGCCGGACATTGGCGACTTCAACAACGTCGAAGTCATCGAAATCCTGGTGAAGCCGGGTGCTAAAATTCAGAAAGACGACTCGCTGATCGCGCTGGAAAGCGAAAAATCGACGATGGAAATCCCCTCGTCCCATGCCGGCGTAGTCAAGTCGCTCAAGCTTAAGGTTGGCGACAAGGTTTCCCAGGGATCGCTGATCCTTACTCTGGAAGCTGAACAGGAAAGCGCGCCAGCCCCGCAGCCGAAAGCACCGGAGCAGCCGGCGACCGAAGCGGCCGTTACGATATCTGCAGCGGAAATCCAGGCCGACGTGGTGGTACTGGGTGCCGGTCCGGGCGGCTACACCGCTGCCTTCCGCGCCGCCGACCTGGGCAAGAAGGTGGTTCTGATCGAACGCTATCCGAGTCTCGGCGGCGTCTGCCTCAACGTCGGCTGCATTCCCTCCAAGGCGCTGCTGCATGTCGCCAAGGTCATCTCCGAGGCGGAAGAAGTCAGCCACCATGGCGTCAGCTTCGGTAATCCAAAAATCGATATCGACCAGGTCCGTGCCTGGAAAGAAAGCGTGGTCGCCAAGCTCACCGGTGGACTGGGTGTATTGGCGAAGCAGCGCAACGTCCTGGTTATCCGCGGCGTCGGCCACTTCGACGCGCCCCATCACATCCGTGTCGAAACCGCTGATGGCGAGGTCACGGTGACCTTCGACAGCGCCATCATCGCCGCTGGATCGCAGGCGGTGAAGATTCCGACCTTCCCGGTCGACCCGCGCGTGATCGACTCGACCGGCGCACTACAACTGGCTGACGTTCCGAAAAGAATGCTGGTTATCGGCGGCGGCATCATCGGCCTGGAAATGGCCACCGTCTACCATGCGCTGGGCGCAAAAATTACCGTAGTGGAACGTGGCCCGCAGCTCATGCCCGGCGCCGACCCTGACATCGTCAAGCCCCTGCTCAAACGTATCGAGAAACGCTACGAAGCGATTCTGCTCAACACCAGCGTGGCCGCACTGGAGGCGAAGAAAGAGGGCATTCTCGCCACCTTCGGCGGAGACAATGCACCTGAACCGCAGTTGTACGACCGGGTACTGGTTGCGGTGGGTCGCCGCCCCAACGGCAAGCTGATCGGTGCCGAGAACACCGGCATCCGGATCGATGACCAGGGCTTCATCCCGGTGGACAAGCAGCAACGCACCAACATCCCGCACATCTTCGCTATCGGCGACATCGTCGGCCAGCCGATGCTGGCGCACAAAGCAGTGCATGAGGGCAAGGTAGCCGCTGAGGTTATTGCCGGCCATAAGGCGGCATTCGACCCCAGCACCATCCCTTCGGTCGCCTACACCGACCCGGAGGTGGCCTGGATGGGACTGACCGAGACCGAAGCCAAGGCGCAGGGCATCGCCTACGAGAAGGCATCGTTCCCCTGGGCGGCCAGCGGCCGGGCCCTATCCATCGGTCGCGACGAGGGCATCACCAAGCTGATCGTCGAGAAAGACACCCGCCGCATCCTCGGCGCCGGCATCGTCGGCAGCAATGCCGGCGAGTTGATCGCGGAAGCCGTGCTGGCGCTGGAAATGGGTGCGGATGCGCAGGATATCGGGCTGACCATCCACCCCCACCCGACTCTGTCGGAAACCCTGGGTTTCGCGGCGGAAATGGTAGAAGGCACCATCACCGATCTGTACCTCAAGCGCAAATAAACCCGCCAGCCCTTATTGCGGGATAGTAGTCAGTCAACATGAAACGACGGTGCGTAGGAGCGACCTCCAGGTCGCGAATTCGGTGGTTCGCGACCTGAAGGTCGCTCCTTCACGAAAATTCAGCATGACTGGCAACTAGGGTTTTGCCTGATTGACGGGCAGAACGGATCAGGACATTATTCATTCTTATGCCCGACAGCCTCCAAGACATCTTTATCGGCCGCCAGCCTATCCTCGACCGCGACCAGCAAATCGTCGCCTACGAACTGCTGTTCCGCTCCTCTGGACAAAGCACCAGTGCCCACATAACGAACGACCTGCTGGCCACAGCACACGTCATCACCCACGCTTTCAGCGAACTCGGAATCGCCAGCGTGCTCGGGGACAAAAAAGGTTACATCAACGTCAATGCCGATCTGCTGCTGTCCGACATGATCGAGCTGCTACCACAAGACAAAATTGTTATCGAGTTGCTTGAAACCATCCAGGTCGACGAGCAAATCATCAGCCGCTGCCAGGAACTCAAGGGGATGGGCTTCAGCCTGGCGCTGGACGATTTCGGCGGCGACTCGCAATTCAAACCTCTGTTCGATATCGTGGAGGTGATCAAGATCGACCTGCCGCAGATGGGACAGGAAGGACTGGAAGTCAACGTCAAGTATCTCAAGAACTGGCCGGTGAAACTGCTGGCAGAGAAAGTCGAGGATATCGACCAGGCCATTCAGTGCAAGGGACTCGGTTTCGACCTGTTCCAGGGCTATTACTACGCCCGCCCGGTCACCCTGAGCGGCAAACGCGCCGATTCTTCCAAGCTGATATTATTGAAGCTGCTCGAACTGATTCTGGGTGATGCTGAAACGCATGAAATCGAACAGGCTTTCAAACATGACCCCACGCTCAGCTACAACTTGCTGCGACTGGTGAACTCGGTTGCTGTCGGAGCGCGCTACAAGATCAGCTCGCTCAAGCAGGCGATTGTCGTGCTGGGTCGGCAGCAGTTGCAGCGCTGGCTGCAACTGCTGCTGTTCGTCAACCAGAGCGGAGACATGCATAGCCCGCTGCTGGAACTGGCTGCCACCCGCGGCAAGCTGATGGAACTGCTGGCCGTGGCTCAGTCTGAGCGGGACAAGGATCTCCACGACCGCGCCTTCATGACCGGCATCATGTCGTTACTCGATACCCTGCTTGGCATGCCGTTAGAGGAAGTGGTCAAGCAGGTCAACCTGGCAAGCGACGTCGAAAACGCGCTGCTGAAGCATGAGGGAAAGCTGGGAAATATGCTGCTGCTGGTGGAGAAATTGGAGCAGAGCGATTTCGATGCCGCCGAAGGTTTACTGGCCGACATGCAGCTTAACCTGAGCCACTTGATGCAAGCCCAGATCGAAGCCATGAACTGGGCACACATGCTCAAGGAAACGGCGGAAACCTAGCAATCAGTCCACAGGAATCGCAAGGCATGTAGCTCGGGATTCAATATGAGAACCGCTAGAACCCTGCGGAATCACAACCGTCCGGCCACCCAATCCCTTACTGAAGCCAACGCAGCGGGCAATTTTTCCGGATCAGTTCCGCCAGCCTGGGCCATGTCCGGCCGCCCTCCACCTTTTCCGCCCACCTGCTGAGCAACGAAGTTGACCAGTTCGCCCGCCTTCACTTTCGTAGTCAGATCGGCGGTTACACCTGCGATCAGGGTAACCTTGTCGCCCTCCACCGCCGCCAGCACGATCGCCGCTGATTTGAGCTTGTCCTTGAGCTTGTCCAGCGTTTCGCGCAAGGTTTTGGCATCACCGCCTTCGATAGCTGCCGCCAGTACCTTGGCGCCCTTGATATCCGCCGCCTGAGCAACGAGATCGTCACCCTGGCTGGAGGCCAGCTTGGACTTGATCCGGGCCAGTTCTTTCTCCAGAGCCTTCACATGATCCAGAACCTGAACGGCACGGGCTTCCGCTTCCTGCGGTTGGGCCTTGAGGGCCTCCGCCACGCCCGCCAGCAGCATCTGCTGCTGCTGCACCAGAGCCAGCGCGTTATCACCGCAGACTGCCTCAATACGCCGCACGCCGGCTGCCACGCCGCTTTCTGCCATCACCTTGAACAGGCCGATATCGCCGCTGCGGGCCACATGGGTGCCGCCGCACAGCTCGCGGGAGCTGCCGATGTCTAGCACCCGCACCTCGTCGCCGTACTTTTCGCCGAACAGCATCATGGCGCCCAGTGTCTGAGCTTCCTCGATGGGCACAAGACGAGTCTGGGTAGCCGAATTGACGAGAATCTCGGCATTGACGATCTGTTCCACCCGGCGGATATCTCCGGCACTCATCGGCGCATTGTGTGCAAAGTCGAAGCGGGTCTTGTCCGGATCCACCTGCGACCCTTTCTGCTGCACATGGGAACCCAGTACTTCACGCAAGGCCTTGTGCATCAGATGAGTGGCCGAGTGGTTGCGCATGATGCGGGCACGGGCCTGGGTGTCTACCCGGGCGGTCACGTTGTTGCCGACGCTGATCTTGCCGGTCGTCACCACGCCGTGATGGCCAAACACGCTGGCCTGAATTTTCTGGGTGTCTTCCACGGCGAAAATGCCGTGCACGCTTTGCAGCGCACCTCTATCCCCCACTTGGCCGCCGGACTCGGCGTAGAACGGGGTGTTGTCCAGCACCACCACGCCCATCTCGCCTTCCACCAGTTCGTTCACCGGGGAACCGTCCTTGTACAGGGCCAGCACGTTGCTCTTGGCTTCCAGAGTTTCGTAGCCATTGAAGACCGTGGCCGGGCCATCGTATTCCAGGTTGGCCGCCATCTTGAATTTTCCGGCAGCACGCGCCTGTTCCTTCTGGCGCGCCATGGCGATATCGAAGGCCGCGGCATCGACGGTCACGCCATGCTCGCGGCACACGTCCTGGGTCAGGTCGAGCGGAAAGCCGTAAGTGTCATGCAGCTTGAAGGCGGTTTCGCCGTTGAACACCTGGATGCCGGACTGCGCCATCGCACCGAGTTCCGCCTCCAGAATCGCCATACCGTGCTCGATGGTGGCGAAAAATCTCTCTTCCTCCAGCCTCAGCACCTCGCTGATGCGGCTCTGATTCTGCTTCAGCTCCGGATAGGCATCCCCCATTTCCGCCGCCAAGTCGGGCAGCAGCTTATGGAAAAAGGCGGCGCGGGCGCCGAGCTTGTAGCCATGGCGGATGGCGCGTCGAATGATGCGGCGCAGCACGTAGCCGCGGCCTTCGTTGCCGGGGATGATGCCGTCGGCAATGAGGAAGGAGCAGGCGCGGATATGGTCGGCCAGCACTTTCAGCGACGGGCTGTCGAGGTCGACGCAATGGGTTTCCCGCGCGGCGGCCTGGATCAGAGTCTGGAACAGGTCGATCTCGTAGTTGGCATGCACGCCTTGCAGTAC
>JAHJJI010000016.1 GCA_018823025.1 Gammaproteobacteria bacterium | reverse complement strand
TAGCCCTCGCCCCACCAGCCGTCCAGCACAGAGAAATTGATCGCGCCGTTGATGCCCGCCTTGATACCGGAAGTGCCGCTCGCTTCGAGCGGATACACCGGATTGTTGAGCCACACGTCTACGCCCGCAACCAGCCTGCGCGCCAGGCCCATATCGTAGCCCTCCACCAGCAGCACTTTGCCCTCGAATTCCGGCATGTGGGACATCCCCTGAATATGCCGGATCAGATCCTGGCCCGGGCGGTCGGCAGGGTGGGCCTTGCCGGCAAAAATAAACAGTACCGGACGGTCGGCCTCGGAAATAATCTGGCTCAGCCAGGTCGGATCTTCGAACAGCAGCGCGGCGCGCTTGTAGGTGGCAAAGCGACGGGCGAAACCGATAGTGAGGACGTTCGGATTGAGGGGATCGATGTGCTTCAGCAGCCTGTCGAGGTGGGCTTCGGAGCCGTTGTTGCGAAAATGCTGCTGGCTGATGCGAAAGCGCACCAGTTCGAGCATTTGCGACTTGAGCGACTGGCGCACGCTCCAGAACAGGTGGTCGGGAATCTCGTCGATACGCGCCCAGTAGCCTTGCTCGGTAAGATTATGGCGCCACTCGTAGCCAAACTGGTTGTCGAACAGGTCGATCCATTCCTGCGCCAGGAAAGTCGGCATGTGCACGCCGTTGGTGACGTAGCTCATCGGGTTTTCCTCGGGTACCAACTGCGGCCACTGGCTGGCGCAGATACGCGAGGATACTTCGCCATGAATGCGGCTGACGCCGTTGTGAAAGCGCGAGCCTCGTAGCGCCAGGGCGGTCATATTGAAATCCGGCCCATCCGGCGTGCGGCCCAGAGCAAGAAATGCTTCACGGCTGATTTTCAGCTCATGGCACATGTGCTCGAAGTAGTCGCAGACCGTGTTCTCGGCGAAATGATCATGCCCCGCCGGCACCGGCGTGTGGGTGGTAAACACGGTATTGCCGGCACCCGCTTCCAGCGCGCTGGCGAAATCCAGCCCTTCGGCAATCAGGTAGCGAGCACGCTCGAGCACAAGGAAGGCGGCATAGCCTTCGTTGATGTGCCACACCGTGGGCTTTAGCCCCAGCGCTCTGAGCGCACGTACACCACCGACGCCAAGAACGATTTCCTGCATGATGCGCATATTGCTGTCGCCGCCGTAAAGCTGGTGGGTAATATTGCGATCCTCGGGCGTATTTTCCTCCAGGTCGGTATCGAGCAGATACAGCATGATGTGGCCGACCCGCACCTGCCACACGTTGGCCTTCACAATCCGCCCCGGCAGGTCGACGTAAACGTGCATCTCTTTGCCATCCTCCCCCAGAGCGGGAAGGATCGGCAGGTCTTCGAAATCCGAATCGCTATAAGTGGCGATCTGATTGCCTTCGCCGTCGATAATCTGGGAAAAATAGCCTTGGCGGTAAAGCAGTCCAACCGCAACGAAAGGCAGGCGCAGATCACTCGCCGACTTGCAGTGGTCGCCGGCAAGAATACCGAGGCCGCCGGAATAGATCGGGAAACTTTCGTGAAAGCCGAATTCGGCGCAAAAATAGGCGATCAGATCGCCTTCCTTGAACTGCTCGTGATTGCTGCCGCGACGTAGCGGCTCGTTGTGGTAGGTATCGTAAGCCGACAGCACGCGATTGACGGTGGCCAGAAACACCTGGTCTTCCGCCGCTTCCACCAGGCGTTTTTCGTCCACCCGGCGCAGGAACACCTTGGGGTTGTGTCCGACCGCGTCCCACAAGCCGGGATGCAGGCGCGCAAACAATGTCCGGGTCGGCTTGTCCCAGCCGTACCAGAGGTTATTGGCAAGCTCCTCCAGGCGCAACAGCTTGCGCGGAATCTTCGGGTTAACCTCGATAACGAAAGTGTTGCCCTGCTTCATGCTGATTCCTTAAATTCCAAACAACAATAATCTGCAAGAATCTTCCACCGCAAAGGACGCGAAGGAAGCGGGGCATGCAGGGATGGGCGACCTGTCGCCCAACTCGCAAAAGCAATCAGGTTGGCATGTCTTTGCCTTTCCTTTGCGAACCCTTGCGTCCTTTGCGGTTAATACTTTATTCCAGCCGAAGGAAATTCTCCCGGTAATACCTCATCTCGCCGATGGATTCATACACATCGGCCAGCGCGGTATGGTTGTTCTCCTTCTTGAAACCGCCGTAAACCTGCGGCCGCCAGCGCTTGGCCAGTTCCTTCAGGGTGCTCACGTCGAGGTTGCGATAGTGAAAATAATCTTCGAGCTTGGGCATGTAGTTCGCCATGAAACGGCGATCCTGGCAGATCGAATTACCGCACATTGGCGATTTCTTCGCCGGCACGTACTCCTTCAGAAACTCGATCAGTTGGGCTTCGACGGCGGCATCATCCAGTTTCGATGCCTTGACCTTGTCAATCAGGCCGGATTTGCCATGAGTCGCCGTGTTCCAGGCGTCCATACCATTCAGCACTTCATCGGACTGGTGCACGACCAGTACCGGCGCCTCGGCAATGGTCTCCAGATTGGAGTCGGTGATCACCAGCGCGATTTCGATGATGCGATCCCGCTCGGGAACCAACCCGGACATCTCCATGTCGATCCAGATGAGGCGATTGCTGTCTTGTGCCATAATGGAAACCTAGTAACCTAAAGTTATGTATTTTAGCCCGAAACCACACGTGACTCCATGACATTTACCCTGATCTTCCTCGCTGCACTGACAATCTCCGTACTCTTGCGCTACTGGCTCGCACAACGCCACATCGGTCATATCCAGGCACACCGTGCCAGCGTGCCGCAGGATTTTGCCGACCGCATCAATCTGGAATCGCACCAGAAAGCCGCTGATTACAGCATAGCCAAAACCCGCATGAGCAATCTGCACCTCGTGCTGGAAACCGCCCTGCTGCTGGCCTTCACCCTGGGCGGCGGGATCGAGTTACTGTACGACCTGTGGCACGGCCTGCTCGGACCGGGGCTGTGGCAGGGCACGGCGCTGATTCTGAGCGTATTCGCTGTTTTAACTCTAGTTGAAATTCCGCTGGGGTTCTACAGCGCCTTCGGCATTGACGCACGCTTCGGTTTCAACAAGATGACACCGGCTCTGTTTTTCACCGACCTCGCCAAGCAGATGCTCCTCGGCGCGGCGCTCGGCATTCCACTGTTGCTCGGCGTACTCTGGCTGATGGGGCAGATGGGTGAATACTGGTGGTTCTACGTTTGGAGCGCGTGGATGGGATTCAACCTGCTGGTGCTGGCGGTTTACCCCACCTTCATCGCGCCGCTGTTCAACAAGTTCACGCCGCTTGAGGATTCGACGCTGAAAGAGCAAGTCGAACATTTGCTGCAGAAATGCGGCTTCCACGCACAGGGCTTCTACGTGATGGACGGCTCCAGACGCAGCACGCATGGCAACGCCTATTTCAGCGGCTTCGGAAAATCACGGAGAATTGTGTTTTTCGACACCCTGCTGACTCGACTCGGCCACGACGAGATCGTTGCAGTACTGGCCCACGAACTCGGCCACTTCAAGCACCGTCACATCATCAAGCGCATCGTCCTGATGGCCGCCATGAGCCTGGCTGGACTATGGCTGCTCGGCTGGCTGATGGACAAGGAATGGTTTTACCACGGCCTCGGCGTCGCCACGCCAGGCACGGCCACGGCGCTACTGCTGTTCCTGCTGGCGATGCCGGTGTTCACTTTTCTGCTGCAGCCGCTGATGAGTTTTTATTCGCGCAAGCACGAATTCGAGGCCGACCGCTATGCTGCAAAAAATGCCAGCGCCGACGATCTGGTGCGGGCGCTAGTCAAGCTCTACAACGACAACGCCTCTACCCTCACCCCAGACCCATTGCACTCGGCGTTCTACGATTCGCATCCACCGGCGGCGATCCGCATTGCACAGCTTCAGGCTCATGCTAATATTCAGTAACACCCACCCACGGAGGTTTACATGAAATTTATTACACTGCTCATTAGTCTGCTGCTCGTCAGCGCGCCTGCGCTTGCCAATCCCTTTCCCAAGGGCGATGCCAAGGTCGGCAAAACCCTGCACGACAAATCCTGCGTCAGCTGCCATGTTTCCATGACCGGCGGCGACGGTTCGGCCATATACTCCCGTCTTGAACGCAAAGTAAAAAATCCGCAGCAACTCCAGGCTCGCATCCGCAACTGTAATGCCAATGTCGGGGCGAACTGGTTTCCTGATGAAGAAAACCACGCTGCAGCCTACCTCAACAACGCCTACTACCATTTCAAATAACTCATTTATTGCCACAGAGAACACAGAGTGCACAGAGATCGACAAATTGCCGCTGCTTCAGATTTTATTCTCTGTGAACTCTGTGGCCATGCTGTTTCAAGGATAAACCCATGAGCCCGTTAAGCTCAGAGCAAATTGCGCAGCGACTGGGCACGCTGGAAGACGGCTGGGAGTATGCCGACGGTAAAATCAGCAAGACCTACCGCTTCGATGACTATTACCAGACCATGGCCTTCGTCAATGCTGCCGCCTGGGTTTCCCATCGAGAAGATCACCACCCCGACCTTGAAGTGGGCTACAACCAATGTCGGGTGCGATATCACACCCATGACGTCAACGGCCTGTCCGAAAACGACTTCCTCTGCGCGGCGAAGATAGACGCCTTGTTTACCCATTAGATGGGGAAGATACAGCACGGCCAGGTTGTCGCCGCCTTCGGCAGGCACTTCGATGTCGAAACGCCTGAGGGCATCGTTTCCTGTGTCACTCGCGGCAAGAAAGGCGGCATCGCCTGCGGCGACCGGCTCCAGATCGAGATGACCGGCACCGCCCAGGGTGTGATCAAGTCGATCGACACGCGGTC
Organism: Gammaproteobacteria bacterium; assembly: GCA_018823025.1. Lineage (GTDB taxonomy): Bacteria > Pseudomonadota > Gammaproteobacteria > Burkholderiales > Sulfuricellaceae > Sulfuricella. The sequence goes on along the minus strand of JAHJJI010000016.1, from coordinate 8,712 downwards.
CTCACTGCTGTTCCGCTCCGATGAATTCAAGGAAAAAATCATTGCCGCCAACGTCACTCAGATCATCGTCGTGGTGGCGGCAGAGCCGGCCTTCTACGAGGATCTGGTCAGCCGCTGCCTGATCGCGGCCGAGGCGGCCTCGCTCAAGATCGTTATCGTGCTCAACAAGTGCGACCTGGAGCAAGCAACCCAGGCCTCACTCGAGAAACTCAAGTTGTACCGCGACCTCGGCTATCCCCTCGTCACTCTCTCAGCCAGACAGGATATCAGCCCGCTGCGCCCCTATTTACAGGGCGAAACCAGCGTGCTGGTGGGGCAATCCGGCATGGGAAAATCGAGCATCATCAACGCTCTGCTGCCGGCGGCGCAGGCGCACACACGCGAGATTTCCCAGGCGCTGAATTCCGGCAAGCACACCACCACCCATGCACGCCTCTACCACCTTGATGACGACAGCCATATCATCGACTCGCCCGGCCTGCAGGAATTCGGCCTGAGTCACGTCAACGAGATGGACATCGCCCACGCCTTCGTCGAATTCCGTCCCTACCTCGGCCATTGCCGCTTCAGCAATTGCCGCCATCTGGTGGAGCCGGGCTGCGCCGTACTGGAAGCCACGATGGCTGGCGAAATCGACCGACGACGGCTGGGCACTTTCCACAAACTAGTCAGGTGAGCACGCCTCTGCCTTGCCCCTGCGGCCGGCCTTACAGTTACGAAGATTGCTGCGGCCGCTACACCGGTGGCAGCGGCAGCAGCACCCCCGCCCCCACCGCCGAAGCGCTGATGCGCTCGCGCTACACAGCCTACACCCTGGCGCAGGAACCCTACCTGCTCGCCACCTGGCACCCCAGCACCCGCCCCGCCGCGCTGGACCTCAACGCCGAACCCCGGCCCAAATGGCTCGGCCTGCAAGTCAAATGTCACCAGCAAACCGACGACAACCACGCCGAAGTCGAATTTATTGCCCGCTACAAGATCGGCGGCCGCGCCTACCGGCTGCACGAAACCAGCCGCTTCGTGCGCGAAAAGGGGCAGTGGTATTACCTGGATGGGGATATCAAGGAAGGCTGATACAGCACGGATTACTTGATCCGCATATTGCGTTTCGGTGCGAATGCTGTAATGCTTGGTCCTGATACTCTGGTGGGTTTGAGGAAGCGATATTGGAAGCCCATCTGCAAGCGGCCAGAGTATTTTAAATCTACTAGGAATTGAAAAACATGACAAACAATCAAAATGATAAGTATATTTTCTATACTAAAATAGCATGGGCTATTTATACCCTAACAACCATTGCCATCATAGTTGTATTAGTACTATTTGTTGCTCAGGACAACCAAGAAAGATTTTTCTACGGGTTAATGCCTGCAGCAGCAGCTTATGTTTTTCGCCCAATGGATAAACCCTTTAGCAACCTCATTTTTAAGTTCACTGGCGTTTCTCAACCCACAGAGGAAAAATGAGCTGCCATATACCTAACAAGCGCATTAACTCTGACCGGTTTTACACGCTGCTTCGTTGCACTACGCTCGGTGTAATACCGTCAGGTTATGCAAAACGGTAACATCCATAAAGCAATCCGACTCAACCATGCCCACCCGTATCTGCTTTATCCGCCATGGAGAAACCGACTGGAACGTCGCCAGGCGTATTCAGGGGCAAACCGACATCCCGCTCAACCAAACCGGCCACAATCAGGCACTGGCGATGGCCTTCAACGCCGCCCATCATGATTTCAGCGCCATCTACAGCAGCGACCTGAGCCGCGCCCACGCGACCGCACTGATGGCGGCAGCAAGGTGCGGACTTGAAGTCGTCGACATGCCGCAACTGCGCGAGCGCCATTACGGAATATTTCAGGGGATTACTGCGGCCGAGGGGGCGACACGCTATCCCGACGCGTACGCCCGCTATATGGAGCGTGATCTCGAATACGACTTTGAAACGGGTGAAAGCCTGAGTCGCTTTGCCGTGCGTGTCGGCGATGCAATCGATCATCTGGTCAGGCATCACACCGGACAGACCATCATCGCCGTCAGCCACGCAGGTGTACTCGACATTGTCTACCGCAGAGCCACCGGCAGGCCGCTGCATACCCCGCGCGATTTTGTCATTCCCAATTGCGCCCTCAACTGGTTTCATTTCGATGGGCAGGGCTGGCATCTGGAGGCATGGGATGACCACCACCATCTGGCCAGAGTGCTGATGGAGTCGGTCGAATGAAGGAAGCGGAGCGTTTGCTGGTTCTTGTTCGACACGGTAGCAGTGATTGGAACCTGACCAGCCGCTTCACCGGATGGACCGATATTCCTTTGACCGAGCAGGGTGTGGCGCAGGCTGCAGCAGCAGGCAGGCGACTTGCTGCCGAAGGCCTGGTGTTCGACGAGGTGCACACCTCGGTGTTGCAGCGCACCCACCAGACCGCTGACAGCCTGCTCGCTGCAGCGTGCCATGCGAGCATACCGCGCTATTCAAGCTGGCGTCTGAACGAGCGCCACTACGGCCAGTTGCAGGGCTTGGTCAAACAGGAGATATTTTCCACATGGGGTGAGCAGAACTCACGCCGCTGGTGGCGCGGTTATTTCGAACCGCCACCGCCTCTGGAATTGAGTGATCCTCGTTATCCGGGTTTCGATCCGCTCTATGCCGACATCGACACGGCATTGCTGCCGCGCAGCGAGAGCCTTTCCGACTGCCAGCAGCGCTTGTTGCCTTATTGGCACGAAGTATTGGCACCCCGTCTGACAGCCAACCTGAGGTTGCTTGTGATCAGCCATGGCAACACCCTGCGCAGTCTGATCATGCATCTTGAGAAGATCACCCCTGACGCGATTGAGCAGGTGGAAGTCCCTTCGGGTGTACCCCTTGTTTATCGCTTCAATAACAGGCTGGAGATAGTTGGACGTGAGTGGCTGGAATGACGAGGAGACGAGCGGGAATGGCAAACCTACGCTCATTCCAAACGGAGGGCATTCACTCGAACAAGGTCGAGCCCCCTCCTGAATTGACATTTCTTTGCCAAATAGCTGAAGCATATGTCTTGTGGCAATGCCAAAGACTTTGATTTTTTAAAACCTTGCTCAAAACAAGCTTCTGGTCTAAACCTATAAAACAGGCAAAGGTTCGGGGCCAACGCGGCGCCGGCCTGTCGCGAAAAAAAAAAGAGGACGCAGGAAGACGGCCATGAGCAATGAAGAAAATCCGCTAGCCAAACTGCTCGACCTGTCCAATTTCCTCGAATCCGAGGGCACCCTGGACGAGAATCTCTATCAGCTCGCGGCAATGGCGGCCAAGATCCTCAACGCGGAAAACTGCTCCATCATGCTGTTGAACGATGATGAATTCGAAGAGTTGCGACTGCGCGTCTGCGCCAACTTTGGCAATTTGCCAGCCAGCGCCTACCAAAGCCCGGTCAAACAGGGAGAAGGCATTTCCGGGCATGTCCTCGCCACCGGCAAGTCGCTCCTGATCAAGGACATCACGCAATCGGAATTCGCGCAAGTAGCTCGCCAGCTTCACGACCCGCGCAAGAGCATGATTTCCTCCCCGATCCTGATCAACGGCAAGATCATCGGCGTGGTCAACGTCAACAGCCCGAAGCATCCGCGCCCGTTCAACCTGAATGATCTAAATCTGCTCGACATCGTGGCCTTGTTCATCGGCCGGTCCATCCAGGTCATCCAGCTGCAAAACATCCTGAATTCCCGGTTCGCCCAGATCACCCTGGCTGCCGGAGCGGATAAAACCTTCGGCAACGCCCTGTTCACCGCCTCTCAGAATCCGGACCAGATGGCGAAGATTGTCGCCAAATCGTTCTATCGCGAAATGACCAAAGCCGGTTTCGGCTCAAACCAGATCATCAAAGCCGCCGCGGAAATCATCTCGGAGCTGACTCAAAGCCTGCACAAACACAGCAAGCGACTAAAAAAACAGTGATACCGTTGAATCCTGCAATTCTTCGCCTTTCCAGACCTTCCTGCATGACCCTACCTGCCGGGCAGCAAAATATACCCAGAAAAATCACCTATAATTTCTATTATGCGCACCTCACAAAGGAAAAATCATGAAATGCCTATGGATTGCGATTAAATCATCGGTGATCGTTTCGGTAATGCTAGGCTTCGCTAGCCTATCCTGCGCTGCCGATAAATTTGATATCGGAAAAAATGAATACATGACCAACTGCGCCAGTTGTCATGGCACCACGGGAAAAGGAGATGGACCCTCTGCGGAAACACTCAAAAGCCGCGTAACCGACCTGACAGTGCTGTCCAGGAATAACGGCGGCGTATTCCCTGTTGCCCGTATCTATGAAGTGATTGACGGCAGACAGCAAGTGAAAGCCCATGGAATACGGGAAATGCCCATATGGGGAAAAAACTATAGCATCAAGGGTGCGCAGCACTACGACGACTACCCCTACGACCCGGAGTCTTTCATACGCGGACGCATCCTCGCATTGATCGATTATCTGAATCGCATACAGGGAAAATAAAACAAAAGGGTCTACGTTCCCGTAGGCCCTTAATCTAAATCCTGCGCCAGACAAGTGGGCAACTGGTGAACTATCTGGACAATTGAACCTGGCAGTCAGTCAACAGGAAAGCCCATTACTGGTTGAGCAATTCACCCAGAAAAAATACGTCAAAGCCACGACCTGAATAGCGTTACAGACCACTCAGCACCTTGATATGCGCCACCACGCTGCGGCCCAATGCGTGTAGCTCATAACCCCCCTCCAGCGCAGACACAATCCGACCCTGGGCATGTTTTTCCGCGACATCCTTGACCTGCTGCGTCACCCAGGCGTAATCGGCTTCCTTCAGTTTGAACATCGCCATGTCATCCTCCCAGTGGGCGTCGAAGCCGGCGGAGATGAACAGCATTTCGGGCTGAAATCTTTCCAGAGCGGGCAACCAGCGCTCGCTCACCGCCTGACGGAACGCAGCGCCATCCGTTCCTGCCGGTAGCGGCACGTTGATGATGTGGTCGTTGCCGCTGTCGGCGCCGCAGTGGGGATAAAAAGGGGACTGAAAGGTTGAGCACAGCATGACGCGGGGATCGTCGTGGAAGATTTCCTCGGTGCCGTTGCCGTGATGGACGTCAAAATCAGCAATGGCAACGCGCTTCAGGCCATGGCGCTCAATGGCGTGGGCGACGCCGACGGCCACGTTATTGAACAGGCAGAAGCCCATGGCGCGGCCCGATTCGGCATGGTGACCGGGCGGGCGGATGGAACAAAAGGCGTTCTCAACCTTGCGCTCCAGCACCAGATCAGTCGCCAGTACTACTGCGCCGGCAGCGCGCAGAGCGGCATTCAGCGTGAACGGGTTCATCGCCGTGTCCGGATCGAGGTAAACCAGCCCATGCCGGGGCGCTGCGGCTTGCACGGCTTCGATGTAATGCGGCTTGTGCACCCGCGCCAGTTGCTCGAACGTGGCCAGCGGCGCATCATGGTGCTGAAGGAAGGACAGCAACCCGGAAGCAATCAACTGGTCTTCGATGGCGCGAAGTCGCGCCGGACATTCCGGATGATCCGCCCCCATGTCGTGCTTGAGGCAATCCGGATGAGTAATATAAGCAGTATGCAATTGTCACACCTGAAATCGTGCCGTCAACTAAAATAGAAGAAAGAAACTGAACACGCCGAATTCGCTCATTCATCTCCCTTAATTATATATTTAACCTAAACAACAACGAGTGCAAGCCCATGGGACAACATTACCTCAGTACCCTTTTCTCCCCCAAATCGGTCGCGATCATCGGCGCCAGCGACCGCGCCGACTCGGTGGGAGCTATCGTATTCAAAAACATGCTGGAAAGCGGCTTCAAGGGGTCGCTTTACCCGATCAACCCGAACCACAAGAAGGTGCAGGGGAAAAAAGCCTACGCATCGATCGAGGAAATCGGCAAGCCGGTTGAACTGGCGGTGATCTGCACCAATGCAGCAACCGTGCCCGACGTCATCGAAGCCTGCGGCAAGCACGGCGTGCGCGCTGCGGTGGTGCTATCCGCCGGTTTTAGCGAAATTGGCGCCCGTGGCGCCGAAATCGAACGCACCATGCTGGCCAACGCCAGAACTTACGGCGTACGCATCATCGGCCCCAACTGCCTGGGCATCATGCGCACCGGCATCGGCCTCAACGCCACTTTCTTCAAGGGCAACGTCAAGCCCGGCAAGCTCGCGCTGGTATCGCAATCAGGCGCGCTCTGCACGGCTATCCTGGACTGGGCGCCAGCCAACGACATTGGCTTCTCCAGCGTGGTTTCGATGGGCACCTCGGCCGACGTGGATTTCGGTGAAATTCTCGACTATCTGGCATCAGACCCGCAAACCGAAAGCATCCTGATCTACATCGAGGGCATCCACAAGGCGCGCGGTTTCATGAGCGCCCTGCGTGCCGCCGCCCGCTCCAAGCCGGTGTTCGTGGTCAAGGTCGGGCGTCATGCCGCCGGCTCGAAGGCGGTGATGTCGCACACCGGCGCGCTGGTCGGCTCCGACGACGTGTTCGACGCCGCCGTGCGCCGCGCCGGCGTAGTGCGCGTGATGTCGATCGGCGAGCTGTTTTCTGCAGCCAAGGCGCTTGCCTCTCCCCACCGCTCCAGCGGTAACCGGCTGGCCATCGTCACTAACGGCGGCGGGCCGGGTGTGATGGCGATCGACCATGCGGTCGATCTGGGCGTAACCGTTGCCAGTCTGTCCGACGAGACCATCGAGCAGTTGAACAAAGTGCTGCCCGCCACATGGTCGCACAACAACCCGGTGGACATCATCGGCGACGCCACGCCGGAACGCTACCGCGACGCAGTCACCCTGTGCATGGAAGATTCAGGCGTGGACGGCGTGCTGGTTATCCTCACCCCCCAGGCGATGACCAACCCGCTCGAAGTAGCCCTGACACTGATAGAAATCGCCAGCCGCTTCAAGAAGCCGCTGCTGACCTGCTGGATGGGCGACATCCAGATCAAGGCAGGAAGAGCAGCATTTGCCCAGGCACGTATCCCCACCTTCAGCACGCCTGAATCCGCGGTCGAGGCCTTCTCCTACATCACCGCCTTCTATCGCAACCAGCGCCTGCTGGCACAGACTCCCGGCCCGCTTTCGCACCGCGACGAACCGGACGTGGAGGGCGCACGCATGCTGATCGAAACCGTACTGTCCGAACGGCGCAAGGTGCTTTCTGAAATGGAATCCAAGGCCTTGCTGGCCGCTTTCCGCATCCCGGTGGCGAGCACCGTCATCGCCCGCTCCCCCGGCGAGGCACTGCTTCTGGCCCAGCAACTCGGTTACCCGGTGGCAATGAAAGTCAACTCGCCCGACATCACGCACAAATCCGATGCCGGCGGCGTCAAACTCAACCTGATGAACGCACCTGCCGTGCGCGCCGCCTATCAGGACATCATCACCGAGGTGAAGAAAAACCGGCCAGAGGCGCACATCGACGGCATCGCCATCCAGCCGATGGTGGTCAAGCCCAATGGCCGCGAGTTGATGCTCGGCGTGACCTCCGATCCGGTATTCGGTCCGGTGATCACCTTCGGCGCCGGCGGCACCACGGTAGAAGTACTGGGAGACCGCGCCGTTGCGTTGCCGCCCCTGAACAGCTTTCTGGTGCGCGAACTGATTGCCGGCACGCGCATCTCTAAACTGCTCGGTGCCTTCCGCCACATGCCGCCAATCCAGAGGGAGGCACTGGAAAGCCTGCTGCTGCGCGTTTCAGAGATGGTATGCGAGCTGCCCTGGCTCAAGGAGATGGACATCAACCCGCTGATCGTCGACGAGAACGGCGCACTGGCAGCAGATGCGCGCGTGATGGTGGACTTCGCCCCGGTCTCAGGCGACCGCTATGCCCATATGGCGATCTACCCCTACCCTTCCCATCTGGTCACCAACTGGCAGTTGCCGGACGGCACGGAAATCACCATCCGACCGATCCGCCCGGAGGATGCCGAAATGGTGCAGGAATTTGTGCGCAACCTGTCGGCCGAGGCCAAATACTTCCGCTTCATGAACACCCTGCAGGAGCTCTCCCAGACCATGCTGGCGCGCTTCACGCAGATAGACTACGACCGCGAAATGGCGCTGATTGCCGTGACCGAAGAAAGCGGCAAGGAAGTGGAAATCGGCGTCTGCCGCTACGCCATCAACCCCGACGGTGAATCCTGCGAATTTGCCCTGGTGGTGAGCGACCAGTGGCAGCACAAGGCAATCGGCCACAAGCTGATGGGCAGCCTGATGGACGCGGCGCGCACCAGGGGTCTGAAAACCATGGAAGGCGAAGTGCTGGCGAGCAATCACAACATGCTCAAGCTGGTCGGGACGCTTGGCTTCGCTATCACCACCAGCGAGGAAGATTCGGCTATCAAGCGGGTTACCCGTAGCCTGTAAACCTGGAAAAAGCTATTGAACCGCAGAGGACGCGGAGGAGTTCAAATGCTTGACGTAAAATTGCACTTTCCTAATAAGTGCCTAGGCAAAGCTTGGCAATTCCTTGTTTTCCTCTGCGTCCTCTGCGGTGAATCGCCGTTTTTAGAGTAAAGCGGATGAGCAGGCCACTCGCCCGTCAGGAAATTCTGGTTACCGCGCTCCGCAGCATCCTAGGAGAACCGGTCGAGGTGGTTGAAACCCATATCTCCTGGGTGCTGCTGTCTGGCGACTACGCCTACAAGATCAAGAAAGAGGTCGATCTCGGCTTTCTCGATTTCAGC
>JAHJJI010000015.1 GCA_018823025.1 Gammaproteobacteria bacterium | reverse complement strand
GCACGCCTTCCCCGCGCCCCGAGGGTGTCTGAATACCATCGAATGCTCTTCCATCAAGGCATTCAGTACTTTCTTGTCGTCACCTTCGGCAAGGCCATCCTGTAATCTGCCGCCACTTTATTTAAGCAAACACGCCTTCACAAAGCCAATGTAAGATGACTTCATACATTTTCCAATGAAAACGTCCACCCATAACCATTCAGACAATCACAGCATCTTGTCGATGATCAAACCGATGCTTGCTGTGATAGGCACAATACTCCTGGCCAACACGGCGGCAGGCGGCACTGCATACACTGCAACACCAGATACCTATGTGGCCTTGCTTCACGAGCTCGCGCCAGGTGATCGGCTGACTCTTTCCCCGGGCATTTATGAACGCGGGCTACCAATTCACAATCTGAACGGAACCGCGCAAGCGCCCATCGTGGTCACCGGTCCTGACGACGCGTTGCCAGCCATCCTCCTGGCGCATGCAGGGCGCAACACCGTCAGCATTGTAAACTCCAGCCATGTGACTATGCGGAACCTGACACTCGATGGTGCGGGCCTGCCGGTGGATGGCGTGAAATGCGAAGGCCATGCACAGTGGGCGCATCATATTACTCTTGCGAACCTGGATATCCGTGGCCATGGCAATAACCAGCAGACCGTGGGCATCTCCACCAAATGTCCGGCATGGGGCTGGGTGATTCGGAAAAACCGGATTGTGGGCGCCGGCACAGGCATTTATTTGGGCAACTCTGATGGCAGCGCCCCATTTATTGGCGGCCTGATCGAGCACAACGTGATTCTGGATACGATCGGTTACAACCTGCAGATCAAACACCAGAACCAGCGCCCGGATCTACAGGCAATGCCGCAGGTACGCAGCGTAACCCTCATTCGCGACAATGTGTTCAGCAAGGAACAGGGTGCATCGAATGGCCCTATGGCCAGGCCGAACGTGCTGGTAGGACACTTTCCGCCGGTGGGCCTAGGCAGCAATGATATCTATCTCGTCCATGGCAATTTTTTCTACCAGAACCCTGGTGAGTCACTCTTCCAGGGCGAGGGGAATGTCGCCTTGTACAACAATCTGTTCGTGAATCACGCGGGCGACGCGATCCGGATTCAACCTCACAACGACACGCCACGAACCATCCGCGTGTTCTACAATACAATTGTTGCGTCTAAAAATGGCATTGTACTTTTGAGACGTGAAGGCGACCCTGAGTATAACCAGTTCGTGGTGGGCAATGCGGTGTTTGGCGGGCCGCCGCTATCGCTTCCCGTGGGGGCATCATCGGCAAACTTGGCCAAGCACTACGAAGTAGCGGGAAGATACCTCAATGCGCCTTTTGGCCCTCTGGGAAAGCTGGACCTGTATCCGCGTCCGGGCAGGCTGAAAAACTTACACATGAAGACCCGCTTGCTGCATGGCTATGAAGGTTGGGATCTTGATTTCAACGGCGACAATCGGAAGGGCTCTTTCGTCGGCGCCTACGCAGGCGAAGGCCGCAACCCTGGTTGGGCGCTCAGCAAAAACAGGAAACCGTGAAAATGCGCCCTTCTTACTCGGATGACAGTCATGCCTGAAACACCCGTCGCCCGAAGACCACATTCGTGTACACGGCCTTTGTCGTTTACGGCAATCTGGTACCGCTGCACTTCCACCGGCACTCCCGGGAAGAAGCCTGGATGTTTTTTCGTGACATTCGCAACAAAAATTCGCGTGGCACGTTTCCTATGAAAATGTACAAGCCATTCTTGATAATTTCTCTTCTGATCGCGTACGGTTCCTTGTACCCGCTCGATATTACAGCGCCACCTCCATCTGCATGGAGGGCTTTTCTTTATGACTGGAGTTTGTTCACTTCCAGTGGCGATGTGTTGGGCAACATCTTACTTTTCTTTCCATTCGGATTGGTTGGCATCTGGTCGGTATCAATACGCAATACCATCGTTCGCGATGCAATGGTGCTGACGCTAGCATTCATTCTGGCCTTTTCCCTTCAGTTAGCCCAAGTCTGGCTGCCTTCACGGTCTGCGGCGTTGGTGGATGTGGTATGGAATATGGCAGGAACTGGGCTCGGTATCGTAGTCGCGCATATGGTAGTTGGCCGTGCTGCCGGAGGTAAATTGACCATTCCTTCAGCTTCACTTGCTCCATTGAGTTTGTTGATATTGTGGTTGCTTGCCGAACTGTCACCGCTGGTTCCGTCTCTTGATTTGCAGAAGCTCAAGGATGCGCTAAAGCCATTAATGTACGGGATTGATTTCTCATTTCCTGATTTCATGGTGCATGCGGCCGGCATACTGGCCGCCGGGAGCGCGCTTGCAACACTGGTGCTACAGCCGGCCAAGTGGTTGTTCGGGTTGCTTGTGCTGGTACTGGCTGGCAAGTTGATTATTGTGCATTTGGCACTGGATGCTTCGACATTGGCCGGATTATTGGCCGGTTATCTTGCGTGGTTGTTTGTCTCCACCTCACATGGCAAGGAACGATTTAACTTCGCCTTCTTGGGGTTATTTGTTGCGTGGACGATAGTAACCTTATCGCCATTTTCACCTATGTCCGGCGGAAGCTTTAACAGCATACCTTTCGCCACCATGCTGAAGGGATCTATGGAGGTGAATGTGCAGGGAGTGGCGCAATCACTTTTTATTTATGCCGGACTATTGTGGTTTGCACAAAAGATGGTGGGCCGCATCAGTGGAGTTATGGCGGGTCTGATGCTGTGGGCGTGTTTGCTCGAGTTGACCCAGATGTTATTGCTTGGCCGTACGGCGGATATAACGGAACCGATTTTAATTTTATTGATTGGCTGGTTATTAATGATGCTACAACGCCAGCAGCATAATCAGTTTCCGCCCACACACCCCCTGAGAGAAGTGGCCAAACCTAGTGCAAGAAGAATGAAAATACTGGATTCCATGCCTCGCATAGGCTGGCTTGCAACGCTGGGAATTAGCATTCTAAGTATGGCGGTATTAATGTGGGCAATACTGCGAGTGCCTGGAGTGCCTTATAACGTGCGAGAGCTGTTTCTCGGTGATGGCAACTTTTTCTTTCTGATGGTGTTCGCAATTGCGTTGCTCTGGGTTGGGGGGGGCGCGGCTCTGGCAGGCCATAAGTTTGCAAACAGCAGCACCCCTTATTTAAGCCTTCCGTTATGGGCTTTTTTTGCTAGCCTGGTTAGCTTGCTATTACTTTCCGGGAGCGTTACTCAGGAAAGTATCGGGGATATAGCCGGATCTAATAATCTGTATTGGTTTGTGGTCGATCGGGGTATTTGGGGCGATGGGTGGCGACAAATATTTCTCATGCTGGGTACGAATGTGATTAATTTTATAGAACGGCCGGTACGTTTTGCAGCGCTCTATAGCCCACTGCCTGTTTTTTTGGGGGTGATGCTGTTTCTTGTTGGTTTGCGCCGTGGCAATGTACTGACAGTACAGCGAGCTTTTGCATTACTTATGAGCACCCTGCTTTGGTTATGGCTGGCCAAAGCGATTGCTTTCGATTGGTCGTCTACCGACAATCTTAATGAACTCATCGCACGCGATGGTCCGATGGGGTGGGGCGGCGGCGGTTATCTCTATGCGTTGTTAGGGTTGTGTTGCGCCGTGGCGGTGTTGTGCGCACGTGTGCCGATGCGTCTACGCCCGCTGATGTTAGCCGGAGTGGTATGCGTTGTTTCAGTTCCACTGGGTTGGTTGCTGCTTAATCTTGGCTTGGAATCACAGGTAGAAAAATACGGCAATGTTTTCTCGGGTGCGCAATTCCTACTTGGCCCGGATCGGTCGCATTTGATGGCGGAGGGAAAGTTGTTTGTGCGCTGGGCGGTTGTTCAAACCGGATTTGTAATTACGGTGGCGATGGGCATCCGTTTTGCTCAAGCATGGTTGAATCACACGATTGATTCACCGCCACGCAGGGAGGATGCTGCATAAGCAGGTTACAAGAAGCCATGACTTAATTCCGGTAACGTAAACCCGGAATTATAGGGCCCTGAGTTTTATCCCGGTTTTGTGGCTGGGGTTTATAGAAAAAATAGTCCGTTAGCCCGTCATGGGCTGTGAATAGTTGCCACGACCAACTCGGCCGCCTGATCAGGTGTCATTGAAACTGTATCGAGGTGGATTTCAGGTGCTTGAGGCGTCTCATAAGGCGAGTCGATCCCGGTAAAGTTTTTCAACTGCCCGCTTCGGGCTTTGCGATAAAGCCCTTTCGGGTCGCGCTGCTCGGCAATCGAAAGTGAAACATCAACAAATATTTCGACAAATTCGCCCTCTTCGAGCAGTTCCCGTGCCAAACGGCGTTCCGACCGAAAAGGGGAAATGAATGCGGCCAGGACGATCAGGCCGGCATCCACCATCAACTTGCCGACTTCCGCCACGCGACGAATATTCTCTACCCGGTCAACCTCGGTAAAACCAAGATCCTTGTTCAGGCCGTGACGCACGTTGTCGCCATCAAGCAGATAAGTGTGGCAGCCCATGGCGTGCAGCCTCTTTTCCACCAGATTGGCGATAGTGGATTTCCCCGAGCCAGAAAGACCGGTGAACCATAGCATGCAAGGCTTTTGCTGCTTGCTCACCGCACGGGCGATCTTATCCACGTCGACATGCTGCATGTGGATGTTCTGTGCACGGCGCAGGGCAAAGTGCAGCAAGCCCATCCCGACGATGCGGTTGCTCACGCGGTCGATCAGGATGAAGCCACCCATCTCCCGATTTTCATTATAGGACTTGAAGGTGACCGGCCGGTTTACACTGATGTTGCACACGCCGGCGGCATTTTTCTCCAGTTTTGTTGCCGCCAGGTGTTCCGGAGAGCTCATGCTCATCTGGTATTTGATATCGGTAACCGTGGCTGTAACCGTTTGGGGCCCGGTCTTGAGCAAATACGACCGCCCCGAAAACAAGGGAGCGTCGTGCATCCAGATAATCGTGCATTCAAACTGGTCGGCCACACTTGCCGGCGCATCAGCTACAGAAATGACCTCTCCGCGCG